>NZ_JAMYSW010000009.1:0-212956 GCF_040322135.1 Mesorhizobium sp. M0189
GCGTCGATGACGCCCTCAACGCGACCCGCGCGGCCGTCGAAGAAGGCATCGTTCCCGGCGGCGGCGTCGCCCTGCTGCGCGCTTCGCTGGCCATCACCGTCACCGGCGCCAATGCCGACCAGACCGCCGGCATCGCCATCGTTCGCCGCGCCCTGCAGGCTCCGGCCCGCCAGATCGCAGCGAACGCAGGCGCCGAAGCTTCGATCGTCGCCGGCAAGATCCTCGACAACAAGGGCGCGACCTTCGGCTTCAACGCCCAGACCGGCGAATATGGCGACATGATCGCCATGGGCATCGTCGATCCGATGAAGGTCGTGCGCACGGCTCTCCAGGACGCGGCCTCGGTCGCCGGCCTGCTGGTCACCACCGAAGCCATGATCGCCGAGGCTCCGAAGAAGGAGTCGGGTGGCGGCGGCGGCATGCCTGGCGGCATGGGCGGCGGCGGCATGGGCGGTATGGGCGGTATGGATTTCTGATCCAGCCAACCTCCAACTACAGGAAAAGGGCGGCAGCGATGCCGCCCTTTTCTCTGGCGCGGATCCAAGCCGGCTGCCCGATCCACAGGCCTGCATGCGGCGCACTTTATGGCGGACACCAATGACTGAATTCATTCTGTTCGCCATAGTCGGCTTTCTCGCCCAGGCGGTCGACGGTGCGCTTGGCATGGCATACGGCGCGATCTCCTCGACGGTTCTGCTTTCCTTCGGCGTTCCGCCGGCGCAGGCTTCGGCCGCGGTGCACGCGGCGGAAGTGTTCACCACGGCCGCATCCGGCACGGCGCACCATTACCACCGCAATATCGACTGGAAGCTGTTCTGGCGGCTTGCACCGTTCGGCATCCCCTCGGCGGCTGCCTCGGCGCCTTCGTGCTGACCTTGTTTCGACGGCGACATGGTGAAACAGCTCCGGTGGTTCCGCAAGATCCCCAACAATCCGGTTCCTACCTGCCTGGTGGCTCCGCTGGGCGCCGCAGGCGCGTTCCTCCACCGGCCGGTGGCGGTGGTTGGGGTCCGATGGTCGGCGGCTGAAACACCGCTGGGGGCAATGTTCAACGGATTTCCTGGCCGAGCACGGCCTGACCCCGCATGGCATCCGCCGGTTCTGGCTGCATCAGGCCAATGCGCGCATGAACGCGATGATCCTGAAGCTCTCCTTCGGCCATGATGTCGGCATGACCGGGCGCCAATGGTGCTGGAGCGGCTCGGCAACACGGCGGCGGCCGGCGCGATCATCGCCTTCAAGGAAAACCACGAGGATATGAAGGCGGGCGATTACGGCCTGCTCTGCACCTTCAGGGCGGGGATACTCGATCGGCGGCGCACTGCTCAAGAAGCTTTGACGGGTTTTGCCCGCTCGTTGGCCGGCGCTCTCATGCGCGGCACACGTGAAGGCTGTTCGCCAGTTTGTCACTCGCCCGACCAATGCTATTCTGGATGGACTGGAGCTTCGGACGGCTTGTTCATGAAGGCAGTGTTTCGCCATGCCGGTTTGCCTTGGATCGTCGGGCTCGCGGGCTTCGCGCGTTATGCTCGACGATCGCGAGACGCCGAGCATAATCCGATCCGTCAACCGCACGGCACTATCAGCAAGGCTACGGCGGGGGGCCGCTATCCTCACGCACCTCGGTCATGCCGCAAGCCGCCCTCGCATTCAATGTGTTAGTGGATTCGTGTGAATCTACATCCACACAAACATGTGCTCCAATATTGATCTCGCCGAAGGGGTTGAGCAGCTGGCGCGGTCGTGATTCCAACGGGTTGTCGAAGCCTGATTGGAGAGACCTGATGTGGACGCCAGCTACTCGCCGCCAGCATAACCGCGGAAGCCTGCGTTACGAAACAGACATGACGGACGCAGAGTGGAGTTTGATCGCGCCACTCATGCCCACGGCGCGCCCGACGGGGCGACCGCGCAAATGGCCATTGCGCGAGATCGTGAACGCGATCTTCTACGTCATGCGCGGCGGGATCGGGTGGCGTCTTCTGCCATCGGATTTTCCGCCGAGGAGCACGGTGTTTCGCTGGTTTTGCTTGTTCCGTGACACATGCCTGTTCGAGAAGATCAACCACAAGCTCCTGATGCTGGATCGCGAACGTTGCGGCCGAGAGGCTTCACCCACGGCCTCCGTCATCGACAGCCAGACCGTGAAGACCTGCGAGAGTGGCGGGCCGCGTGGCTATGACGCCGGCAAGAAGATCAAAGGCCGCAAGCGCCATGCGCTGGTCGACACCGACGGTCGGGCTCTCGTCCCTTATCCGCATCCCGCCAGCATCCAGGATCGCGACGGCGCCGGCCCGGTCCTGAACGCCTCGCGGCGACCATTCCCCTTCATCCGAAAGGTGTTCGCCGACCTGGATATCAGGGACCGCGTGTGGCCGAAGGCACCAGTGCGGTTACCAACCCGCGGATAAGAGCTGGATCAACCGTCGTCTTAAGCCCCATCTCGTCCCGTGCTGCCCATCAACGAAGGACAAACCTGTGACAAAGGACATGGGGCGGAAAAGCTCATCCATCACCCTTGACCACGGTCCGCTCCGTCGTCTGCTCCGTCGTCTGGCGGATTGCACAACAAAGATTTAGGAAATTTCTCACATTTCCGTCCCCCGTTGTAAGTGGCGCCCGGATCCGGAGCGGTCGTTACCAGGGCCAGCGCGATCGCAGGAAGTATCGGGCGCAGCCAGTCAGGCCGAAATTTCGTCGACGGTTTCGGGAGGCCCGGGGCCGCGACATCTTTTGGTGACGGTGTCATTGTTGCCTTTCTCTCGTTCTTTAATGTTTTGCGGATGATCCGGTGTCGTTTGCCATCTGCGATCGGCACGTCGGACGGTTTTGGTAAGGTGACTGGTTTCATAAGGTCGCCAGTTGTTGTCCCAACAACAACCCTTTTGGCAGAGCTAGCTGACAGTAGCCTCAAAAGCAGTCAGCGAATTTCACGACGTAGTGGTCGAGGCCGAGATCGTCTTTGGTGCGCTCGAAGCCATTCCTCGACCGCCCAGCGCAGGCGGCGGCACCGGCCAGTTCGGCCAACGCCGTGCCCCAGACCAGATAGTAGGCGAGCTTCTCCGGCTCCTTGCGGTGGTCGGAATGACGCTGCTGCCAAAACCTGTGGCGACGAAGCCGAGATCCCCCGCTTCATCGCCGGACCAGCTCTAGCCGCACACGCCTTTGATCCTATCGAGTGCCCGGTCGCGTCGTAAGGAACATCCTGACAGGCTGCATAAACGACATGAATCTACCAATCTTCAAAACAGGGCCATGGGCGGATGATGACCGGACGATAGATCACCGGCCGGTCCCAAGGATCGAAAGCGCACGCGCTTCTCAGGTCCGCGCGGCGCTCGAGCTCGATGCGCTGCAGACATTCGGCGAAGGCATCGTTCCCGACGAAGCCGTAGGACCGGCATTGCGCCTCGTCCGCGGCACGGCGGTCCTCGTCCGCGGCACGGCGGTCTTCCGCCGTCATGCAGCCTGTGCAGATTGTGGCCAGCGCGACCACCATCGCCGTCTTATACCACATACTTTCCTCCTCGACACAAAAGTTGATTGTAGAGATTCTGGGAAGCATTAGATCGCCCGCGGAACCTAGCCCGCTTGATGCACGGCGAAGAGCTTTCGGCGGCCTGAAGCGGCGATCTGGTTTCCTTTGCTGTGCGTTTTCCCAAGCCTCATCAGGCGCCGGCGGTGATCCGTCGTGATGGAAGGCGAGGGTTTGCGGGTTGAGGTCAGCGGGTTTGTTCCGGGACGTCTGCGCCCCATTGCTTATATCGCGAGTTGCGGGATGCGACTGAGGACGATGCGTAGAATGCGCTGGTCCGGGCAGGATGTCGGCAGGTGCAGGCGGATTTGGGTCTTCATGTCGACCATGCGAGCGGCGATCTTGATGAGGCGCAGTCGCAGCGTGTCGAGTTGAGCGACTGCAAAGCTGGAGCGTTTCGGCATCGCGGCACGCAGGCCCCCCATAAGCCAGTAGGCGCCGGCATGCAGGAACAGCCGGAACTGGTTGGCCGTCGCTCTTGTGCCGGAGGTGCGGTCGGCGGCGAGATGCGTCTTCCACGACTTGATGTGGTTCTCGGCAGCGCCGCGCCGGCAGTAGACATCCTCGTAAAGCGCCAATGGGCATGGAGTGCCTGCCATGCAAAGCGAACGGCAGTCATGATGATATCCTTTGCGAGCTCATAATGGAGCGACGATTTGCGCGACAATGCATCAGGTGTCCTCACAGCATGCTGTACAACAAGTCAGGATGCATGGAAGTAGCCGGCCTTGAGCACGTCCTGGAGTTCGAGATCTTCCACCGGGCCTTCTTGTGCTGCGAGGTGCAGGACGTATCCTGCGCCTTCGCGTTCAGGATCAGGCGGGTGGAGTCGGCTTTGTGGCCGCAGCCGACGATGAGGATCCTTTGCCCGAGGTCGACAAGGGCGGCGAGCGTGGGACGTCGTCGACTTTGCCGATGCCCCCCTTGCCGTAGAACGCGATCTGACGCAGACGTGACATGTAGCTTTCCTTCTTCTGTTCCATTTGCGGCTGCCCGCGCCATGAAGGCAGCTCGCCGCCTTGCACCAAGGGCTTCAAGACCCGTGCCAACTCGGCTGAGTTGGGCCGGAGCAAAATTTGTGAATACTTTTCAGCTGCTTAGCCCGAGGCAACAAGAGATTGGCTAAGCAAACCGTGTGTAGCGGACCCGACAAAGACGACAATGTGTCGGATTCCGTTACTTGCGACCGCTATTGATCTCCCAGGAGCCCGACAACTGGCCGGCCTCCAATCGGGTGATCCATGTTGAACGTTAGCACATGCTTGGTCTCTGCGCCTCGCTGCGGCCGCATTAGGTAAGCGTCAGCCGCTGGGTGACGTTGACGGCGTAGATTCTTCACGGCTAGACACCCGAAATCGGCGTGTTGGGCGGGTTCGGGATAGGGGAGAGCTTCGCAGTGTGGATCGGCCCGCCGGTTAAGGAATCGTACTCGCTGGCGATCCTGACCGCTTCCTCGGCCGTTCTGCCCGCGTGCAGCGGGCCCAGTGCAAACTCCGTGCCGGAGCCGATCGCGAAGAATGGCGCCTCGAGCGGCCCGGTAAAGCAGGACCAATGGTTCCAGTAGTGGACGGTGCCGTCGGTCCACACCAGCAGCGCCTTGACGCCGATCTTGCTGTCATGGGTGGGGATGGCCTTCGTTGACCACCTGGCTGCACCATTTGGCGAAGGCGTCGGTCTGGCCGCCGTGGCTCGCGGCGTCGGTCTGGCCGACATCACTCGACGAGGACGCGACCAGGGCGCCATTGGGCAGGACGTGCAGGTTTTTCTTGAAGCCGATCGGGCTGCCGTCGCTCGAATAGACGCGGCTGTCCGTTGCCATGATCCCATCTCGGTACACAATGGTCGTCATGGCAATCACCCGAGGTCGACAAGGGCGGCGAGCGCTGGCGATATGGTGCCTTGACCTCGATTGGTTCATCTATGCCTTCGTGCGCAAGGAGGCAGTGATCTCGTCGCAGATCGAGGGCACGCAGGCAGCACTCGTGGACCTTCTGGCTTTCGAGGCCGAAGAGGGGCCGGCACCCAACGCCGATATGGAAGCGGTCACGAACTACCTCGACACGCTCGCCTATGCCCGCGACCAGCTTGCGTCGAAGCAGGGGCTGCCGATTTCCATGCGCTCCTGAACGAGACGCACAAGCGGTTGATGCGCGTCGTGCGTTGTTCGAACAAGAAGACGTACGCCGCAGCCAGAACTGGATCGGGGGAAGTCGGCCAGGCAATGCGACCTAGGTCCCGCCGCCACCGGATAAGCTTCCCCAGCTTCCCAGCGAATTTGAGAAATACATCCACGTCGACGATCCGCTAGCGAAGCTGGTGCGGGCAGGTTTTCGCCACGTGCAGTTCGAGATCATTTATCCCTATCTCGACCGCAACGGGCGGATCGGGCGACTCCTGATCGCCCTGCTCTTGGAGCACTGGGGCTTACTAAAGGCGCGGCTCCTCTATCTCAGCCTGTTTTTCAAGCGCCACAGGGAAGAGTACTACCGGCGCCTCGATTTTAATCCGGTGGAAGGGAACTGGGAGGGCTGGATAGACTTCTTTCTCGATCGCCACCACTTCCGGTGAAGCCGTCGCTTCGGCGCGTGAACTGTTCAATCTCGTATCCTCGCACCGGGTGCGACTGCTCCAAGCCCAATCCGCCTCCGGCTCCGCAGTCAGACTGTTCGAGCAATCGCCGCGTCATCCGGTCGTGAGCGTTGCCTCGGTCATAAAGTTGATCGGCGTAAGCAAGCGACCGCGATCCGTGCGATCGAGGCGCTGACCGAAGCCAATATTCTCGTGGACACCATGGGGAAGAAGCGCGACCGCAGCTTCGCCTATCGCGCCTATCTGGAATGCGTGCGAACCGGAACGGAATTGGACAGTGGCTGATCGCTACCAACCGCGAAATCATATCACGCTGTCAATGACCGTGGAATCCCGACCCCCCATTTTCGCGTGCTCATTCCATGAAAATCACACCACGCTGCGCGAACGACTCCTGCAGCCTCGCCAATTAGTGGCGACGCTTCGGCTATCGGAGGCTGTTCATCCAGGGCTGGCAGTGCGCAAGCGTCGTTCACGACGAACACTGACTGCGGCGGATCGGAGCGGTGCGGGACCGCTCCGCAGGTGAGCCGCCAGGTGAATTCGGGCACTCATCGTTCCTGGCCTCGCATCGAGCCGACCAGGCATGGCCGAGGGGCGCCCACTGGCGCCTTGCGCTGATTAGAGCGAAGTCATCGAAAATCAGCACAAGGCGCACTCGGGCCGCAGAACTTTAGCCGCAGCAGTCACTGTCATCTTCTTCGGCCTTTTTTCTTCTTGACGCCTTGTCGGTGAGGCCGACGATGCGCCTGTTGAGACGGCTGGACAATACTCCGGAGTCGCCGAAGACCACCTCCACATCGTCGCGCGAGACAAAATGAGAGCCATCTCGCGCGAGGCTCCGTTGGGCCAGACGACGGACCATCTCCTTGACATAGACCGCGCTGCTGCCGTCTGAGCGTGCGACGGCATCGGCCACCGCTCCGCTCTCGAAGGTGAGAGCACCACCATAGAGCGCTATCAGCCGCTCGCGGCAACCAGCGTCGGGGAGCGGAATTTCAATAGCTTCGTCCACGCGGCCCGGGCGCGAAGCGAGCGCTTCCTCAATGTCCTCCGGCCGGTTCGTCGTCAGGAAGAAAAAGATATCTGTCCCTGACTCAAGACCGTCCATCTCGTTCAACAGACGGTTGAGGAGGCGTTCGGCCTTTTGACCATGAACATCCTCTCGCGACCGGCCCACCAGATCGACGTCCTCCAGCACGACGATGCTCGGCTGCAAGGTACGCGCCAGCGCGATGTAGAACCCAATCGCAATTGTCTGCTCAGCCGTGACCAGAACGGTAGTGCGGCCAGGCAGGTTGGCACAAACATGACGGATGACGTGCGTCTTGCCTGTCCCAGGAGGTCCGTAAAGCAGAATACCCTTTTGCGTCGATTGGCCGAGACGCTTCAGCTCCTCTCGGTGTCCATCGAAATCGAAGATGTGGGCATCAAGACGCGCCATAGTTGCCTCGGAAAGCACCAGGTCGTTCCGGCATACGGCAGGAAGACCATGAACCCGCATCGTACCCTGCATCCCAGAGGTTCCTGCATCTTCTTCGAAAGAGAGGACCTTGTTGCGATAATATCGTGAGCTCTCGCAGCCCTCCTGGATCTTGCGAAGAAATTCGCGCGAGAAGTCGCATGCCTGCTCGCCGGGCAGAAAAGCGATTTCCACTTGAACGTATGTCATGCCATTGTATGGGGCGGTGAACTGCGACAGAAAAACCGCAACCGGCTCGTCGCCGATCTGGAACAACCACAGGCCGTTGTGCAGAGACGCATAAGGCTCCTCTTCGCCGATGTCGATGTCCTGATATTGCAAGGGTGTTATCGGAACGACGGCATGTTCCTGGCGAATGATAAGGTCTGATAGCTTCATGGGCTCAGAGTCGTAGAACTGGTGGACGCCGACCAGCTTGGGAGACAGAGGCGCGATCTGCTCTTCGATCATGGTTTGAAGATCCGGCAGGAGATGTGGATAAAACCGTCGGTGGGAGCTCGTCAGCTCCATCAAATCATCGGTTTTGAAATGGGCATGAAGTGCCTGCCAGGTAAAGCGAATAACCTCAGTCATGGTGATATCCTTTGTGAGTTCACAATTGATCGACGATTCGCGCGACAATGCATCAGGTGTCCTCACAGCATGCTGTACAACAAGTCAGGATGCTTGGAAGCAGCCGACCTTGAGCACGTCCTGAAGTTCGAGATCTTCCACCGAACCTTCTTGTTCTGCGAGGTGCAGAACGTATCCTGCGCCTTCGCGTTCAGGATCAGGCGGGTGGAGTCGGCTTTGGGGTCGTAGCCGACGATGAGGATCCTTCGCCCGAGGTCGACAAGGGCGGCGAGCGTATTTTGGGACGTCGTCGATTTGCCGATGCCCTCCTTGCCGTAGAACGCGATCTGACGCAGACCTGACATGTAGCTTTCCTTCTTCTGTTCCATTTGCGGCTGCCCGCGACATGAATGCGTTGGCAGCTCTCGCCGCCTTGCACCAAGGTTTTCAAGACTCGTGCCAACGTGACTGACTGGGCCGGAGAAGAAAATTCGTGAATTCTTTTCAGCTGCTTAGCCCGAGGCAACAAGAGATTGGCTAAGCCAGCCTGTGTCGCGGACCCGACAAAGGCGACACAACGTGTCGGCTTCCGTTACTTGCGACCCGCATACCTCGCAGACCGGAAAGAAGTTGGGAATGTCAGGCAGCGAGTCTGAGGCGATTTTGATCGGGGAGACCGCAGCAAGGACGTCGGTCTACGCATACCTCTGTATCGCTCCAGCCTGCCATTGATCTGGGCCGGCCGTTCGCACATTGAACACGAGCTGGCGCTCAACCGCGACCAACACATCTGCCGCTTTTTACAATGCGTTCGTTGACGGCTCGACCTCGCCTGTCTTGTCTTGGCGCACCCTGGTTATCTTCAGATAGTGGTGCCGAGCGGAATTTCTTACACGCCGCCCAAGCGGTCGTTGGGCCGTCGCGCTGGTGTTGTCACTAATCGCACGTATGATGGCACTCGTGCTGCACCCCGATTTGCAGCTGCTGCTGGGCCAGCTTCTGGTGCTCCAATTCGGCTGGAGTATCGCCAATCATGTCGCCGCGCAAGCCAAGAGGTTCTTGAGCTGTCCCGGAGCGTCGGGTCCTGCAATCGTGACACGCGCCGGGGGTCTCATTCTGAACCGCAGTCGCGTCGGTCCACACGGCGCATATCTGACGGGCACTCGAGAACGCTCAGTTGATTTTGTCGCTTGTCGGAGATGACTGTCGGGCCGCTTAACCGCAATGTTGGATGAGTTTTGCCGGAGCCATACTTTCTAACGCTATCTTTGTTGGTCCAATTCGCCGCAGCCAGAGCACCGGATAAACATCATCTGCATGCGACAAGCGTTTCCCTCAGCACCTAAGGCTCGCAGCGGAACCTGCATGTACGTGTTTTATAAAGAACATCATAGTTCTACTGCGACTATGTCGCAAATCCGACATCGTTGGACAGCGGACAAAACTGACGCGCAACAAAAAGGGAGAAGCCTGCCAAGTGAGGCTGGGCCACCGGCGCTGGCGATCATTCCGCCAACGTTAAGCCAAGAGGCTCGGCTCACTTCTCGGCGCAGGAGTTCAGTATCGGCGTCATCGCCTTCACATGCTCGTCGATCCACCCGAGCACTTTCCCCGCGACAACGTCGCGCTCAGGCAGATGCCACCAGTGCTCGTTGACGAGTTCGACGGTCTCGACCACTGCCTTCAGGACTGGCGGCTCCGGATTGCACGGTTCGCAAATGCTTTCCATCGCGGTGCTGCTAGCGCCTTGAACGAGCGCTCTCCTCCAAGCGAAAGCGCCATGGCGTCGGCGGGACTATATGGCACGGTCGACAGAACGTCGTAGATTGGTGCAAGCACCGGCTTGTCGCCTTTACCGGGATAGATCAACGACCAGTTCTTCAGGTGCATGTCGCCATTGCCGGTGATGACAGTCAGCGCCAAGCGGCGGACGAATTCGAGAGCCGCCGTAGTCAAGACGGCCACGCCAAGAGCCGAGGCTATGTCATGGTAAGCAGCGCCCTCGTATTTGCGCGAGGAATAGACACCGAAGACCTGAGCAAAATCCTCAATGTGAATCCTATCGCCATCGGCGCCGCGATCGAAACGTTTGACGAGAAGGACCTTGCCCTCCGACAGCGTGTTGAATTCTTCGGGAATGCCCTCAAAATTGGACTTCTCGACCAGTTCGCATTCAGGCACCTCCATGCCGATTGCTGCGGCCAGCGCCAGGTTGGCGAATTCGTTCTCCGAAACGCCCGGAAACACCGTTGAAGAAAACTTGGCGATGTACCGGCCTTGCTCGTCGTCCATCGGCAAGGTAAGGCCCCCGCCTTTTCCAGTTTCCATTCTGACCGACAGCTTCATCTGCACGCCGGCAAGTGAGAACCGTGCCTTGGGCTTATCCTTTGAAGCATCCTGCGAAACCGCTATCGCGCCGTCACTTGGCAACGCCCGTACGGCTCCCGGCAGATCGGCGCCCAGCGCCGCTAAGAGATCGAAATCATTGCCTGGCCGGACATTGCCTTCGTGGTGCTTTTCCATCGCCTCGCGTAGCTTCTCCTCCGGTAGGAGGTTCGCGAAAAAGGCCGGCAAGGCGCCCGCCAGAGGCTTCGGTCCTTTCCGCAATCCTCCGGTCGCTGCCCGGAACGACAGGCTGAAAACCGGAAAGCCGCCCGTCGCGCGGTAGGCCTCATCGAAGTTGAATGCATTGAAATCGCCCGGCGTCCTAACGATTGTGCCGATCTTCAGTGCGTTCAAGAGCACGTCCAGCGACGGGATCGTCTTAGGTGCGTGAAAGACTGGAGCCATGATCGTCATCGTCAGATTGAGGAACAAAGGCGGGCAGGTCGTCATCATCATGCGGACGCAACAGAGCCTGGACAGCCGGCACCATGACTTGCGGAACCAGCATCATTTCCAGACCGAGCGCGCGAGCGATATTCATGAGCGTCGTCGCACGCGCCGCCGCGGCTCCCTTTTCGATGTCGCGATAGCGGGGACGGGATATACCCGCCAAATCAGCGACCTGCTGCTGCGTCATGGCAGCGGCCAGCCTCACCTGCCTGAAAAGCCCACCGATTTCGCGCAGAATTTCCGATTCAGATTCCACCATGATACCTATACGATCTATTCCAATGCCCGATGATACGCAAAGGTATCTCATCAAGCGAGCAATTCAAACCTTCAATGATCTGTTCGCGTATCATATATGAAGATAATGATATGCAGAGAGATCATTCCTTCATTCGAGGATCTCCCAGGATTAGCGCTGCACAGCGAACGGCGTTCCTCCGAGAACAGCTGCCATGGCCACGGCCCAAAGCGTTTCTACCGAATGGGCGCGGTGCGTACGTCGCTGCGAAAACGGCTAACGGAAAGAACATTCAGCGGACGCCTAGTTGAACCTCGGCGATGCGCCCGACGGTGGCTCTATGAACGCGAAACAGACGCGACCGCGGCATCAACCGGCGGGCAGATGCGCCGAAGGCAACAAGCGCGCCTGACGCAACGCCGCCAGATCAGCCGACCCGGTGCAGAAGCAGGCGACGGCCAACTGGCGGATGACGATCTCGAAATGCGCGACAACCGCCTCGGTGGATACCGTAGCCGCGCGCAGCACGCCGGCCGCCTGCCCGGCGATGTCCGCGCCCAGGCGGATGGCCTTGGCTACGTCGACGCCGTCGCGGATCCCGCCCGACGCGATGAGCTTCACCGTTGGCAGCGCCCGACGTACCGCCTGCACGCTGGCCGGGGTCGGACCCCCCCAATCGGCGAACGCCATCGCCACTGCACGGTCGGCTGCATCGCGGGCGCGCTCGCCCTCCACCGCGGCCCAACTGGTGCCGCCAGCGCCGGCGACATCGATCACCGCCACGCCAGCCTCGACGAGCGCACAGGCCACAGAGGCGGACAGGCCCGATCCCACTTCCTTGACCACGATCGGCACGCCCACGCTGCGCGCGGCGCGAGCGATCTGCGCCAGGACGCCGCGCCAGTCGCGGTCGCCCTCCGGCTGTACCGCTTCCTGCAGCGGATTGAGATGGACGATGAGTCCATCCGCCTCCAGCGCATCCACCGCCCGGCGCGCCAGTTCCAGGCCGTCGGCCTCGCGCAGTTGCGCGGCGCCGATATTGGCCAGCAAGGGAATGTCTGGGGCCAAGCGGCGCAGCGCGCGCGACAGCCCCTGGGAGTTGCGGGATTGCAGGCTCACGCGCTGCGAACCGACGCACATAGCGATCCCCAAGGCTTGCGCTGCCTCGCTCAGATGCCGGTTGATGGCCTCGGCGCGTGGCATGCCGCCGGTCATGGAGCTGATCAGCAGCGGCGCGCGCATGGTCTTGCCCAGCAGCGAGGCGCGCAGGTCGATCTGCGTCAGGTCCAACTCGGGCAATGCGCAGTGTTCGAAACGGATGTACTCCCAGCCGGCGGCGACCGTGGCCGGGGCCGTTCGCCGATCCAGCACGATGTCCAGATGGTCGTCCTTGCGCCGGCTCAGGGCGGTGTCGCTCATGCTCGCTTCATCCGTCGCATCGGGCGACGGCGTTGCGTCGGATCGGACCGACGGCAGCGCGGGCACGCCGCCGCGTCCCGCGCGTTCAGGCCGACGCACGCTGCCTCCCCTCGCAGCGTCGCTGCCGTAGCGGCTGGTCGAGGTCTGGTAGTACTGCGCGCGGATGGTCGCCATGGCCTCGATCAACGGTCCCCAGGGCGCGGGAAAGCGTTCTTCCGCCATCACCCGGTGCAGCATGCGCGTATGGCCGGCCAGCTCGTCGTTGAGGAACTCCACCACAGGCATAGCCGGATAGCGCTGCAGCAGCAGGATCGCCGCATTGTCGGCCTCGCTGGCCGACCTGTCCTTGTCGCGTCCATGCAGATCGTTCTGCAGGCGCCCTATCGCGGAGATGAGGCGCAGGACCTGGCGAAACGCCGGACGCGCGCGCAAGGTCGCCATGTCCAATCCCCACAGCAACGACAGGCAACAGAACACGTTCGTGTAGGCGATCGAATCGATGCCGTTGTGCAGGTACTCGGCGTAGGACCAGCGTTCCGCCCCTGCCGCCTGCGCGTGTCCGGCGCGCAGCGCCGCGCAGTAGCACCGGGTATCGTCGAGAAGCTGAGCATAGTCGCGACGATCGTAGGCGAGCGCGGCCAGCGAAGCACGCAGCACAGCGCAGCCCTCGAATCCGGGGAGCGCGCACGGCACGCCCTGCCCCAGCGCCTGCTCCACCGCGGTGAGCTGCTCCGGCGCGATCAGGCCAAGGTCGTTGCAATCGTCGAGCCAGAACAGCAGCGCCAGTTCGCGATAGAACGCCACGATCAGCGTTTCGTCCTGCGGATCGCGGCCGGTGCGGGCGCTGGTGTCGCGCAGGCTCGGGTGGATGCGCTGCAGGATGTACTGGCCGCCCCTGACCGCTTCCACGGCATGCTCGTCGGCGAACCCGGTCAGGGAACGCCCCCACTCCAGCACCTGCTGCAGCGCGCGTTCGGTCTGGATCATGGCGCCGCTCCTGCTCCCTCGGCCGAGACGCGCCGCCCCCAACGAAGCGCCAGCCACAACCCGGCGAGTTCGGCCACGCGCACCACCCGGGTGGGACAATACAGTTCCTTGCCGATCCACAGCGGCGTCTGCGGCAATGCATGCGCCGCGTGGCGGGCGAGCATCCACTCCAGCGCACCCGCCACCGCCTGCGCGATGCGCCGGCGCCCTGTCGGCTCTTCGCTCCCGTCCATCACGTGCAACGCGAACAGCGCATAGGCGGTTTCCTCGAATGTGGACGCGCGACCGGCGCCCCAGCCGCCGTCGTCGCGCTGCGCCTGCAGCAGCGCCGCCAGCGCGCGCTCGTCGCGCCACTGGGGCTTGCCTTGCGCCAGCGCAGCGACCGCATGCGCGGTGGGATACAGCCACGAAACGTGCCATTTTTCGTTGTCCCATAGACCGTGCGGGTTGCGATTGGCCTCGACGTAGGCGCTGGTGCCGGCGGCCGGCTTTCCCAACATTCGCAACGCATGCAGGGCATGGATGTTGGTCGACACCGAGGCATTGCGCTCGCCGGGGAAGGTGACGAACAGCTCGCCGATTTCGAAACGGCGCAATGCATCGACTGCCGGGTCGCGGCCTGCAAGGCGCAGGACGCACAACGCAACGGCGGTGTCGTCCGCATCGGCCACGAAGTGCAAGGCCGGGCCCAGACCCCGCACGCCCAGCCGGGCGTCGAGCTCTGCGACGATCCCTTGCACCGTCTCGGCGAGCGCGGGATGCGCGAACAGCCCGGCCAGATGCAGGGTGTACAGCGACCAGCATGGCTCGAACACATTGATCGGCCAGACGTTGGGAACGACACCTTCGATGCCGCTGCGCGTCGCCCGCGATGCCGCCTGCAGATACGCGTCGGCGCACCCGACCTGCGGCGTGCTCCCCTGTGTCACGGCGCGCGCACGCCACGCAGCGGTGGCCGCCGGACTGATGCCGATGCTGCCGTCGTCATCCGGGCATGCGGTGGTCGGCGACGTCCCCCAGGCTTCCCAGGAGTGCAGCAACGGATGGCCGCTCGTCAACCTCCCCACCGCCCCCAGCTTGACCAGGCACGCTTGCCGCAACGGCAACAGCGCCGGGTGGCGCGGAAACGCCACGCCGGCCAGCAAGGATGCGGCCTCGCCGCATAACTGCGGCAGGATCAGCTCCGCGCCGATCGGCGCGTCTTCCGGCACCGCATGCAGGTAGGGATCGGGCTGGCGCTCGAGGAACCGGGTTGCAGCCTGGACTGCGTCGGCAGCGCCGGGAACAGGATCGGCACGCTGCAATGCCAGCAACGCCGCCCACGTGGGCGCATGGCGGAACAGCGGGAAGTCTGCGCTTCCCCATCCGCCATCGGCCTGTTGCTGCGCGATGAGCCACGCGTATGCGTCCTGCCGACCGGTGACGTTGCCGTGGAACTGCAGAGCTCGCGCCGTGTCGTAGACGGACGGACCGACGCTGCCGCCGTCGCTCATCTCGCTCAGCAGGTGGCGCAATTCGGAAAGGATCTGTTCGGACAGCGCGTTCACGCGGGATGTTCCTTCTGCAGACGGTTGGCGAGGACCAGGAGCGGGCAACGGCTGCGATGGGCGCCGCGGACTCGGACAAAGAGCAGCATGCATCGCCCGCCGACCGGTCGCAGCAGCATAGGGCGAGTCCATGCGGACGGGCGCGCTCATGCATATGGCGCGGACAGATACACGTTGGCCCGCTGCAGCATCTGCGCCAACCGTTCCGCACGCGGCCCCAGCGGGACGATGGCTTCCCCGGCGCCGCGCAACAAATCCAGCGCGAACTGGCGCGCTGCCTGCAGCCCCATGATCGACGCGCAGGTCGGCTTCTGCGCCGCCGCGTCCTTACCGGGGGTCTTGCCCAGCGTCGCGGTATCCGCTGTCGCGTCCAGAATGTCGTCGACCACCTGCAACGCCAGGCCGAAACAGGCGGTGTAGCGATCGAGCGCACAGTACAGCGCAGCGTGCGCGGCATCCTCCGCGATGGCGCACAGCGCGCCCATGCGAACGGACGCGCGCACTAACGCTCCGCTCTTCATCCGGTGCATCGCCACGATCCTGTCCAGCTCGGCGTGCTTTCCGACCAGCGACAGATCCATGGCCTGCCCGCCTGCGGCACCCTCGGCGGACACGGCCTGCGCCAGTTCGCGCACGAGCGCGATACGGTTGTCGCCCGGCGCATCCAGGCTCGCCAGGGTCAGGAAGGCGTGCGCCTGCAGCGCATCGCCGACCAGGATCGCAGTGGCTTCGCCGAACTTGACGTGCACGGTCGGAAGGCCGCGGCGAAGCACGTCGTCGTCCATCGCGGGCAGGTCGTCGTGGACCAGGGTACAGGCGTGCATCATCTCGATGGCTGCGCCGACGTCGTCGAGCATGTGCGCCGGCGTGTCGGCCAGTGCGCCGGCCGCCAGACACAGCAAGGCGCGGGTGCGCTTCCCGCCATGCAAGGTGGCGTAGCGCATCGCCGCCATCAGCTCGGTCTCACCGTCGTCTTCGGCGCAGAGAAGATGCGCCAGCGCCTGTTCGACCCGCTTTGCGCCGTCCTGCATCCAGATCTCCGGCAGCAGCCTGCCGGATGCGCCGCGCGCCTGCGCGCCCAATCCGCAGAGCGCGGAAACGCCAGTTCGGTCGTCGTGTAGCGTGGAACCGGTCTGCATGTTTTTCATGTCCTTGTACCTGACACGAGATGGCCACAGCGAGCGCCAAGCCGCAGCGGTGTTGCCGGCGGCGCACCGAGCGCGTGCGCTGAGTGCAGCAATGCCGCGCCTCGCCGGCGCCGCTGCCTCGCCACACGGGGCATGCGATGCCAGCTCATGAGAAGCCTATGCGGATTGCCATGGACGGATGTGCGGTCGGGTAATAGCGCCGGCCTTTTTCGACGCCGCTCAGCAACCGCGGCCGCACCCCGGCCTTGTGCATGATCAGCGCCAAGGCGATGCAGAACTGCACCATTTCCAGCCATACCAGGTGGTAGCCGATGCAGACGTGTGGGCCGGTACCGAACTGCAACATGTCCACCGGCCGGATCGGCTCCGTGCGTTGCAGCCACCGCGCCAGGCGGAACTGATCAGGCGCCTCGTGCAGCAGCGCCGAGGTCGAGAAATGCAGCAGCGGGATGCACAGATGGGTGCCCGCGGGAATGCGCCGTTGGCCGAGTTGCAATTCCTGCAGGGCGCGACGCGGCAGGAGCGTGGTCGCCGGATGCAGGCGCAGCGTCTCGCGGAACAGCGCCTCGGCGACCGGACACTCCGCCAGATCCGCGTGCCGGGTCGGCACCGCGCCCACGCGTTGCGCCTCCTCGACCAGGGCGTCCCACAGCACAGGCTGCCGCGCCAGCTCGATCACCATCCAGGCCATCGTCGAGGCAGTGGTGTCGTGACCGGCAAGCAGCAGCAAGCGGATATTGGCGACCAGGACGTCATCGGAAAGCGCATCGTCGCTGCGGTCGAAGGCGCTCACCATGTCGTTGATCAACCCGGTGCGCGCGGCATGCGCGCGCGCGTCGCGGATGAACTGGCGTGACTGCGCGTCGATCCAGTCTCGGGCGGCGCGGCCGCGCCGCAAGGGCAGTCCCGGCAGGTCGACCGGGGGCGCGACGATCAACTGCAGCAGTTGCCGGTACTTGCGATGCCATCCCGGCAGGTCCTGCGCGGGGATTCCCATCAGGCTGAAGATGAGCTTAAGCATCAGGTCGCCGGTTTCGCGCAGGATGGTCACGTCGCCGCGGTCGCGCCACGCCTGCACCCGCCCCCAGATGACGGGCGCGAACAGGTCGCCGATGCCGGCCTGGGTCAGCCCCTTGGGCAGGAACGCCGCCTTGATCGCATCGCGCGCCTGCCGGTGCGCGCCGCCGTCCTGGGCAACCAACGTTCCGCCAAGCAATTCGGGCGCGATCTCTTCGATCAGGGCCGAGGACACGTCCTTGTGCCGGAGCAGTGCGAACGCATCCGGATGCACGCAGGTCATCAGGTGTCCGGCAGGGCCGAAATCCAGCCAGAAGTGGCTGCCCAGCGTCCGTTCCGCGCGCCGCAGCAGGCGCGGCAGGTCGCAGACGATGGCGGGAAGATGCCCGACCAGGGGGAAAGCGCCGGGCATGACTGGGATGTCGCATCGCAGCCGGTGCCGACGATTGAGCGGGTTGAGCAGCATGTCCATCAGCAGCGCGCCGCCGCGGCCGCTTCGGCGGTGTCGCCGGCAGGCCGCGCGGCGCAGCTGTTGCCACCGTCGGCGTACGTCGGCACATGCGCCAGCATGCCGCCGTCGATGCACACGACCTGGCCAGTGATGAACGCAGCATCGTCGGAGAGCAGGAACGTCACGAGCGCGGCCACGTCCTCGGGGCGGCCGACGCGCTGCAGGAGCTGGTGACGGCGCAGATGCCGTTGCATGCACTCGTCCAGCTTGGCGAGGAGACGCTCGGTCATGACGAGACCCGGCGCAACGGCGTTGCAGCGGATCTGCGCATGACCGTACTGGGTGGCGAGCGAGGCCGACAGCATGTTCATCGCCGCCTTCGACGCGGCGTAGGACGTCTGCGCCGTGTCACCGCTGAGTCCCTGGCACGACGACATGTTGACGATCGCGCCACCGCCGCGGGCGATCATCCGTGGGATGGCCTGCCGGCAGCAGAGCAGCGTGCCGCGCAGATTGGTCGCCATGGTCTGATCCCAGACCGCCAGGTCCAGGTCGAGGATCGCGCGGTCGCGTGAGGTCAGATGCATGGCGCTCGCATTGTTCACTAGGAGGTCGACCCCACCGAAGTGCCGCTCCGCCGTCTCGAACAGCGCTGCCACCGCCTGCGCATCGGCGATATCCATGGCTAGGGGCAGCGCGTGGCCTGCTTCGGCCCCGATCTGCGCGGTGCAGGCGATGGCCGCCGAGCCATCAATGTCGGCCACCACCACTCTGCCGCCCCCGCGCGCGATGGCGAGAGCGCATGCCTTGCCGATGCCGGCGCCGGCGCCGGTCACCACAGCCACCTTGCCTTCAAACCGTCCCATCGTGTCTCCTGGATTGCATTGGTCTTTCGCGGCATACCGCTCGGCCTCCGCCGGAGAAGGCGCAGGGTCGGCGCTGGCGCGCTCGTCATCGCCAGCGTCGCTTTCGATGATCCGAATGGCGGCGACCGGGCACTGGCTGGCCGCAAGCCGCACGGCGGCGTGCAGCGCCTGCGGGACCGTCGCCACGCACACTTCTGCCACGCCGTCCGGTTCGCGCTGGCGAAAGGTGCCAGGCAGCGTCAGCACACACTGCCCGGTAGTACCGCACAGATCCTGATCGACCAGGACGCGCATCTCAGCCCCCCTGCCCATGCAGCCGCACCGGCAGCGCGCGGAACGTCCTAAGGAACGCGGAGGGCTCCCGGGTCGGCTGCTCGGCCAATGCCAGCGAGGGGAAGCGCGCCTGGATCCGCGGCAGGCTCTCGGCCAACTGCACCCGGGCCAGTTGCGCACCGAGGCAGAAGTGGATGCCATGGCCGAAGCTCAGCATGATCTTCCCGTCGGTCGACATGCCAGGACTGGTGCCGTAGAACCGCGCGGGATCGAAGCGGTCGGGATCGGCGAAGGCGTCCGGGTCGCGATTGCCGGCCGCGATCAGCACACGCACGTCCGCGTTCTTCGGGATCACCACGCCGCCCAGTTCGATGTCGTGCTGGGCGATACGCGGAATGGAGCTGAACATGGCGGGCGCGTCGCAGCGCAGGACTTCTTCGACGAACGCCTTCACCCCCACGGCATCTCCCTGCAGCCAGTGCCGCTGTTCGGGATACGCCAGCATCGCCAGGACCGCATGGCCGATGGCCGCAGCAGTGGTGGCGAAGCCGCCCAGCAGCATGCCCCACAGCATGCTGATCAACTCCGCATCCGACAGCATGTCGGCATCGTCGTCGTGTGCGCCGACCAGCATTGACACGATGTCGTGGCGGGAATCGATGCGCTTGCGCTGTATGAGGTCGCCGAAGTAGGCCTGCACCCTGGCGCTGGCCGCGTCCGCCGCGGCGAGCTGGGGATCGCTGGCGTGCGGGCTCAGGCCTTCCAGAATGGCGCTGATGCCGGCGACGAGCCCCAACATGTCTTCCTGGGGCATGCCGAACAGTTCGCCGAAAACCAGCATGGGCAAGGCCAGCGCGAATTCCCGATGCAGGTCCACCGCCTCCCCGCGCTCCAGCGCGGGCGCCATGCCGTCCAGGCGCGCTGCGACGATGCGAGCGATGGTCGGCCTCAGGTTGTCGATCTGGCCCATGGTGAAATCGCGCGAGATCAGCCGGCGCAGACGCGTATGCGTCGGTGGTTCCTTCATCGCTAGCGTGGACGCCAGCAGATTGAGTGACAGGCTTGTCGCCGCACGCGGGAAATAGCGCGCCAGTTCGCCCGGCGCCGGTCCCCGGAAAGCATCGCCCGTGGCCTTGAGCGCCCAGTAGATGTCGGCGTGGCGGCTCAACAGAAAGAGGCCCGACGCCGCGCGATGCACCGGATCGTGCTCGCGCAACCACCGCATGAACGGATACGGGTCGTGGATGCACGCTGGCGACGCCAGTTGGGCGAAGGCGTCCCGGCATGCTGCCGTGGTTTCTTGCACGTCCATCTTGGTTACCTGTTGGCTGGCTGATCGGACCGGCGCGCCAGGCGCGCCGGCAAATTGCGGAGAAGATCGCGATTCCCGGCGGCGTCCGCGCATCACCAGAGCACCGGGAACTCCTCGAACCCGCCAGTGATGATCTCCTTGCGCAACTTTAGTTCTTCGGGCGCCACGGCCAGGCGCAGCGCGGGAAAGCGCTGGAAGATCGAACCGAACACCACCTTGAGTTCCAGCCTGGCCAGCGCCGCGCCGATGCAGTAGTGCGGCCCATGGGAGAACGCCAGGTGCGGGTTTTCGTCGCGTCCGATGTCGAAGATTTCCGGGTCGTCGAAATGGCGCGCATCGAACGACGTCGCCGGCAGGCCGACAAGCACCTTGCTCTCCGCAGGAATATCCACGCCCGCGATGGTCACGTCGGTCCTCGGATAGCGCATGATGCCGTCCCAGCCCGCGCCCGGCGGGTACATGCGCAGGATTTCCTCCACCGCCTTGTCCACCAGGGATGGATCGCCGACCAGGCGTTCGCGCTGTTGCGGATGGCGGAACATGGCCAGCAGGCCGAATTCGATCTGCGCGACGGTGCTCTCGTGCCCCGCCACCAGCATGCCCGTCGCCAGGCCGATCGCCTCTTCCTCGGTCGCCTTGCCCTGGTCGACCGCCGCGAGCAGATCCGTCAGCAGGTTGTCGCCAGGATCCTGGCGCTTGTCCCGCATCTTGCCGCGAATGTAGGCGCGCAGTTCTTCCCAGGCCAAGCGCGACGCGCTGCGCGGGCCGCTTTCATGCTGGTGCGTCATCACCTCGTCGGACAGCCCGGCGAAAAAGGCGTGATCCTCGTAGAGCACGCCCATCAGCGCGCTGATGACCATGGCCGGAAGTGGAAAGGAGAGGTGGCGCCGCAGGTCGGCGGGCTGGGGCTGGGCCGCCAGTGTCTCGAACAACTGCGCGGCGATCACCTCGACCTGCTGCGCGAGCAGCTTCACCCTGCGGTTGCTGAAGGCCGGCGCCACGATCGTGCGTAACCGGGCATGCTCGCCCCCCTCGTGCGAGACCAACCACCCCGGCGACCCGAGAATCACCGAATCCGGGGTGAATGCCGCCGGCGGCATTCCCGAGGGCCGGAACGCCGCGTCGGACAGCACCGCCTTGGCTTCATCGTAGCCTGTCACCCACCAGCCTTCGTGCCCGGACGGGAAGCGCACGCGGTGGATCGGACCGTTGGCGCGTTGCGCCAACATCTCGGGCGAGGGCTCGATGTGATCGACGCGCCACATCGGCAGCGTCGGCAAGGGTTGTTCGGACATGGTGGCACTTGATCTCTAAGCGATGGAAGGGCGGGAGGTGACCGGCAGGCGCTGCGGGCAGCGAATGGCTTAGGAAGGCATGTAGACGACGTCCTCCGCAGCGTAGCCCGATTCGATTATCAAGGTCGGCCAACGTGTAACTGCCTAGGCATACCGCGCGGCGAGATGCAGAACGTTATCCTGCGCCTTCGAGTTCAGGATAAGGCGAGTGTGGCGGGCCTTTGAGTCGCAGCCGGCCATCAAGATTTCCTGCGCAAGGGTCGACAAGGGCGGCGAGCCTGTTTGGTAGCGGGCGTTTTCGCCGAGGCCCCCTTCCCATAGAATGCTACTTGATGCGGATTTGACATTTGCTTTTCTTTCTTCGTTCCATCGATCGCGGTGCCATCCACGAAATTAAGGTCGGTCGGCAGCTCCCGGCCCGCAACGAAGGAGCTTCAAAACTCGTGCCAATTTGGCCGACCCAGGAGAAGAAAAAAATTGTGATTGCTGTTCATCGGGTTAGCCTGAGGCCAGACAAGAGCTCGGCGAAATAGGCCGGTGTCGCGGGCCAACAAAGGCGACAGAACAGTGTCGGATAGTACGCCTCGGCGACCTTTCGGTCGGGCTTGCGACATTCTGGTCCAGTTTCGAACATAAGAGGGTGGCAAATAGACACGATTGGGGAATTCGATCCTCACGGAGTCAGGCGCTTGCCGAAGCGCGCGCTCATGGTTGCTGCGACAGGCGCATGTTCGCGAAAGCCGAGCCTGCGCACGCAAGAACACGTTTGCGGCAGACGCTACGAAATCGCTGCAGTGCCCGCCGGTGTGAGGTAGGGCATCGGCTCGGCTTTCGGTTCGTCTTTGTCCAGCCGGTGCGGAAGCGCCGCATATCCGCACCATACAGCACCCTTGTCGAGCGTGCTGACGAGGCGGTTATAGGGCGCGCCCGGTCTTGAAGACACGGTCCTCCCAAGAAAAAGGATCGCTCCAAAAGCATCTCTATTTGAAATGGCACGCCGCTTGCTGCTCCTGGTCAGAGCCCATCAAAACACGATGAAAGCGACTTGCGCCATGCCCGACACGCGAAGCTCTAGACCGTGGCCTGAGGAGACGGTGCCTGTTCCCGCTGAACATCGGTACATCATCTCCTCCGGAGGTCCCTCCTCGGCAGCCGCTTTGCGCACGGCTGGTCCGATGGCGGCACGCCAACACATGGCGCTCGCGCAATTGCCGTCTACCGGTTCTGATCAGCATGTGAGTGCCCAACAGCCCCATCAAAGAGCCACCGAAGCCAAGGTCGTGTCACTGGCAAACTTCGACAATACGCCGAACCAGCTCAGTAACGCGGGTCTCTTGCGTGAAGTCACATTTGAGGCCTCCACACGCGTTCGATATTGGCTACTTCGGGCCCGCTATCACTTTGTCCCGGGCACGAGCGCGAGCGATGGATGCCGCTTCCGGCGCCATAGCCGTGGAAAGATTGCCCCAGCGGCTCGACAGCCTCCACTTGCTCAGATCGATGGCGTTCGGGTGACGAAGACCAGCAGCCAAGACGTTCCCATACATCGGGATGGAAAAAGGAGGGTGCGAGCCGCGAGGGCCTCATTTCATGCCCGGCATACGAGCCATTGCTCGGTATTGCGCCAGCCTCTGCCAGAATCCAGCGCGCCAGTTTTTTCCTCAGGAGCAAGTTGATGACCGTTCAAAAGAAGGTTCCCTTCGTCACCTTTCTCACGCGTGTTCGCGATGAGTCAGTCCAGGGCCCAAATCCATATCGCTGGGAAGAAAAGACATCTGACGACTACTTTGCCGGCAAGCGCGTCATCCTGTTCTCGCTGCCTGGCGCCTTCACTCCGACCTGCTCGACCTACCAACTGCCCAATTTCGAAGAGCTCTATGATGAGTTTGAGAAGGAGGGAATTGACGCGATTTACTGCGTCTCCGTCAACGATGCCTTCGTCATGAATGCGTGGGGGAAGTCCTTGGGCCTGCAGAAGGTCGAGCTCATCCCCGATGGCTCAGGCGAGTTCACACGCAAGATGGGCATGCTGGTCGCAAAGGACAATCTCGGCTTCGGGATGCGCTCCTGGCGCTACGCCGCCCTGATCAACAATGGCGTGGTGGAGCAGTGGTTCGAGGAGGAAGGTTTCTCCGACAACTGCGAGGCCGACCCCTATGGCGTCTCATCTCCGCAAAACGTTCTCGAAACGCTGAAAGCCGCCGCATGACCTAGAAAACGTCTCACTGGTGCCATTGCCCGCCCCAAGAGGCTCCCTCGACAGGATTATCGCGCTCACCATGCAATCCTCAGCAAGCCTGCTTCAGCGCCAGAAGCAATCCATGGTCGCATCGCCTCAACTCATTGAGTCGATTCGCTTGCTGCAACTGGCGCATACTGAACTGCATCAGTTCGTGGAGCGGGAAATCGAGAAGAACCCGCTCTTGGAATCTGCGTCAAACGATGGCGGGCCTTTTGGCGATGTTTCGATTTCGGGAGCGGATCAGCGTGTCGGCCCACGCGCAAACGCCGTTGACGGACCGACCGGGGCCGGCTCGCCTGAACGGCTCGGGCAATGGAAATCACTTCGCAACACGACCAACAACCCGCCGGGTAATGGCCCTTCCCTCGACGAGTTTGCCAGCCTCGCCGAGACATTGCACGACCATGTCGCTCGTCAGATCGCCCTCACTGCGTTCACACCACAGGAGCGGCTGATCGCTGGCCAGCTTGCCGCCGATCTGGAAGACACTGGCTATCTTCGGGCAAACCTTTTGGAGCTGGCCGAGAGCCTGAATGTCCGGGAGGCTGATGTGGAACGGGTTCTCGGAACCTTGCAGCACTTTGATCCACCGGGAATTTTTGCCCGAACTCTCGGAGAATGCCTTGAAATCCAGTTGCGCCAGCGAGACCGGTTCGACCCGGCAATGGCAGCTTTGGTTGCCAATCTTGAAATGCTTGCGCGACGCGATTTTCAGGCACTGAAGCAGCATTGCGGCGTCGATGAAGACGACCTTCTCGACATGATGCATGAGATTCGGGCGCTCGATCCCAAGCCTGGAAACCGATTCCAATCCGGTGCGTCTGAATCAATCATACCCGACGTCTGGGTCACGCCCTCGCCGGAAGGCGGGTGGCAGATCGAACTTGATCCGGCCACACTCCCCAAGCTGCTGATCAACCAAACCTACTATGCCGAAGTGTCGCGTCAAACTGTCCAAAATTCGAAAGATCAAGCATTTCTCAACGAATGCTTGCAAAACGCGAACTGGCTAATCCGCAGCCTCGATCAGCGCGCCAAGACGATTGTTAAGGTTGCGGCTGAAATCGTGCGCCAGCAGGATGCCTTTTTGGAACATGGCGTCGCCCACCTGCGGCCTCTCAATCTCAGAACCGTCGCTGACGCGATCGGCGTGCACGAGTCGACGGTAAGCCGGGTGACCTCGAACAAGTACATGCTTACCCCGCGCGGAGTCTTCGAACTCAAGTATTTTTTCACCGTCGCGATCGCGTCCTGCCAAGGCGGCGATGCGCACTCCGCCGAAGCTGTCCGCCATCGGATCAAAGCGATAATTGCCGCAGAATCTCCCGGCGACGTGCTTTCCGACGATGACATCGCTGTCCGGCTGAAGGAAACCGGCATCGATGTTGCGCGCCGCACCGTCACAAAATATCGCGAAGCAATGAACATCCCCTCCTCCGTGCAACGCCGCCGCGAAATGCGCTTGTGTCTTTAATGTGGGTCAAGGCAGCCAACCTCATGTTGCAGTGCATCCAAAGTGGAGACTTCGTTCATGACCCGATCCGCGGCAGGCGTCATGGACGCTGTTCTGCACGACCCAGAAAAGCCCGACCAACCGTCTGGTCCCGCATGGGGTGCGGTCATTTCGCTTTCCTTGGGCACCTTCGGGTTGGTGACGGCAGAGTTTCTGCCTGTCAGCCTGCTCACGCCCCTCGCGCATGATCTCGGTGTCACCGAGGGTGCGGCTGGACAGGCGATGACGGCGACCGCTATCGTCGGGGCGATCTCGGCGCCGACGGTGGCCATCATCACAAAGCGCCTGGACCGCAGGATCGTCATGTGGGCGATGACGCTGCTGCTGATCCTGTCGGACGTTCTGGCGGCCGGCGCGTGGTCGCTGGCGGTTCTCCTGACTGCACGCGTCGTGCTCGGCATAGCGCTCGGAGGCTTTTGGTCGATGTCGGCATCACTGGCGATGCGGCTCGTTCCAAGCCACCTCCTGCCGCGCGCGATGTCGATCATCCTCACCGGCGTTTCCGTCGCTACCGTTTGCGCAGCTCCAATCGGCGCTTATGTCGGCGATATTTGGGGATGGCGAAGCGCCTTCATGCTCGCCGCAGCCTTCGGCGCCGCTACACTGCTGGTGCAACTCATAACCATTCCGAGGCTGCCTCCGGTCGGAGTGGCTAGCTTCCGCAGCCTGCTGGATGTGGCCAAGATTCCGATGGTCAAGGTCGCGCTTTTGGTCGTCCTGCTGGTCGCTTCCGGCCACTTCGCCGGAATCACCTATATCCGCGCCTTCCTCGAGAAGGTTCCCGCGCTGGATGTCAACACGATCTCGCTTGTGTTGCTTGCTTTTGGCATCGGCGGATTCTTCGGCAATTTGGCCGGCGGGCTTCTGGCCGAGTACAGTCTCAAGGCAGTCGCGGCCCTTGCCCCGCTGCTCATAGCGATAGCCGCTGTTTCGCTGCTGACGGCGGGAGCATCGGCCTCGGGCTCGGCGATTGCGGTTGCCGCGTGGGGCTTTGCCTTCGGCGCGGTGCCAGTGGGATTGCAGACGTGGATGGTGCGGCGCGCCGTTCCCGAGCAAGCCGAAAGCGCCGGTGTGCTGATGGTCGTAGCGTTCCAAGTGGCAATCGCAGCCGGCGCGATTTTCGGCGGACTATTGGTGGACAATGCCGGGATTGCCAGTGCCATTGCCTACAGTGCTGTTGCCACGTTCCTCGCCGCCCTGACAGTGTTCCTGCTCGGCCCGAAGCGCGAAACCTAGACCGCCTGACAGAAGAGGTCTCAGCAGCGCAGCGGGACGAGAGATGCAATCGCATGCACGGCGCGGCGCGATCCTCTGCATGATTACGCATGGACCAGCGCAAGCGCCTCGCCGGCTTCACCTCCGGGCCACGCGACCTTCGCCGCCAGACACGCGAACCTCGCCGGCACCGGTTTCCATTTGGCGACGGTGAGCGCTGCCGGCGCGATGGAACCCTTGCTGGCGGTCATATCCTTCACGACAAGCCGGCATTCTGGGCAAGCGACAGCTACGCGCCGGCCATGCCCGTCAGAACGCCGGTGATGATGCCGCTCAATAGCGCAGACAGGTCGCGAATTGCCAGTCGTGTCAACGGCGGCCGGATTATTGTCGACCGCGCGTACCTTGTTTCGGCCGCAGAGTATCGTTCGGCAGCTTGATGATGTTGACCACATAGCCTAGGAGCTATATATGGCTTGGGAAGTCGTTTTTGGCGATGAGTTCGATGGGGAGTTCGAGGCGTTCCTCCAGACCGTCCAAGATGAGCTATTGGCCTCGGCTAAGCTGCTCGGTGTGTTCGGGCCCCAACTGGGGCGACCGCATGCGGATACCTTGAATGACTCGTCGTTCGCGAACATGAAAGAACTTCGCTTCGACGCTGATGATGGTGTCTGGCGGGTTGCGTTCGCATTCGACCGGAAGCGGAAGCCGATCCTGCTCGTCGCCGGCGATAAGTCGGGGCGTGAGTGAGAAGCGCTTCTATAAAAGCCTGATCGCCAAGGCGGACAGGCGCTATCAAGGGCATCTCGACCGTTTGGCGGCGGCGAAGAAGGAGAAGAAGTGATGGGACGCAAGCTTGACGACCTAATCGCTGCGCTCCCCGAGGATCGTCGGGAGCGGGTCGACGCGCGTTTCGAAGAGTTAAGGGGAGAAGTCGAGAGTCTCGGCGATTTGCGGCGTGCTGCTGGAAAGGCCCAGGCCGAAATCGCTTCGGTCCTCAAGATCAAGCAGCCTTCGGTCTCGAAGATCGAGAAACAAGCCGACATGTACTTGTCTACTCTTAAAAGCTACGTCGAGGCGATCGGGGGGCAACTCGAACTCGTCGTTCGCCTTCCCTCGCGCGCGCCCCTCCGTATAGAGCGGCTCGGCGACGTCGTGGCTCCCAAAGCCGTCTCCGTGCGTAGCGTTAAAAGAGCGGCAGGTGGACGTAATCGCACAAAGGCCGCACGCGCCGGCTGACCTCACTCTGTTTCGGCTAAAGACTACCGATGGGGCGAGATGGTCTCGTCGATGCAAGGAGTAGGTATGAGCAACGTCCTAGTTAAGCCAAAGACCGACCTGCCCGCGGTCACACTGCCCGACGTGATCCCTCTCTCCTCGCCCATGCTAGCCCAACTTACCGCCGCGTTGGGAGTCCCCCGCAATTTGCTCGCCGAGGACGACCAGATCGCCCATGCTTGGTCCCAGCTCCCACGCCTGATCAAGAAGATCCCTCCGCACCTGCGCGATGAGCGGATCGTCAAAATGTGTGTCGCCGTCGCCAGCGGTCTGTTCGACGCAGCCATCAACTACGTTTGGAACGCGGCCGTGGTGGAACTGCGTGACAAGGTGCGACGGTTCGGCATCAACGTCGTCCCTCAGATCCTCGACGACAAGTCCTTCGACGAGGACACGCTCCTCGACCTCAAGGACGCCGAGCTGCTCGACCTCTGCCGTAAGCTCAACCTGATCGGTGACGACGACTTCTTCTTCCTCGACCAGTGCAGGGCCACACGCAACAGTTTCTCTATCGCACACCCAGCTGCGGGGACGGTCGACGAAGACGAGTTCCTGAGCTTCCTAAGCCGCTGCCAGAAGCATGCGCTCTCGAGCGCCCACAACCCTAAGGGGGTGGACACAAAGTCCCTGCTCGCCGCGCTGAAAGCAACGAAGTTCAAGAAGGATCAACGACAAGAATGGGAACGCCGTATCCAGGAAACATTCGAGGCCCAGCGCGAGCTGATCTTCGTCATGTTACACGGCATCTACTGTGACCCAGCGTCGGGAGAGGAAGCCCGCCTGAACGCCATCGCAATCTGCGAATCGTTCAGTAACGACCTTAGCCCCCGGACCAGGTCGGCGCTGGTGGATCGACACCAGGACTATAAGGCAAAAGGCGACGAAGCCCGTCAGAAGGCTTCGCTGCAGTTCTTCGAGACGCTGGGCCAGTTGTCGCTGCTGAGCGAAGCCGAGGTTCACAGTATCTTCACATCAGCGAGTAGGAAGCTCTTAAGTGTGCACAATGGCTGGGATAACTTCCACAACGAGCCGCCCTTCGCCGATCGGCTCCTCAAGCTGTCGCGGAAAAACCGCGTTCCGGAAACAGCGCAGGCCACTTTTGTGGAGGCAGTCGTGACGGCAGCGACTGGCAACTCATACGGCGTCTCGAACGCGGCGTCGCCATCCTACAATGAGATGGTCAAGTCGTTCTCGCCAAACGAGGTCAAGCTGATGCTGGATCTACCGAAGGCCTCAACCCTCGTCGCAAGTCGCATCAACTCGAACAGCGGCTGCGAGAAGCGGTTCCGCTCGCTCGTCGCACTCGTTGATGCCAAGACGGTTCCCACAGCCTCGAAGAGCCTTTACGCAAAATGGGTTCCTAAGCCTTGATTCGCTGCGTTCCCGCTGACCCTGTTTCGCCCCTGGACTGCTGTATGTAGGTGACCGGCAACCCGCTGGTTCGCAAAAAGAGGACGGCGGGGTTGAACGAGGAAGAACCCCCGGGATCAGATCCCGTCGCCAAGGCGTCGGCCTTCTTGTCCGCGACCAGCCGGATCAGGAACAGACGGCGGAACAGCTTGCCCAGTACTCTCACTGGGAGAAGGAAGCCCGGCCGCGGCGATATCCACCGGCGTCCGTCCGGCGCAATGCCGCCGCCCGGCACGATCATGTGGATATGGGGATGGTGGGTCATTGCCGATCCCCATATGTGGAGCACGGCGGTGATGCCGATGCGCGCGCCGAGGTGCTTGGGATCCGCCGCGATCGTCAGCATCGTCTCCGGTGCCGCCTTGAACAGCAGGTCATAGACCAGCGCCTTGTTGCCGAACGCGATGGCGGCGACCTCGGCGGGCAGCGTGAACACGACATGGAAGTAGCCGACCGGCAGCGGGTCGGCCTCCCGCTCGGCGAGCCATATACGCGCGGCCGCGCCCTGGCACTTCGGCAGTGCCGGTGCGGTAGGGGTTATAGGCGATGCGCCACTGGCCGCAGTCTTCGCAGGCCTCGACGTGACCGCCGAGCGCCGCGGTGCGGCAATGCTCGATCGCCGACATCACCTTGAGCTGGATGAGGCTCAGGTGACCTGCATGCTCGATAGGCGGGGCCGGCAGCACGGAAGATGTCGGCGACCTCAACAGAGGTGTGCACGGCTCAGCCAGGCGGCGTCTTGCCTTCCATTAGCGCCATCAGCCCGGTCGAGCGGCCCTGCGACCGCATGGATCGTCCGCGTCGAGACCTTGGTGTAGAGCGCGGTCGTATCGAGCTTGCTGTGGCCGAGCAGCCCCTGGATGACGCGGATGTCGACATCCTGTTCAAGCAGGTGGGTGGACTGTGACGCAGCATGTGAGGGCTGACGCGTTTGCGGATGCCGGCGACTTCGGCTGCCTCCTGGACTGCGCGGTGCAATTGCCTCGATGAGATCGGGCGCGGTGAAGCTGCGCCCCGGAAACAGCCAGCCATTTGGGAGCATCACCCCGCGCCGCCTGCCTTCGCGCCACCACAGCCGCAGCAGTTCCAGAGTTGCGGCGAGAGCATGGCGTTGCGGTCCCGGCGTCCCTTGCCTGTTCGACGCGGATCAGCATGCGTGTCGAGTCGATGTCGTCGATCTTGAGGTGCGCGACTTCGGACACGCGCAGGCCCGCGCCATAGGCGACGCCGAGCGCGGCCTTGTACTTTGGTGCCGGGTGCGGCTTCGAGCAGCCGCGCCGCTTCCTCCACGCTCAGCACCTCGGGCAGCTTGCGCTGATACCTCATGATCACCAGCGCACGCGCCAGATCCCGACGCTTCAGCGCACGAGGAACAGGAACCGCAGTGCCGAGACCGCGCGATTGATCGTCGCAGGGCCGACGCCGCTCTCATGCTGATGCAGCTGGAATCGACGGATGTCCTCAGCCGTCGCCGTGTCGGGCGAGCGGCCAAGGAACACAGCGAAGCGCCGGACGTGACGAACGTAGTCCTGCTGGGTATGGGAGCCCAGGCCACACATGAGCATGTCGTGCTGCATGCGCTAGCGAAGCGGAGAGATTGGTGCATCGGTCGACAGGGTAGCCATGGCGAGTTCCTCTCGTTGAAGGGAACTCCATGGTCAGATCGACGCCTCTACCCGCTCAAGTCAAATGGCAGTCGCGCTAGCTCAGGCCGAGGCGCCCCTCCCGCGAAGCGGGTCGTCTAATCGCTCGACCGTCAAGGGGGTAAGTGCAAGGCAGTCTCCTTTTTTGCCGATGCTCGTTCGCATGCCGGGTACAGGGTCGTCTACGCGGTCGATGCAAAGCTGATCGCCGCAGGATGAGTTTCGCTGGTGAGATCTTCCTATGTTCGTTACGCACTCTGCTAAGGAGGCAGTTGCTTCCCGCTTCGCGGAATGATCTCAGCCACGTCCCGGCAGGGACGGCTCGGTGCGTCCTGGAAGAACGCTATCGGTTGAGTGAAGAAATCGTCGCAGGCATATGCAGATCAGGCTGCGGCGGGCATTCCTCCGTGCGGATCGAACAGCTCGCCCGTCCGGAGCATCGCATGCATGATCACTGCCAGCTTGCGCGCCAGAGCCACGGCCGCTCGCTTGAAGCCGAGCCGTTGTTTGAGCTCCAACGCCCAGGTTCGCAGAGTACTGGTATCCGTCGACCGGTTCAGGATGACCGCGGCCGCCTCGTATACCAGTCCGCGCAACTGATTGTCGCCACGGCGCGAGATATGTCCCTCATTATCGACCTCACCGGACTGGTAGCGCCTCGGGGTCAGGCCCACCCATGCACCCACGGCGCGCGAGTTCCTGAAGTTCGCCGGATCCTCCACGGCTGCGGCAAAGGCGGTGGCTGTGACGGTGCCTACGCCGGGCACTGACATGAGCAGACGGCAGTGCTGGTCCTCACGCGCCATAGCGGCCAGCTGCTTGCTCAGCTCTGCTGTTTGGGTTCGCATATTACTCCACGCCTTAAGCATCGGTGCAACGATGCGCACCAGCTTGTCTTCGCCTTCCAGAAGGTCACGAACGTTGCGCTCGAACACGCTGCCTGCGCCCTTGGGCACGACGAGGCCGAACGTCTTCATCAAGCCACGGATTTGGTTGGATATCTGCAAACGCATCTTAAGAAGCTGGCGCCGTGCGGTGATCAGCGTGCGGATCAGCATGCTGTCGAAACCTTTGACCCGAACCTCGCGGTAGAAGCCGACCTCGGCCAGATGTGCCAGGCCATCCGCATCGTTCGCATCGGTCTTCTTCGCGGCCATGTCGAGCGCGGCCTTGGCATGCCGCGCGTCGATGCAGATCACCGGCAGCTCCTCTGCCATCAGCGCATGGTAGAACCACACCGACAGCGGCCCCGTCTCGAATACCACCCGCCGCACATCGGGTGCGCGCTTGCGGATCAGCGCCGCGAGTAGTTGCGGGTCGGACGCGCACTTGCCCCGCCACATCCTTTTGCCGTCCTGCCGGATCGAAATTGCCGTCTCTTTCATGGATACGTCGAGACCGATATACTGCTCCATGGCTGTCCTCCGTTCGATGCCTGGGCCCGGTGTCCATCGTGAGCCCGTTCTTCATCCTATCGGGGGACAGCCAGCCGGCTAGAGCTCCGAACATCGCCGCCACAGCTTTGGTGGCCACCGCTCCCGCGATTACGTCATGTTCGTGCATGAGGCGCATTGCAGCCCGGCGGCTGTTGGGCCGGAAGCAGACTATCCGGTTCTGGAACGAGTTAGCCGGAAACTGCCATTCCATTTTCGACCCTTTGTTGCCGTCGCAGGTCAGTGGCTGCTCTAAACCCGGCGGATGCAAAAACGACTACCAGAATGCCGACGTTAGGAAGTCGCTGCGCTGTTGAGCGATGACCAAGGTGGTATGCATCAAGGTCAAGATTGTCATTGGACCTACCCCCGGGCACGGGCGTGATCGCCTCTGCGACAGTGTTGCGGACCTTTAACTCGAAGACGCTAAGTAACGCAGCAGGACAACGCTGACATTGTCCGGAGCGCCACGAGCCAGGCAGCTAGCCAGTAGGCGCTTGACGCATTCTGCAACATCCGATTCTGAAATGATTGCCTCAATTTCAACGTGAGACAGCACGTCGGAAAGTCCATCCGAGCAGAGCAGTAACCGGTCATGCTTCTCTAAGGTCAAGTCACCCAATGATGGGGCAATCTCTACAAAGAACCTGCCACCTCCAAGAGATTGAGTTATTGAATGGCTTACCCTCATACCCGTCGCCCTATGAGGTACGTGATCTTCCGATATCTGTATCAGGCTTCCTGCTCGGTGCAGATACGCTCGCGAGTCGCCCACGTTGAACCACCGGCATCTGTTGGCGTCCACGGTTATCCCGACAATGGTCGAGCCCATGCCTTGCAAGGCTCGATTTGAGAAGGCCGCTTCGTACACTGCATGATTTGCCGTCCGAAGCGCTGTCTGCGATCCGCCGTCCTTAAAGAGAATCTCTCTCATCGCCTCCAAATGTGCGATAGCGATCTCACTCGCGACTTCGCCACGTGCGTGCCCGCCCATCCCGTCCGCAATCAACACGAACTGCCGTCGATGCGAGGCCTTGAGATTGACAACTTGCCCTTCCGAGATCCTGTGACCCGTTACCGAGACCCGGTCCTCGTTCTGATCGCGCACCAAGCCGGCGGAGGTTACTCCCGCAATCTGCCACATCGAACTACTGCCTCGCTATGCGGTTCAGGTAGCCTGTAATGTGATCCTGGTCATGCATGACGAATCCAGCGAACTGCTCGAAAGACCGGATGCGGCCGTGATTGCTGAGCATCGGTCGATTGGCAACCAAGGCGACTTCATGGTCCCAGGAAAGGTGGTAGTAGCGTTTCTCCTTGCTTTCCTTGACGGTCACGCGATCTGAGAATTTGTGGGCAAGCTGCGCCAGCGTGTCGAAAGCGTGACCCCAGTCTTTTCCCCGACCGCGCCATTGGCTCGCCTCTTCGTTAATGAAAATCGAAACGCTAACGCCACGCCTCACCATCTGATCGATCGATCGTAAGAAGGCCTTATCAACGATATGGGGAGCCAACCCCCGCGTACTAATCGAGAGACTGCTCTTCGTCTCATTGAGTGCGCGACGGAGTAATTCAGCCATTTCGTAAACTGCAGCCGGTCGAGCAGAAGCCTGCATCAACGCATGTCGTGCTTCACCTTCGGCGTTGACGGCGGCCATTATGTCAGTCGGGCTGGGTCGTTGGTCTTCGGAGATCTCGCCACGATCGGCTGCGCTTTCACGCCGCTGTAGCGCCGCACACTTCAGGGCCGCCATTGATACCGCTCGTTGCCTAATCAGATAGTCGTCTTGATCTAGGACTTTCCGGGCTACGTCCTGACCTAGGTGGGATCTAACGTTCGACTGTATGTATCTGTCCGAGAATGCTCTCACCAGACCCCTGCGAAGGTTCCCGCCATGTTCAGCGAAACGTTGCTCCAATTGTTCGTCTGGAACGCCGTTGACGATGAAACGTGTCCTGATCTCCCCCTTCTTCGATCTGTACACCATCGCCACGACTTTTCGGAATACTCGCCGGTACCTAGCGATCCGCTTCACGCGCAGGATATCCCTATCGACGTCTTGACGGCTCATCTGCCCGGCCAGGACGTTGTCGATCTCTGGCAGGTGGAGATCGTTTATGGAAGGCTGGGTTGGCGGTGTAGCCGGAATCTCGGCGACCGCGCCATCCTCGACGTCTCGAGGGAATGCGAAGTCCATCGCTAGGGAGGCGACCGGCTTGCGCATGATGCCGTCGAAGAGAATGGAGAGGACCTCTTCAGTGGGCGTGGAAAGCCCTTCCTTGAGGACCTTTCGTCCCAATTCTGTCACGATAATACTCTCGACCGATGCAACAAATTTGTCCGACATCAGGTCCGACAAGGCACCCTTAACGATGCTCTCGTCGAGTCCTAGAAATCCGACTAAATCATCGGACGAAAGACCTCCTTCAAGGCTGCGAAGGATAAATTCCTTGATAGGCTGAAGACCGCGTCGAATGACGCTTACCGCTTCGACGTTAAGTAGCCATAAAGGGGCTGCTGCTTCCGCGAAATCCAGGAGTTCATAGCCTGGAAGTTCCTCATACCGGCGAGCAATCTCATCAGGCGTCATTGAGGGTCCTAACTTCGCAATCTGCCCGCGTGCGTCCGATGTAGTTGACCACATCGTACATCGGATGATCTGTAGGCAGGGCCTGACAGAACGCATGGTCTCCGACGACCAGTAGGAGGCTTTGTGCCCGTGACAGCGCCACATTTAGTCGAGGCGGCTCGCTCAGGAACCCAGCGTCCCCTCTGTCGTTGGATCGAACAACGCTGTAGATGCAGACATCCGCCTGCGATCCCTGAAAGGCGTCAACGGTGTTGACCCGAACGGTCAGGCCGGTCCATGTGGCCCGATAGTCGCGGATCGCGTCCTCGATGGCCCGCACTTGCGCAGCATAGCCCGCGATAACAGCGACGTCGTATTTTTTCTTGCGGTTGCGGGCAACGAAGTCCAACTGCGCGAGGTGGGTTCTTACAACGCGGCATTCCAACGTTGATGACCAACTGGTTCCGACCCTGTTTTCCGGTTCGGCAGCGACCAAACGGGAAGTGTCGAGCCATGTCACCAGTTTCGGGAAAGTAGGAAACGATATCTCCGGCTTCATGATCGGGCTTTTCAGCTCCCCGCCATAGAAAACCTCGCTGATGAGATCTCCGATGGGCCGCGCCATACGGTACTGGTGGAGCAGCTTGACCTTCGACTCTGCCGGAAGCGTTTTCAGTAGCCGATCGAACACGTTCTCGCGGATTTCTGCGTCCGTAAACTCCGAGAGCGACTCCGATTCCAATATCTTCCGCTCAAAGAATGGCGGTAACTGCTTGGGGTCCCCAACAAGGATAGTGCGACGGCTGCGCGTCATCGGGATGAGTATCTCCGTCGCGGTCGCCTTGGACGCTTCATCCACGATACATAGATCGAACGCGACCTCGTTGACTCCACGTACGCCAGCCAGCGCGACGCAGGTCGATGCCACCACCTTCGCCGACGCGAGCATCGCTGAATGGAAGTCCGAGGATCGGCCCACGCGTTCGAGCCACTCCTCTTGTAGGTGCATGAGCCTCAGGTGCTCCTTGCCCTCCTCGGCATCGCCTACGAGCAGGGCCGCGTAACCCTCCAATTCTTCAGGATCTTGAGAGTTCGCGAGGTCCCTGGCTATACCTGGAAGCTCGCTCAACTCATGTCTGACAGACTGCTCGTCGTGAAGTAGCGAGCTCAGTCGCTCTTTGAAATTAACCGCCTCGTCCAACGCGGACTCCGTACGCCGACGTGATTCCGCTTCGACAGCCGCATTCTGCGGCTCGGAGCCGGATGCGGCAGCTTGCGCCTGCAACCTCGCCGCTTCCGCCACAGCCTGTTCAAGCTTAGTTGCTTGCAGTCGGTCGCGAATTCGAAGGGCCAATTTTATAGCTAGCACACCCGCACGAAGCTCGTTTGGATCAAGCCCGTTCTCGTGGGCACGCTGAGCAAGCCACGGTCGAGCGGCCCTTCGGACTCCGGATGCCCAGATCTCGGCCTTACGTTCCAGTAGGAACTCCGCTGCGGCTGGAGCGATCCGATCATTGTCGATACGCCCAACGCGTACCAGGTTTATGTCCGCACTTCGTTTGGCGAGTCTTTCGAGGACATTATCCAGTGCCGCGTGGGTCTGAGAAGAGAGCAACACACGATGGGTAGGATTGGCGTCCAGGTACTGTGCAATGATTTCTTCGATCAGACGTGTTTTCCCCGTGCCGGGTGGACCTTCGACCACCATGACATCTCTGACGCCGAGCGCCTTTCGCAACACGACGACCTTATCGTCATCAAACTTGTCGCGTGGTCTCGTCCAGGGAACATTTGCCAACGGAGGATGAGCGCCTGTTCCGTTGAGCACGATCTCGCCTAGGTCCGGGTTTATGGACCTATCATATGCCAAGTCATCTAACGCCCTGCGCTGTTTATCAACCGCGCTCAAAGCACGACGCGTATTTACTTCGAGCATACCGTGAGCGGGGATACGGATGGGGTCACCGAAGTTTACCCTCATCGTTACTTGGTCGCCAAGGACCGCCACGACCTCCATCGCCACCGCGACTCCATTGACGTTGATCAGTCGGTCCTGGCCCAAGAGATCGGGTGGCGGAGGGGCAGCCAGCGTTAGGGTAACTTGCGAGCCGTTGACAGTACGGTCGGTAAACCGCAACGCGCTGGCGCGACCTGTCTCATAGTCAGACCGAGCGCGTAGATAAGCCTGCCAAATTCTGTAAACGCGGTCGCGCTCAGATACCCTACGTTCACTGCGCACAACCTCGGAGTGTGCCGACAACGCGAATATCTCATCGAGCGAGGTTTCTGCCGCGGCCACGTTCGACGGAGCACCGTCACTGAGGTCGAGATTAGTCTCATCGGTATTCTCGCGCTGTTTTTCTGCGGCCGCGGAGCCGACTTTGATCGCCTTCTGCACAAGTAGCTGGCCTGGCCTGGCCACCTGCCGTTGGCCCGTGATGACCCATTGTTCGCCAACGATGCGAATGAAATCCGGTCCATCGGAGGAAGCTCTGACACGCGCGAATGTCGTGAAGTCTTCCAGCAGGGCGGCCTGCGGATCCCGTACGTCAGGACCGAAATAACGTTCGAGACTGTAGGCGCAGTTGTCCGTGAAGCTCAAGTGGCACGCTAGCTTCGCTGGTCCCGACCCGGAACGTCGCGAGTCCATCCATTGCTCGATGTCGGCGAGCAGCAAATGCGCGTAGCGAGGTCTCCGCGTCGGGTCATCATGGCAGGCTTGCCTCAATGCCTCAATCGGCGCTTCAGACACCTCCTCGAGCAGCTGCCTGACGTCGCCAAGGTTTCCCGGAGACGTGCCAGAAAGGCAGCTTAAGGCGAGCACTGCCCAAGAGTAGCTGTCGCGGGTGAAGGAGTGGATGCCGTCGTCCAGCTCCGGTGGGGTGAAGGGCGGACTACCGTGCTGCCGAAAGGTCCGCCCGTTCTGCAAAAGCGGCTCATTGGGACGGTAGCTGCGGCTGATCCCAAAATCAGCTAGCTTTGGCTCACCGTTGTCGGTGATGAGGACGTTCTTGGGCTTTATATCGCGATGAGCTAGATGCTTCGTCTGCGCCCAGCAGATGGCATTCAATATCGGCCACCCCAAGGTTCTCCAAAACCGGGTCCATGTCATTGGCCCGGTTTTTGCGATCAGGTCTTCAAGATTCCCTTCAAGCCATTCCATCGCGATGTATGGCTGGCGGGCGCAGTCAAAGCCGTAGTCGATAAGGCGCACCACACTGCGATGCTGCGCCAGCTCCAGTCCCCGATACTCCCTGACGAAACTCTCCTGCACCAGCAGTTCATCTGCGTGCGGCAACATTCGCTTGACGGCGCATATCTCGTCTTCGCCATGCCGATCTACGGCCTTATAGACCCGTGCCATGCCGCCTTCTCGCGGAGGGTCTCCAAGCAGTTGAAACCTACCCCCGACCACCTCGTCGTCGAGACGCGCGTTGTCATCGCTTTTTGTCATATCCCCCCGCTGACGGTGTCAGAGACTACCTCAGTTGACATCGCCAAGGCCTAACCCGCCACCCTTGAGCTGGTTTTTGCCTTTGCCAAGTAAACCCCACTTTTCCAACCATACACTTGCCTCAGGAGTTGTATATCCCAAGACCCGTCAATCGGAGCTGGGCAGGCACCAAGACACCTAGCTACAGGCGCCGTGATATATCCCCGCCGGTGCTGCCGCTGCTCAAGTAACAATAACTGACCGTGAACCACACCCAATATTTGGGCGGTGGACCTGGCCGAAGTTCCTAGCAATTGGTGGACCCGTCACAGTCGTGGGACCGATCCGCCTACTCCGCACAGCCCATTCGCTCGATGTCTGCCTTTGAGGCCGAGAAGGTCTGGCCAATGACCGGCTGCGGCGCATTGCGCTCGGCAGCCTTGGGCCGATAGCTGACTGACTACTGTTTGCGACGCGAAATCGCCATAAGCTGTCACGCTGCGCCCGAGTGGGACTTATACGCTAAACGGCTACTCTTCTATGCGCCGCGATGCTCCGGTTATGATGTCTCGTCCAGAAGCACGGGAAGGGCCAGATCATGATCGGGGAATGGCCACTGTGACGAAGGCAAATCCGGCTTTGCCTGCTCAAAAAGATATCAAGCTACAGCGGTAGCATCGGGCACGTCATAGTGCTGTTCGGAAAATATTGACGACAACCGGTGGTCAAGCAAGGCGCGAACAATATCCGCGCAAGTCTCCGGCGTCGCGACCAGCTTGCCGTCCTGGCCAAACATCAAGTTCAGCCCGCACTTCTGGAAATTGTCGCGCAGCCGCTGCATAAACTGCGTATCCAGATAATGGCCCTTCTGGCGGATGACGCAGGCGCGGCGCAGATGGATTTTGTTCTCCCCCACGAATGTCACGAGTGGAGCGACATCAGAGAAAATGGCGGCAAAAGCAGGTTCCACCTGCAAGGCCACGAAATCCTCGGCATGAGCCTGCTTGTAGCTCAGCACCTTTTCAAATGATGGCTTGCTCAACATGATGATGTCCTCGCCAGCGATGAAGAAATCAACATGGCGGGATATGCTGAAGGCTGGCTCTTCGTTCAGTCCAAGTTGTTCGTCCTTGAATATAACGGAAATGGCGCTGCGAGCCTGCCTGGACTGCCAGGAATTATCCGTGCTTCGAACCGCGTGGACCGCGCTGTCGCCATGGGTTAGCTTCACGACATAGAACTTGGTGTTTTGTACCTCCTTTAACGATCTCACTTTCTTTTCGGCAAGTGGATCCGCCATCTGCGCGGTGATCGCGTCGGCGTGGGTCTCCAAGGCGTCGATCCTGAGAGCAATCCCATCCTGCGCCGCCGCCAGGAGTGTGTAGGGAGTCACGTCCTGAATCGAGTCCCGCGCCTGAGCGAGGGCCACCTTTAAGGCGTTGTCGAGCTCTTCGTCCGTATCGACGCGACGTCCCGTGAACCGCGGCGCACCTTCCGGCGCGATGGATTTCTTGAAGAGCCACACCGATACCGTAGAATTATGTATGTCGAAGTTGGCCAGGCTTTGCGGCAACGGCATGATCAGTCTTCTCCCGTGCTGGATTTGATCACCAGGATGTCCTGAACGGGAATCTGGCGATATCGCGCGCCTGGTTTGATGTTTCCGTGAGCAAGGACATTGGCGCTATGCACCTGCTTCGACGCGGCGTGGTTATAGGAGATGTCGTATAGCTTCCAGCCGAAGACGATCAGCACAGGGTTCAGAATGATCTGGCCGGACTTGTAGCTAATCCAGAACATCCACCCTAGGAAGATAAGCACTCCGATGTGTTTCCCAATATCCTGATAGTCGATGCTCATAAAAGACACCACATAGGGAAGCGTATAGTTCATAAGGTCGGTGGGCACGTGTTTTGCTTCCTGCACAACGATCTCGTCCTTCGGTTTGACCACGGCAAGTGCCCATAAGGTCAGCGCGAAACAAATCAAGCAGGCCACAAAAATGCCAACGGCGAAGACCGGATTTTTCAACGGTATCGAGCAGGCGCTCTCCCACACCTTCCAGCAAAGCGGTCGGCCTAGAAAAGCGTACTCGAAGTCCTGTGCGAGAAGTATGAGGCTCAAGGGTAGGTAAGACCCCAAGAATACCACGAAAGCCGAGATCACCCTGAACTGCATTATGGTGCTCCTGGTGCTTGAGCGTCGATCTTGACCGAACAGAAAAGTCCGTCGATCCAAGCCCTTTGCAAGGTGGTCGCGGGCAGTGTTCCATCTGTTTGGCGCGACAGGATACGCGCCCCGTCGCCGGACCTGAAACGCACTACTCGGCTAATATTGGCGAGGCCGACAAAGATGGGACGAAAACCCATTCCACGGCCCTGCTCGGCTTTTGCTGAGACCCCCTCGCTAAGCGCCAGCTCCAATGCGGTGCACGAGTCCAGAACTCCGGCATAGAGGGGGTTCTTGCGAAGACTTCGCAGAACCCCGATCCCAGTATCGCATACCACATATTCGAAACTGCCCGGCCGGGCGGCATACGCGACCATGCCCGTATCCGCGCGTTCGCTGTGTTCGATGGTGTTGGTGTAAATTTCCTCGAGGCTTGCGATGAGTTGCCAGGATTCTTGCTGCCCCACGCCCACGCTGGTAGCCGCGTTCTTGGCCCTGATCGAGAAATCATGCCAATTCATGGCATTTCTGACGACACTACGAACCGTGATCACACCTTGTTGTCCATCGGCTCTGAACCAGTCCGTCATCGCGATGACATTTGCGAGCTGCTCCCTAAATCCTGGCGCCTCGAGCCACCGGCCAAGGGCGTCCGGCAAATAGCCCAGACGCCAAAGCTCCAGTAGAGGACCAAGCTCGTGACCGGTTTGCGGCGGAATTCGTGCCGCCCATCCCGGTCCACTTGAGGCGGCCAGTCCAATATCGTCAACCAGTTCGAAGGTCAGACTATCTATGGCGCACCTCAGGCGGCTTTGGCCGCCAGCGGCGGTAGGCTATAGTAGGCGGCCCGAAGATAAGCCACCTGCTCCTCAAGATTGATCCTTAGCAATGGATCGAGGAAGGCCTTGGGTGGCGTCTTGAAAGGGACCCACTCAAGAGCACTGTTCGCGACTCTTTCAGCGATGCGACGCTTCTGCGTCTTTATGAAGGCCGTCGTATCGATGTAAATGACCTTGCGGAAATGCCCGCGCAGGAAAGGAATGACCTGTGGGTTGCCGCGCATGATGATGTCGAGCGGACGATTTACAGCGGCGGCCAGTTCGGCAAGGCGATCGAGATGAAATTGCCGTCGTCCAGTACGATCTGGTCCGGTGATGAATTCGTAAGCGAGAGCCTGCACCTCTGGACGCTCGACGACGAAGGACATCCAGCGTTCGAAATCCTGAAAAGTTCGCCCATTAGGATGCAATGCGCATGCTAGGCCGTTCTCTTGGAATTCGGCGAAGACCAGCGCGATACGTTTCATAGCGTGAAGATCGTCCCAACGAGGATGATCTAGAACGAGGCTGAAATTCGGCGTGGTGACCATATGGATGCCGAGCGCCACCAGCCCCCTAATGATCGCCGGACGGGCGGAACCGAGCGACCACCAGGACTCAATCCTATGGTCGTGGTCCACGCCGGTCAGGATGATCTTGCAATCCGGCGCCAGGCGAAACGTCTCACGAAGCTGCTCCGCGCTGGAATGCTTGGAGCGTTTGCGACGGAAGTCCACGACATCCGCCAACCTCAGCGCCACGATATCCGCGTCCAGTGCCTGCGAGCGACGGCTGCCGTGATAGATCAGTTCGACGATATCCCCCTTGAGCGTGATGGCTCGAACAGGCGCGCGCGGCGTGCTGTCCAGGTCGAAACCTCCGATTTCCCGCACTTGCTGGGGGAACAGCACGGTGTTCTTAGCGCAGACTTTCGTGCAGAAGTCGGGCGTGCCGCAGCAGTGATGCAAGCAATCCACAATCTGCGCCTCTAGGCTTAGTCCACCACAGATTCGTCGCTCCGAGCAGATCCCGCAACCCAGGCACATCGTATTTGTGTACGGGTTGTCCGTGAGCATGCGCGTCTGGAGTTCAGTGCTCTTGGTTGCGTCGGTCAGCACAGCGTGACATCCACCTTGCCTGAGATGGCATGAACGCGCTGAACAACCGCGCGAGCAACCCCACCTGACTGTTGGATGGAGGAGACTATCTGCGTTGGCGGATTGTCCATCGAGCCAACGGTGTCGTTGCCCCGCCTGAATGTGATCGAACCGGACTTCCTAGACTCCACTATGAACGACTCGCCTGCCGCGACCGCGACGCCGGAGCCGATTGTACCCAGATAGACTCGGGGCTTCTCCCCAGGAATCGCCGAGAACAGATGAGGCGTCGCCAAAGCCACCCGTTGGATGTCGATGGTCTTCCGAATCGTTTTCTTTATCCGGCTCAGAAACTCAGCGCCCATCGTTCCCTACCTCTACGACGGGCCGATAATATTTGGCACGTCCCTTTGAAAACTCGCGGATCAGGCCACGAGCGGCCAGTCCAGCGAGTCGGTTGTTCCAAGCCGTGGTCTTCTCCGTCTCGCCGAAGCGTTCTTTCAAGGTGTTCGCGTCGGCCTTACGGAGTCTATTAACTAGGTCAAATGTAATCTGTTGTTTTGGGTCAAGTTTACCAACAAGGACAACATCAGAAATTTGGCCGCCGTCGCTCAGATGGCAGCTTATGATGGCATCATTCTTCGCGTCTGCAACCATCTGAAATTCATCATACACCGATTCATTCAGATTTGCTGCGACTGCGTAGAGCTTTGAATCTATCAACCGTAGGTATGACTTGAGTGAAAATACGGACTCGCGAAGATAGCTTGCAGTCGCGACCGTACATCGCGAAAGTCCAGGAAGAGGGGAGAAGCAGTCTCTGGATTGCCGTCGATGCTCTGGATCATGCGCGCGAATGCGAGTTTCCCATTCAAGGCTCCTGCGAGCACAGGCTCCTGATCCGAGCGCAGCATCTGGTATCTCAAGGCCATCATCTATCTCACGTTACATACATGAGATAGGATGGAGTCTCTTCGTCGTCAAGTGGGCCTTTAGATTTGCCCGCTCGGTCTGTTGACAGTTTTGATCCCTCCCGCGAGCGCAGCATCATGGCTAGATTCACGTCCGTTTTCAGGAACCAGGGACGGTACTCTGAATGGCCAAGATTAGGCGCATAGCTGCTAATAAGACACGTAGAGTTAAACGCCTTCGTGCTGACGTGAACCACCTGCCAGGTCGCGAGCGTTAGAAATTCGAAGCCTCCTGAAATCTATCCTAAATCCGAATCTAGTGACCTAATTTGTCCAACAAGCACACGCAATTCGGGTTGAGGCGTGATCCAGAAAGTTCGAAAAATTTCCAGGAACCCCAGCGCGCGCGCTGCCGGAACCTGGCCGAGAATGATGGCGGAGCCGGCAGCAACGAAATTGATGGCCACGCCGGAGACAATCTGGCCGCCCCAATGGGTGAGCGAGGCGAAACTGTGCACCAGCGCGAACAATGACGTCGGTGAACCGCGGCCGCCCAGGCGCCGCAACCGCGAGGCAGGCGAGCAGCAACGGCCCGGAGAACACCAGTTGCTCGGCGGCGATGGTGCGGGTCGCATCCTGCACCGCCATCATGACGGCGCCCGCCGAAGCGAGCATGGCGAGTAATCGGACAGCAGGCACAGCATTCAATCCCCGAAGGTGTCCGTCGACATTCATGGCGCGGCGCGAGCGCTGGCGCTGTACAATCTACGAAGCGGCTCTCAATCCGAGGCGATGCCGTCCTTGATCCGTGTGAGGCGGCTTTCGCCTTCCTCCGGGCCGAAGCAGCTTTCGAAATCATTGCATTCCCGGCAACTGGGCGCGCTGCACAGCGAAAAACCTTCGGCCTCGCAGAGCTTGCGGTAAAAGTATTTCTTCCATTTCATGTTTTGGGTGTTGCCGGCCGCCAGCGTCGGAAAATGCGAGGCGAGCAGGCGGCCGAGGTCGGTTCGATTAAAAAGGCCAAGGTCCTGCCAGAGATGGTCATTGCGCATGGCACGCCGGGCGATGATCTTGGCGAAGCGAGCGCTCGCCGGGTCGCCCGGCCGGGCATGCGCCAGCAGCAGTCCGCGCAGAAGTTCTTCCTCCAGGTCAGGCTCGGGCTCGCTCACCTCTTCCAAGGCAAACGCGTTGATAGGAATAGCAGGGAAACAGCGGGCCAGGACATCGCGCAGCTCGGCGCGCGAAAGGCCGGTTGCCTCCGTCGCCGTCGCCTCGCCGGCCTCGATCTCCTCGAGCGCACGTGAAAGCACACAGGCAAGCACATGCTGGTCGAACCTCCTGTCCAGCTCGATTTGCGGCCATCGGCCGGTGCTGAGCCGGGCATAGTGTTGGGCAAATATGGTGCCGTTCTCCTGGGTTGTCCTATCAAGTCATGCAGAGACCCGGCCGGCCGCAACATGGGTCGGGGAGTTCTTCGGGTAGAGGCAGTCGCGGATCGCCTCGCGGTCGAGTAGTTCGGTAATTTTCGTCTGGTCCTCGGCTCTGTCGCAAATTCTATGATTGGAAGAGGTGTTTCGCGAACCCCCGCCCTGCCGTTTGCGCCTCATGGGGAACACCTCGGCGCCGGAAATGCCCCCGCGGAGTTGGACGTGGACCGTGCTGGGACAGAGGTCGCGTGCTGTTCTTTCCAATGCGGCGAAATGGTCGACCCCATTCAGGCCCGCCAGACTCACGGTTGAATGACGTCTGATTCAAAAGCGTCAGCGGCGGGTGAGTTCCAGCGCACGTTCAGGACAGGATCGCGCGCCTCGCGATGCAGGCAGCTCCTCCCCTTCCGCAACTTCAATGTCACCAGGCAGGATGTAACCCTCGTCATCAAGCTTGAAGATGTCCGGCGCTTGCGCCGCGCATCGCGCGTGACCCTGGCATTTGGCATTTTGGACGATGATGCGCATGGAGCTGACTCCGTTGTCTGTGCCCCTGCTCGGCGCGGGCCTAAGACCAGTCCAGGATCAAATTTTCGATCCCGAACACATGGCCGCCAGAAGTTATCGGTGCCGTACCCTGCTTGATCCTGAAAGCCGGGATGCGCGCCAACCACTCCTCCAGGCCAATGACAATCTCCCGCCGGGCAAGGTGTGAGCCAAGGCAACGGTGGGGACCATAGCCAAACGCTGCGTGGCGGTTGTCCTCCCGCTCCAAATCGATTGTGTTGGGGCATTCGAATTCCGCCGGGTCACGATTGGCAATCATCGTGGCGCAGGAAACATAGTCCCCCTTCCGGATCGGCGCGCCTTCGAAGTCGATATCTTTCGTAGCCACGCGGATCAACTGAATGGGCGGATAGGCCCGCAGCAATTCTTCGGTTGCGAGCGGGATGCGGTCCGGTTCGCTCCGCAGCAATTGCTGATCTTTGAGGTTGCGCGCGAGGTACGCCAAGTCAAAGCCTATAGCTGCTGCGACCGTGTCGAGCCCAGCGACGAAGACAAGCACGCCGATGCCGCGGACTTGGGTGTCCGTCAGCCGGCGGCCCTCGACCTGTGCCTGCACGATAAAGGTCATGAAATCGTCAACCGCCTCCTGGCGGCGCATGGCTGCAAGTTCGTCGATGAATGCCACGATCGTCCGGGCAGCCACAGGTCGTTCCTTATCGTCGCCGTGGAGCAGATCTTTCCCCCAGCCGACGAATGTATCGAGTCGGTCATCGGGCAACCCCAGAAAGCGAAGAAAGGTGCTCACCGCGAAAGGAAAGGCAAAATCCTTCATCACGTCGCAGCTTGTGCCCGCCGCGGCGATCCTTTCGATCAGCTCGACCGCCCGTTCGCGGACAGCCGGTTCCAAAGCCAACACCCGCTTTGGCGAAAGCAGCGGATTGAGCAGTGAGCGAAAGACGCCATGGGCCGGTGGATCGAGCTCAAGCGGGATCGTCGGCCAGTTTTCACCCAGTATGGAGGAGAAGATGCTGCGATGGCTGGAAAAAGTCTCTGCGTCCTGCAGCACTTTCCGCTGGTCCGCGGCACGGGTGATGACCCAGGTACCCCGGCCATCTTGCGTGTTGTAGCGGGAGTAAAAGATCGGAGGCCCGTCATGTACGCAAGCGACAGCTGCGTGTGGATCCCCGTTGGGTGTTGGTGGCATCCCTGGCGATGTAAACAGGCTGAAGTCCCTCACCATTTCGGGCGGGACATGATCTGGAACGGGGTTGGTCGCCATTTTGTTTTCTCTACATTGGCGTTCATGGCTCGATTGAGATTGCACCGCTGTTCATAAAGTCGATTTCCAGCATGGGCACGTCTCTTGTCGGGCGCCTTCTAGATTCTGTCGCCTGATACAGCCCACCTGCACCAGCGCGGATGAGATCGGTTGCGAAGTCGATCAGAAGGGGCATCTCCGCCGCGCTGCGGTCATGAAGCAAAGCCGCCGCTTATCCCCGTTAGGGTTGAGAGGCTGGTCAATCACCTCTGAGCTCCGTGACGCACTGCTGATGCCCTGCTGATCAAATTGTCGAAGCAAGTCGCGTGCCGGATAGGCGTACCCATGGCGCTGCACCAAGCAATGCCAGCCTGCACTAGGCCCGCCGCTGATGATCACCTGTCCATCATTCTTAGGACAACGTCCGACAACCGACATCCGTGGTCGGTTTTGTCGAGTCCGCGACATCGGGCTGTTCGGCTTGGCTGCTGCTGCACAGCCTTCCGGTCGACGAGCGAGGAGATCGCTCGCACGGCCCGGATTGAGCAACGACGCGATCCAGCGCAAGGTTCGGGTGCGGTCCGACAAGACCCGGCCGCGCTTCCGCTTCGGTTCGGCGCTGATGGCATATGCGTTGTTGTAGCCGCTGCAAGGATTTCCGGTCAGACGAGCGATGCACTCGTGCGCAGCGATCCGGCCGGCGACGAGCCTGACTGTATCGATGCGGTCAATTCCGGCGTGCACACCTGACCGTGCGTATGCGCTAACACGGCAAGCTCTATCGCACATGGACCTATATTTCCTCGCGAGCCGCTGTCGGAACGTGGTGCCGAGTCCTATGGCGGCCGGTTCAATCCGAGGGCCTGTCGGCACTCTACACATCCCGGTCGGTCGGACCGGGAACGCGTGGCAGACTCTCGGCCAGAAACCGCCAGTCGCTGCGCTCGCGTTCGCCTTCCTTGCGCGTGCCGAAGAACTGGACGATCATCTTGCCGTCGGCGCCATAGGCTTCAACGGACGTGACGTGACCGTCCCTCGTCGGCTTGCGCACGGCCCAGACCTCGCGGATGTGATGAGTCCTAAGATGGAGATGGAAGTTCTCGTCGAGCACATTGATCCGCGGCCCGATCTGCTTGACCGACTTGATCGGGCCGGAATGGATCTGGATGCAACCACGATTGCCGACAAAGCACATGATCGGCATCTCGTCTTCGGCCGCCTGTTGGAACAGGGCGCCAACGGCATCATTGTCGAGCAGCCAGGCGTAATCCTCGTCGGCCATACGCATCGCCTGGCAGCGGCTGAGCTTCAGGGTCTTCAACATATGGTAGAACTGATGCACGTCGCTCAGCCGGCTCCAGTGCTCGCGTAGGTCGTCGACCGTGGCGGCTTGGTCTGGACTCACTGCATTATCGAGCGCCCCGCTCGCCTCGACCGATATGATCGGCTCCTGGTCGGAGGATACAAGCTCTGCCGCCAGATTCTGATAGGCGTGCAGGTTCGAGGCGGGCCTGAGATGTACTTTGTGCATCGCCTCGCCGGTGGCATCAAAGAATTGCAGGCTGCGGCGGATCTCGGCTCCCTCGCGCTTCTCGACGGCGAAGCCATACGCCCACGCTTTCGGGAAGATGCGCAGGTCGATCTCGTCGCCGAGCACCATGGCATGCGGGTTGCCGGTGACCACTTTGTCGTAGACGCCGATCTTTTGGTGCACGGCACTTTGGTTGCGGGTGACCGCCATCACCTCGCCGACCGCTTCGAGGCCGGTCAGCAGATCATCGACGCGCGGCTCGATGCGCACCGCGCCGTGACCACAATGCGCCGCGACCAATTCGGCTTCCGAAATGCCCAATCGAGCGGCGAGATCATGCTCCCGGATTTTCGGATTGTCTTCGCACGCCCGCCGGATTTCGTCCGGCGACGGTTTCTCGCGCTGGTCCATGTCTTACCCCTGCTTCCACCTACGTGTGAGGATCAGCTGCCCTGCCGGTGAATCTTCAGCCGATCGGGCGCGCCGTAATGCTCGACCCTGATCTGCTGCTGGCCCGTGAACAAAGTGTCGCTGGACAGCGTGCGCACGTCGTCGCACCCGCGCGAAAACCGGGGGTGCTATCGGAGCGGCGAGACCCGAGTGACACGAGCAGGCACATGCCGATGGAATCTCATCGAGGCGGTCGGTGGCCACCGGGCGGTGGTGAGCGATTGTGGGTGTTGTCGCAATCGGCCAATCGGTCATTCGGATGCCACGGGCGGCGCTGCTTCGCCAAACAAAGCGTATCTGACCCAGTCCTGACATGTTGCTCCCTTGCTTCGCCCCATCGATCGCGAGGGCACCCACGACATGATTGTGGATCGGCAGTCTCTTGCCGCCTCACCAAATGGAGCTTCAAAAACCGTGCCAATTGCGCCGGAGCAAGCTCAGAGAGAAGTCTTCTGCATGGTCATTGGTTTAATGTGAGTTCAGCCAAGAACTCAGGCCCAACATCCCCCGTGGCGGACCCGACAAACCCGACAGTACGTGTCGGTTGGCCGACACCTTCGCAGCAATGGACTCACAAGAACCACGGCAGTGTCAGAGATGCCGCGCTGTGTTGAAACATTTTTTCGCTTTGGCACGGTGCATGCAACCTGATGCGCAAGCAGGTCCCGGACTGAGGAGAATGGAGCCATGATTACGCTCACCGACAACGCTGTTGCCGCCATTAAGACTGCTCTTTCCCGCGCCAGCGAGCCGGCGGAAGGCTTTCGCATCATGGTCCAGGCCGGCGGCTGCGCCGGCTTCAAATACTTAATGGGCCTGGAGAGCGTGTCGCGCGAGGGCGACGCGATCACCGAGACAGATGGGATCAAGCTGTTCGTGGACGCGGGCTCCCAACCGCATGTCGCCGGCATGACCGTCGACTTCCTGACCGGGCTCGAATCTTCCGGCTTTGTCTTCGATAACCCCAACGCGCGCGAGAAGTGCGGCTGCGGCAAGTCCTTCAGTTGATCGCCCGAAGCGCCTGTGCGGGTCCATGAAGCGATTGCCGCCGACGGACTCATTTGCGGCAGAGGAGGCTTACATGGCCGGCACAACAGATGTCCCTGTCCTCAAGAACAAGGCAAGGTCGAAGCCGATCTTGGGACCGGCAATCGCTTCAGGTAGGATGCAAAGAACGTCGCCTCCCGAAACAGTTCGGTTCCTGGTGGCACCCAAGCTGCTGGCGGCCAAATCGCGCTGCTGCGCCAAATTCGGCTTATCGATAACGTTGTCGTGTTCGGGCGTCCTTGCCTGCGGGCTGACGGCGGCGACTGCGGACTTGTCCATGTCGACGCCGATCCGGTCTACGTCAAACTCTCGGGCGTCTGCGCCGGCTGCCAGTTCGGGCCCATCATCATCAACGGCATACGCCAGAGGCTCAATGAGGCGGTCGCGCGCTCGCGTCATTCCGGTCAACTGAGGATCGCACATGAAACCTGTCTACCTCGACAACAACGCAACCACACGGGTCGATCCTGAGGTCGTGCAAGCGATGTTGCCGTTCTTTAGGGATCAATTCGGCAACCCTTCGTCGGCGCACGCTCTTGGCGCCTCAGTCAGTGCGGCGGTGAGAAAGGCGCGGAGGCAGTTGCAAGCTCTGATCGGCGCGGAGTTCGACGATGAGATCACCTTCACCTCGGGTGGGACAGAAAGCGACAATGCAGCGCTTCTTTCGGCGCTTGAGGCGGCGCCCAACCGAACCGAGATCGTGACGTCCGCGGTCGAGCATCCCGCCGTGCTGACGCTCTGCGCGCATCTTGAGAAGACCCGCCGCGTCAAGGTGCACAGGATCCCGGTGGATTGCCGTGGCCGGCTCGACCTCGACGCCTATATGGCCGCCCTCACCCCACAGGTGGCAATCGTCTCGATAATGTGGGCGAACAATGAGACTGGTGTGATCTTCCCCGTGGCCAGGCTTGCCGAGTTGGCCAAGGAAGTGGGCGCCCTTTTCCATACCGATGCTGTGCAGGCGGTCGGCAAGCTTCCGATGGACCTGAAGTCGACTGCAATCGACATGCTGTCGCTCTCCGGCCACAAGCTGCACGGGCCGAAAGGGATCGGCGCGCTTTTCATAAAACGTGGCGTCAATTTCCACTCGCTGATCAAGGGGGGCCACCAAGAACACAACCGGCGTGCTGGCACCGAGAATACGCCCGGCATAGTCGGGCTCGGCATGGCGGCCGAACTCGCCTTGAAATTCATGGACGACGAGAGCACACGGGTGAAGTCGCTCCGCGACCGTTTAGAGGACGGGATTCTCCAGCGCATCCCAAGCACCTGTGTCACTGGTGATCACCTGGACCGGTTGCCCAACACCGCAAACATCTCCTTCGAACATGTCGAAAGTGATGGGATTCCACTTCTCCTCAGCCGCGTGGGCATCGCGTGTTCCTCCGGCTCCGCCTGCACCTCCGGCTCGCTGGAACCGAGCCATGTCCTGAGCGCGATGAAAACGCCACACGCGGCAGTCCGCTTCTCCTTGGCGCGGGACAACGGCGAAGCGGACGTCGACCGGGTGCTCGAAGTCATGCCGGCAATCGTGGAGAAGCTGCGTGGCTTTCCCAGTTCTGGGCCGGGTAAGCGAAGCTCCGAAGACGTTCAATCCGGTCCATGCCTGAGCGGCAGCAGAACAGGCTACCGTTCATGACCCGTCATGTCTTTCTCAACGATACGACCTTGCGCGATGGCGAGCAGGCGCCCGGCGTCGCCTTTACCACGACGGAAAAGCTGGAGATCGCCGAGTCTCTTGCGGCGGCCGGCGTCACAGAGATCGAGATCGGCACGCCGGTCATGGGCGCCGACGAGATCGAAACAATTCGCGCCGCGGTCGCGCGGCGTCTCCCGGTTCGGCTCATGGCCTGGTGCCGGATGACGTCCTTGGATCTCGATGCAGCGATCGAGAGCGGCGTCCACGCCGTCAATCTATCGCTGCCTGCGTCGGACATCCAACTTGCCGCCAAGCTCGGCCCCGATATGGCGGGAGCGCTCCAGGTCATCGAGCATATGGTCAGGCGCGCAGCCGCCGCCGGCTTCTTCGTCGCGGTGGGCTGCGAGGATGCCTCGCGGGCCAATCGGGATCATCTCGCCCGCGTCATCGAGACGGCTGCACGCGCCGGCGCAAGCCGCGTCAGGCTAGCCGACACAGTAGGTGTTTTCGACCCGTTTTCGACCTTCGAACTTGTCGCCCAGCTCGTGGCGCAGTCTCCAATCGACCTTGAATTTCATGCGCACAACGATCTCGGACTTGCTGCCGCCAACACGCTGGCCGCGATCCGCGCAGGCGCGCGCCATGCCTCCGTCACCGTCCTGGGGCTCGGCGAGCGTGCGGGCAATGCCGCGCTGGAAGAGGTGGCCGCCGCGATGGCGGTCCTCGACGGCGCGGATACCGGCATCGAGCTGACCGCATTGCCCGACCTCGCCGCCCAGGTGGCTTGGGCCGCCCGCCGGCAGACCGCGGCCATTAAGCCGGTCGTCGGCGCCGATGTTTTCACCCACGAATCCGGCATTCACGTCGCAGGGCTGCTGAAGGACTCGCTTACTTATCAGGGGCTCGATCCGGCTCTCGTGGGCCGCTGCCGGTGTATCGTCATCGGCAAGCATTCCGGCGCCACTGCGATTGCCCATGTGCTGAGCGAAAGCGGTCGCGATCTCGACCCGGATCTGGCAGCCGCGATGGTGGCCCGCGTCCGGCGCGAGGCGGCCGAGACGAAATCGACCGTCACTGCAACTCAACTGGTCGAGCTCTACGATGGAATGTGCAGCGAGGCATCCCTCGCGGAGCTGTGCGGTCCAGGTCAGCCGTGCGCGAGCGCACCGACACCACAGTTCCGACCAGGGAGAATGCAATGAATTGTTCCGCTGACAGCCGCCCCATCGATTTCACCGACATCCTCGCACGACTGAAGCGCCTGTCGGCTGCGGAGGAGTTCTTCGCAGTCCTTGGCGTCTCCTATGACCCGAAGGTGCTGAATGTCTCGCGGCTTCATATCATGAAGCGCGTGGGCCAATACCTTGCCGAAGAAGATTTCTCCGGTCTGCCCGACCAGGTGATTGCCGCGCGGGTGCGCGCGACGCTCGAACGCGCTTACGAGGACTTCGCGATTTCCTCGCCGCTCACGCAGCGGGTCTTCAAGGTGCTCAAAGACCACGATCCGACCAAACCTGCCACGCCGGGCCGCACCTTTGTCCCGTTCGACTCCGTACTGAAGCGGTTCGGACAGGAATGACCGCGACACGGGTTGCGACGCGACAATGTCGAGAAGCCAACAATCCGGTCATCACCACGGCGCCGTCAGAAGCAAGCAACCGAAGTTCTAGGAATACGGGGCAGCGCAAAACAGTTGGCACGAATGATGCGCACCAAAGAGATAACCGCCAAGCCCGCATCCGGACAGGAGCCTCGAGAAACCGCCAATGCACATCGTAATCTGCATCAAGCAGGTGCCGGACTCGGCACAGATAAGGGTCCATCCGGTGACGAACACGATCATGCGCCAGGGTGTTCCGACCATTATCAACCCTTACGACCTGTTCGCCCTCGAAGAAGCGCTCAGACTGCGCGACGCCTATGGTGGCGAAGTCACCGTGCTCACTATGGGTCCGCCCATGGCAGAGGACGCGCTGCGCAAGGCGCTCGGTTACGGCGCCGACCGAGCGGTGCTCTTGACCGACCGCTATTTTGCCGGCTCCGACACGCTGGCGACCTCCTTCGCCCTTTCCCAGGCAATCGCGAAGGTTGGCGAGACGTTCGGCACGCCAGACCTCGTCTTTACCGGCAAGCAGACGATCGATGGCGATACCGCCCAGGTCGGGCCCGGCATCGCCAAGCGCCTCGGACTCCTGCAGCTGACCTATGTCGCGAAGATCGCCTCCATTGATATTGCTGCGCGCGAGATCAAGGTCGAGCGCCGCTCCGAAGGCGGCACACAGATGCTGAAGAGCAGGCTCCCTTGCCTCATCACCATGCTGGAAGCCACAAACGAGATCCGCCGGGGCTCGATCCATGACGCCCTGTGCGCCGCGCGCAGCCAGGTCTTGAAATGGAGTGCGGCCGATGCCGGCATTGAGGATCTCACCAAATGCGGCCTGCGCGGCTCACCGACGGTCGTCAAGCGCGTTTTCGCGCCTCCTGCGCGGGCGGAAAAGGCGGCAAAAATCGACACCGCCGAGATGGCCTTACGCGATGTCGCTGACGAACTCATCACGGCAATCTTCACCCGCCAGCCGGCATTGGAACATGAGCTCGCCTTCAACGGCGGCGCGTGAGAGGGCAAGGAGCAGACGATGTCGACCGCGAACCGAGAAACCCCTCGCCCTGCCGCCGGCCGTGCCGGCATAAAGAAGGAGCTGCCCGCGCATTTCAAGGACTACCGGCACGTTTGGGTTTTCATCGAGCTCGAACGCGGCCAGGTCCATCCCGTATCATTCGAACTGCTCGGCGAAGGCCGCAAGTTAGCAGACAAGCTTCAGGTCCAGCTTGCGGGCGTCGTCCTTGGACCGCCGGGAGAGGCCATCGGGAACGCCGTTGCCGAAGCGTTCGCTTATGGCGCCGACCTTGTCTACATCGTCGAGGCGCCGCTGCTCGCCGACTATCGGAACGAGCCATTCACCAAGGCGATGACGGATCTGGTCGATACCCACAAACCCGAGATCCTTCTTCTCGGTGCCACCACACTCGGCAGGGATCTTGCCGGCTCCGTGGCGACGACCTTGCAGACAGGGCTCACGGCCGACTGCACCGAACTCGATGTGGATACCGACGGTTCGCTCGCCGCCACCCGTCCGACTTTCGGCGGTTCCTTGTTGTGCACGATCTATACGCTCAATTTCCGACCCCAGATGGCGACAGTGCGACCGAGGGTCATGCCCATGCCGCAGCGGGCGGATAAACCGGTCGGGCGTGTCATCCGGCACAAGCTCTCGGTAGCCGAGGACGAGATCGTTACCAAAGTCCTGGGCTTCCTGCCGGATAGTCAGTCGGCAAAGGCAAATCTTGCCTATGCCGACGTCGTGGTTGCGGGAGGCCTCGGTCTTGGCGCGGCGGAGAACCTGCAGCTTGTGAAGAATCTCGCGCGGGCAATCGGTGCCGAGCATGGCTGTTCGCGCCCGTTGGTCCAGAAGAGCTGGATGTCGGCTGATCGGCAGATCGGCCAAACTGGCAAGACCATCCGGCCGAAGCTTTACATAGCGGCCGGGATTTCCGGCGCCGTCCAGCATCGGGTTGGCGTCGAGGGGGCGGATCTCATCGTCGCCATCAACACCGACCCGAACGCGCCGATTTTCGATTTCGCTCACCTCGGGATCGTCACCGACGCGATCCGCTTCCTGCCCGCACTGACGGAAGCCTTCACGCGGCGGCTGTCGCCCCACAGTCGCGACAAGCTTGCGAGCTAAGGGATGGACATGATTGACGAACAATTCGACGCCATTGTTATTGGGGCCGGCATGTCCGGAAACGCAGCTGCTTACACCATGGCCAGCCACGGCCTGAAGGTGCTGCAGTTGGAGCGGGGTGAATATCCGGGGTCCAAGAATGTCCAGGGTGCCATCATGTACGCGAACATGCTGGAGAAGATCATCCCGGATTTCCGGGACGATGCGCCTCTCGAGCGGCATTTGGTTGAACAGCGGCTTTGGGTGATGGACGACACGTCCCACACCGGGATTCACTATCGGTCGGACGACTTCAATGAGGCGAAGCCCAACCGCTACACGATCATTCGTGCCCAGTTCGATAAATGGTTTTCGCGTAAGGTGCGCGAGGCCGGCGCGACGGTTCTGTGCGAGACGACTGTGACGGAACTCATCCGTGACGCCAAGGACAGGGTGATCGGCGTCCGCACAGACCGGGCCGGCGGAGCCATCTACGCGGACGTGGTCGTCCTCGCAGAAGGTGTCTGCGGACTGCTTGGCACGCGGGCCGGCCTGCGCGAGATGCCGAAGCCGCAAACCGTGGCGCTCGCCGTCAAGGAAATGCATTTCCTCCCCGAAGAGGTCATTGAGCAGCGGTTCGGCCTCAAAGGCGATGAAGGCTGCGTGATCGAGGCGGTGGGCACGACCTCCCGCAGCATGGCCGGGCTCGGCTTCCTCTACACCAACAAGGAGTCGATCTCACTGGGCATTGGCTGCCTCGTCTCCGACTTCGCCGCGATGGTCGAGAGCCCTTACGTCCTCCTCGACGCCTTAAAAACCCATCCTTCGATCCGGCCGCTGATTGCCGGCTCGGAAGTGAAAGAATATTCCGCGCATCTCATTCCCGAAGGCGGCTACAAGGCTATTCCGCAGCTCTTTGGCGACGGTTGGGTCGTGGTCGGCGATGCCGCGCAACTGAACAACGCCATTCACCGCGAGGGTTCGAACCTCGCCATGACCTCCGGCCGCATCGCGGCTGAGGCAATCATCGAGGTCAAGAGCCGCAACGGTCCTATGACCAAACGGAATCTCGCCCTTTACAAAGCCATGCTGGACAAGTCCTTCGTGGTCAAGGACCTAAGGAAATACAAAGACATGCCGGCCTTGCTCCACACCAATTCCTGCAATTACTTCACGACTTATCCGCGGTTGATGTCGCAAGCCGCGCAGAACTTCATGCGTGTCGACGGCACGCCGAAGATCGAGAAGGAAAAGGCGACCACGGCGGCCTTCATCAAGGCGCGCTCGCGCTGGGGGCTGGTCAGCGACGCGGTCCGCCTTGCATTGGCGTGGCGCTGAGGGGAGACGAAATGACGATCGCAGTGACGAAGTCACGTGTCGAGGACAAGCTTTACCAGAACCGCTACTTGGTGGATTCCGGCCGTCCGCATATCAAAGTGCGACCGCACGAGAGGCCAAGCGCGAACTTGCTCGCGCTGACCCACGTCTGCCCCGCGAAATGTTATGAGTTGAACGACAAAGGTCAAGTGGAGATCACTGCCGACGGCTGCATGGAGTGCGGCACCTGCCGGATTTTGTGCGAGACCAGTGGCGAGATCGAGTGGAACTATCCACGCGGCGGCTTCGGAGTCCTCTTCAAATTCGGATGAGGACGCACGCACCGTATCAAGAGGGTCAATCTTGGTACACATGAGGTCGCGACCAACGCCAAGTCTATCTTTGCTTGAATTGCCGCGCCACGAAGAGAAGCTCGTGAATACTGTCCTTTCAGAATTCAGACTCAGACACAAAAGGAGGAGCACTCTGGACGACAACCGCTGAGGTGTTTCCATGGCTCACGTACCGCAAGATCGGGTCGACGAGGTAGCACCTCGGGATACCCGCCCTGAACCGCCCATCAAAAGCATGCCCCAAGCAGATATCGCGCTCAGGGGACTCTACGAGATATCGAAGGTGCTGACCGCCCCCAGCGAGCTGGAGATTACGCTCGCCAATGTCGTGAACATCCTGCCTTCGTATCTGCAGATGCGTCACGGAGCAATCGTCGTCCTGGACGCTGAAGGAGAGCCGGAGATTGCCGCAACTGCCGGCAATACCGACGCACCTCAATCAGGCACTCGCCGCGTCATACCACAGGCCATAACAGATCAAATCGTCGCTACGGGGACGCCGCTCTTCATCCCGGACGTCCGCAAGTCCCAACTATTTCAGGCTGACCTTCAAACATCTTCGAGCAGCGGCACCATCCCAATTGCCTTTATCGGTATCCCGCTAAAGGCTGATCATAAAATCCTTGGGACATTGTCGATCGATCGCGCCGGAGACGGCGCCACCGACTTTCGCGACGACGAGGACACATACTTCCTGACGATGGTCGCCAACCTTGTCGGCCGGACGATCCGTCTCCATCGCATCCTGAGTACAGATCGTCAGCGGTCTGTCCATGAGCAATGGAGACCGGAGAAATCGCCCAACGAGGGGAGGACCTACGACCCTGCCCGGCATGCGGATGTCAAAATCGACGGGATCATCGGGGAAAGCCCCGCACTCAAGCAGGTGCTCGAAACCGTCTCGGTCGTAGCAGGGACCAATTCCACCGTGCTACTGCGGGGTGAAAGCGGCACCGGCAAGGAATTCTTTGCGCAAGCCATCCATAAGCTCTCACGTCGGAGGAAGAAGTCTTTCGTCAAATTGAACTGCGCCGCACTGTCTGAAAGCGTTCTGGAGTCAGAACTGTTTGGGCATGAAAAGGGCGCTTTCACGGGTGCTATCTCCCAGCGCGCCGGTCGTTTTGAATTGGCAAATGAGGGAACGCTGCTACTTGATGAAATCGGCGAGATTTCGCCGGCCTTTCAAGCCAAGTTGTTGCGTGTCTTGCAGGAAGGCGAGTTGGAGCGAGTCGGCGGCACCAAAACGCTACAGGTCGACGTGCGCCTCATATGCGCCACCAACAAGGACCTCGAGATGGCCGTCATAAAAGGGGAGTTCAGGGCCGACCTTTATTACCGCATCAATGTGGTGCCAATTATCCTGCCTCCGCTCAGAGAGCGACCCGGCGATATTCCACGCCTTGCGAACGCGTTCCTCAACCGATTCAACAAGGAGAACGATCGCGCACTCGCCTTCGCGCCGTCGGCGCTTGACCTGATCTCGCAATGCTACTTCCCTGGTAACGTCCGCGAGCTGGAGAACTGCGTCCAAAGGACGGCGACACTTGCGCGTTCAAGGACGATCACGCCATCCGATTTCGCCTGTAAGAAGAGCCAGTGCCTTTCCTGGCTCCTCTGGAAGCGAGCCGACCGCTCGAATGGCGGCAATACCATCGACGATCTCGCACGGGTCAACGCAGTGCCGGTCGGATTGCGGCTGCCGGCCAGTCGCATCGGTGCCTCCGCAGGCAACGTATCTTCCCTTGCGGCCGGCGATCCAAACGATCCCGCTTGTCCCCCGCGTCTGACGGAACGCGATCGGCTGATCGACGCGATGGACAAGGCCGGTTGGGTTCAGGCCAGGGCGGCTCGTATCCTCGGCCTCACGCCGCGGCAAATCGGCTACGCGCTGCGCCGATATGGCATCGAGGTGAAGAAATTCTAGACGTCGTGATGACGTCAAACGTAAGCCCGAAGTAGTCTCCCTCACACCCTTCGCGCCCAAGGCTGGTAGCCTTCGCGACCCGATTTGCTTGTCCACTGTCGGAAGCCCGACAAAGGTGTGTCGGAGCAATCCGACGGAATCCGACACGAAAGCCAATTCGTGAACCAAAACCGCTCTTTGAGCTGGCATAGCTCTTGCGGTTTGAACTGCGACATTCACCCAGCAACGGAGCCGTTCGATGTCCGCACCGGCAATTTCGCTTGAGAGCCTCAGCACGACATTCGGTGACCAGTTGCTTGCCACCGTGAAAGCCGGTGGCTGCGCGTCTTCGTCCTGCGGCTCGTCGATAAAGCCGGACGACACGGATCCGGCTATCTGGGAGAAGATCAAGGATCACCCCTGCTTTTCAGAAGAGGCGCATCACTATTTCGCGCGCATGCACGTCGCGGTCGCGCCCGGCTGCAATATCCAGTGCAACTACTGCAATCGCAAATATGACTGCGCCAACGAAAGTCGGCCTGGGGTGGTCTCCGAAAAGCTGACGCCCGACCAGGCGCTACGCAAGGTGGTCGCGGTCGCCAACGAGGTGCCGCAGCTCTCCGTGCTCGGCATCGCCGGACCGGGCGATGCCTGTTACGACTGGAAGAAGACGAAGGCAACGTTCGAACGAGTTGCCAGGGAAATCCCAGACATCAAGTTTTGCATCTCCACGAATGGGCTCGCGCTGCCGGACCATGTCGATGAGCTTGCCGACATGAATGTCGATCACGTGACGATCACCATCAACATGGTCGACCCTGAGATCGGTGCAAAGATCTATCCTTGGATCTTTTACGACCATCGCCGCTACGTCGGCATCGAAGCCGCCCGGATCCTGCACGAGCGGCAGATGTTGGGTCTGGAGATGCTGACTGCGCGCGGCATCCTCACCAAAATCAATTCGGTGATGATCCCCGGCGTGAACGATGAGCATCTGATCGAGGTGAATAGATGGGTCAAGGAGCGAGGCGCGTTCCTGCACAACCTCATGCCGCTGATTTCGGACCCGGCGCACGGCACGCACTACGGACTGAGCGGGCAACGCGGCCCAAACGCAATGGAGATGAAGGCTCTTCAGGATCGTGTCGAAGGCGGCGCCCAGTTGATGCGCCACTGCCGGCAGTGCCGGGCAGATGCCGTCGGCCTGCTCGGAGAGGATCGTGGCCAGGAATTCACACTCGACCGGATTCCCGGCGAGGTCACCTACGATGCCAGCAATCGCAAGGCCTATCGGGAGCTGGTCGCGGAGGAGCGCCGTGATCACGTGGCGGCTAGGAGAGAAGCGATCGGATTGGTCAAGGCAGCGAGCCCCGGCAAGTCCCTTCTCTTCGCGGTGGCGACCAAGGGCGGCGGCCGCGTCAATGAACATTTCGGCCATGCGAAGGAATTCCAGGTTTATCAAGCCTCGCCGAGAGGGATCAGCTTTGTTGGGCATCGCAAGGTGGAGCAGTATTGCCTCGGCGGCTGGGGCGGAGAAGCCGCCCTCGATGGCGTCATCGCAGCGCTTGAAGGCATAGATATCGTGCTGTGCGCCAAGATCGGAAATTGCCCGCAGGATCAGCTCGCGGACGCTGGAATCCGAGCCATCGACGCATATGCCCACGACTATATCGAGACCGCAATCAGCGCGATTTACGCCGCCGCGTGTGGGACCCCCGCACTCGCGGCGACGGCCTGAGCGCGTCTCATCCATTCGGACCAGGAGTTAAAATGGCTTTCAAGATCATCGCATCCCAATGCACCCAATGCGGCGCCTGCGAATTCGAGTGTCCCTCCGGCGCGATCAAGTTCAAAGGCGAGAGCTATGTGATCGAGCCGCAAAAGTGCACCGAGTGCGAGGGGATCTTCGATGCGCAGCAATGTGCCTCGGTATGCCCGGTGCCGAAGACCTGCGTTCCTGCGTGACGAAGATTGGGTTGCCGACATGGTCGGGGATGCCTTCGCAGGACGCCTGGAACGCCTTTGTTCACAATCTGCAGCCTCAAGAGAAATCAGGGAACGGACATGTCGCTCGGACGCGAAGAGGAGGTCGAAATCCGCAGGCCTCCACGATTCATGCCGGGAGAGCGGGTACGTGCCACTCGCCACATAAAAAATGACGGCACCTATCCTGGCAGGGAGATCGGCGAAAATCTCGTGCGGAAGGGCGACGAGGGATATGTGCGCGACATTGGCACCTTTCTCCAGCAGTTCTTCATCTATGCGGTCGAATGGGTCGACCGTGGCACCGTCGTCGGCATGCGAGCGCGTGAACTGATGAGCCTCGACAAAGCCGAGGCGCCCTGCAGTGCTGAAAGCAATACCAATGAAGGGACGGCCAGATGAAAGTCATGATCCGCAGGACCGAGGCTGGCTTGTCGGCGTATGTCCCGAAGAAGGACCTCGAAGAGCCGATCATCAAGCTCGAGAAGGAAGAGTTGTGGGGCGGAACTGTGACGCTCAGGAACGGGTGGCGGCTCCTCCTACCCGATCTTCCACGGGATACGCGTCTGCCGATCACCGTCGAGGCAAGGAAGGTTTCCGAACAGGACTGATGCTGCCCCTCGATAGGTGCGTCGCGAGGAAACGAGCATGAACACGATCCTGACATCGGGCCACCTCGTCATCGTGCGGGACAGTTTTGCCGAAAAGCTGCTTGACCTGGCGAAGGAAGCGCTCGCCGCCGATCAGGTGATCCCCTATCTCGGTCCGGGTCTTCTTGGGTTCAACTGTGCGGAACCGCCTGTGCCACATACGCCGGAGGTCGTTGCCGCGGCACTCAATGCACGGGCGCCAGCCCCTTCCAGGATCCGCACCAATATGTGGTCGGTTGCGCAGTTCATCGAACAGCGCCGGCATCGCCGAACGCTTCAAGCTTGGATGACCGACATATTCGCAGCGCCGGTGGCGCCGACCCTCCTCCACGCCTGGCTGGCAAGGCTGCCGCTCTCCCTCATCGTCGACAGCTGGTACGACGGCGCGATGCGCACGGCTCTCGTAGAGACCGGCCGAACGGACGTCGTTGAGATACAAGGCGTCACGCGGGCGAACGAAATCGGTAACATTTGGACGAAAACCTACGATTTGTCCGGGAGGGAACTCGACCCCCGATCGGGGGCAAAGACGGTTCTCTATACACCTCACGGGAGTATTAGGCCGGCGCAAAACTTTCTCGTCGCAGATTCCGACTATGTCGAAGTCCTGACCGAAATCGATGTCCAGACACCGATCCCAGACGTGGTGAAGGAACGGCGCATCACCCGTGGATTTTTCTTCGTTGGCTGCCGCTTCAACGATCAGATGCTGCGCACCTACGCCAGGCAGATCATGAAGCGCTCCCGAGGTCCACATTGCGCGGTAATGGACGCGGAAACGCTGACCAGAAACGAAGCGCGTTTCCTTGCGGCAAGCGGAATCACGGTGATCGACATGCCAGTAAGTGAAACCGCGGCTCGGCTTATAGGAACGCGCCCTGCTGCAGGTGGTGGACAGGATTAACAATGGCGGGCCCTTTGATGATTGGTCCTTCGGCTTGCCTCGAAGACGCAAAATGCAGTCGGGAATACACCCGTGAGCAGTGATGCTATCGGCAGCGCAACGAACGCTCTGAATTCGTTGACCCATGTGGAAGCGGCGCGCTGGGGCCAGGATTTGAGTACGCTGTTCCGCATCACGCGTATGAATTTGCGGCATCCCTGGCAGGTCGCCTTCGCCATGGGCTCGACGATCATGGCGGCAATCCTCCAGTTGCTCATTCCCCAGCTTCTCGGCCGGGCTGTCGACCAGACCCAGACAGCCATCGGGGGCGGTGTCGCGGGGGCCGCCGCAGGACAAGCGCTCTGGACCCCGGCTCTCCTGCTGCTCGCCGTCAGCGCGCTACGCGGCCTTTTCACGATGGCGCAGAACTATTTTGCCGAAGCCGTCGGGCATCATGTCGCGTACGAACTGCGGCTCGCCTACTACGACAAGATCCAGCGTCTCAGCTTTTCCTTTCACGACCGGGTCCATTCAGGCGATCTGATCACCATCGGAATGCTCGATCTCCAAGGCGTGCGGATGTATTTTTCCACCGCGCTCGTTCGCGTGGTCCTGCTCACCATGCTGCTCGGGATCGGCGCCTACATGATGATCTCGACCGATCCCATGCTCGGCCTGGTCGCGCTGAGCTTCGTGCCTTTTGTCGCCTGGCGCTCATCGGCCACACAGCTTAGGCTGCGCGCCACCTGGCTCGACCTGCATGAGCGGCTTTCGGTACTAAGCCGCGTGATGGAGGAAAATCTCGCAGGCATCCGCGTGGTCCGCGCTTTTGCGGCTCAAGCCTATGAGATGCTGAAGTTCGACGGCGCTTCCAAGAACGCGCTCGACCTCGCCCACGACCGCGTTGACATCTACGTGCCCAGCACGTCGGCGATGACCTTGTCCTTCTTTTTCGCAATGGGATTGGTGCTCTGGATCGGTGGCAGCAGGCTCGTCGCTGGCGAGATCAGCGTCGGAACGGTGGCGACCTTCCTGACCTTCATGACAATCCTGCAAATGCCAGTCCGCCAGATCGGCCTCATGGTCAATGCCTTTGCCCGCGCTTCTAGCTGCGGTTCGCGGCTTTTCGGTCTCCTCGACCAGGAGATCACAATCAGGGATGCTCTCGAGGCCAGACCGCTCGAGATAAGCGACGGCACTCTGCGCTTCCACAATGTCTCGTTTGCGTACCCCAGCGCCGAAAACCGCGCCATTTTGAAGAACCTCAGCTTTGAGGCCCGTAGAGGCGAGACGATCGCGATCGTCGGTCCGCCGGGTTCGGGCAAATCGACGATGGCTCATCTGGTCCCCCGCTTTTACGACGTGACCGGTGGCGCCATCACGCTGGACGGCCAGGACATACGTAATGTCACCCTCGCGACGCTTCGCAAGGCGGTCGCCGTCGTACAGCAGGATGCATTCCTATTCACCACCACGATCGAGAACAACATCGCTTATGGCGATCCCTGGGCGAAGAGACAGCGAATAGAACGCGCTGGCGAATTCGCCCAGCTCCACAACTACATCCTCGGGCTCCCAGCAGGCTACGAGACGGTCGTGGGCGAACGCGGCGTCTCTCTCTCTGGCGGCCAGCGCCAGCGTCTCACGATTGCTCGCACCATGATGCTGCGCCCCTCCGTCGTCGTTTTCGACGACTCAACGGCCGCGATCGATGCCGGCACCGAGCAGCGCATCCGCGCGGCGATGCGGCGCTTCGCCAAGGATCGGGTGACGATCATCATCGCGCACCGGCTGAGTGCGCTTATGCATGCCGATCAGATCCTTTTTGTCGATAACGGCGAAATCGTAGAACGCGGCACGCATCAAGAGCTTTTGGCGAAGCGGGGACGCTACAGGGCCCTTTACGATCTCCAGACCCGCCCGGGTGATGACATTATGACCCAGTATGGGGACGCCCGCTGATGGCCCAGGGCCGCGCCGGCGAACTCGAAGCCGACCGTGACGACGGCAGACGCCCTCCGCGCGCGGTTGTCGGCTCGCACCGCATCGAGGAGGAGATGTTCGGCCGGGCTTTCGACAAGAGCATCCTCCGGCGCATCTGGGCCTTCGTCCGTCCCTATCGGGCCAGGGTAGTCATCACGATTGCAGCAATGCTGATCTTCACCGGGACGCAGCTTCTCATCCCGTTGATCATCAGCTACGCGATCGACCAGGGCATGAACCCGGCAAGGAACGATCGCTCAGCCCAGCTTGCGGCCGTCGGCGCGTTCGTTTTGGCGATTTTGGTCAATTTCGCTGCCGGCTACATGCAGGAAACCGTGGTTGGGAAAGTGGCCGAAACTGTCCTGTTCGACATCCGCCGCGCCATGTTTGGCCATCTGCAGAAGGTCTCGCTCTCCTTCATGGACAAGACCGAGGTCGGACGCCTCATGTCGCGCCTGCAAGGCGACGTCAACTCCATACAGGAATTCCTCGAAACCTCGGTATATTCCGTAGGCGATGTTGCGCTTCTCTTCGGCATCGTTTTCCTAATGCTGTGGCTCGACTTCCGCCTCGGCCTCCTGACGCTCTCGGTTCTGCCGGTCCTGGTGATCGTCCGCATTGTCTGGCTGCCGCGTGCCCGCGCCGCCTTCATGGCTGCACACGAGACTAATTCCGTCGTCAACGGCGCGCAGGCCGAAGCCATTCACGGCGTGCGCACCGTCCAGTCCATGGACCGCCAGCAGGTGAATTTCATCCTTTTTGACGACAAGGCCCATGCCAACCTCAGGACCCACCTGATCGCTGCCAAATATGCACTGGTCATGGTGCCTATCGTCGATGGCCTCACCGGCCTCGCCATGGCCGCCGTTATTGTGGTCGGCGGCTCGATGGTCCTGAATGGCCGCATAGATGTGGGCGTATTGGTTGCCTACCTATTTTACATCCAGCGCTTCTTTGACCCGATCCGCTCACTCACCCTGCAATATTCGGTCATGCAGCGCGCCATGGCCTCAGGCAAGCGCCTGGCCGATGTGCTCGACGTCAAGATCGATGTTCAGGACAAACCCAATGCCGAGGTGCTTTCGCCCGAAATGGACGGCTCGGTCGAGTTCAGGGACGTCACCTTCGGCTACAATCCGAACCGTTCGGTGCTGAAAAATGTTTCCTTCCGGGTCAATCCCGGCGAGACGGTCGCACTGGTCGGGCCGAGCGGTTCTGGCAAATCGAGTGCGATGGCCCTGGTCCACCGCTTCTATGATGTTCAGCAGGGCCAAGTGCTGGTCGGCGGATATGATGTGCGCGATCTCACCCAGGAATCGCTCGGCCGCCAGGTCGCCATGGTGCTGCAGGAGCCATTCCTGTTCACCGGGACGGTCTTCGAGAACATTCGATACCACAAGACAGAGGCCACGCGAGACAAGGTGATCGAGGCGGCCAAGGCGGTCGGCGCCCACGACTTCATCATGAGCCTCGCCGATGGGTATGAGACCCAACTTGGCGAACGCGGCGACAACTTATCTCTCGGCCAGCGCCAGCTTATCAGTTTCGCCCGCGCCCTCGTCGCCGACGCCAAGATCCTCGTGCTCGACGAAGCTACCGCCAACATCGACAGCTACACGGAAATGCAGATTCAGAAGGCTCTGATAAAGCTGCTTGAAGGCCGTACTGGCCTCGTGATCGCCCACCGTCTTGCCACGATCCGGGGTGCCGACCGCATCATCGTGCTTCAGAATGGCCAAGTTATTGCGGCTGGCAACCACGATCAGCTAATAGCCACGGGGGGCCTCTATTCCAAACTCTACAATCTCAACTACGCCTCCTTCGACGACATTCCCGAATACGATACGACCGTACAAGCTGGCTCCCAGACCTGACGTCTTGCCGGCCTTGTGGTACTGGCATTGACTCGGGCGTGCCGGCGGACACTCGGGCCGCCGCAGACGAGGAAGCAGGCAGCATTCATGCAAAGCACTCGCGCGGATCGTGAAGACCGGCTGCGAACGATTTCCTCCAGCGTCGTTATCCGGCCGCGGTGCACGCCGCGACATCGGGCGAACTCGCTCCAGGTGGTGTCGCTCGGCGTAGCAAAGCCGCTCGCGAGCGCGCCCTCAACAGCGCCGTAGCGAGTGACGGCTTTGCTACCGCCGAGCCGCTGATGAAGCTGGATGCGGGAGCCGCCACCGGCGCCGCCCCGGTCGAGAAGAACCTCTGCGGCCGGCTATGGGCAATGACTAGCGCGAGCGCGACGAGCAGACGCGTGCCGGCACCGTGGCGCGCTCGGCCATCAGCTCCTTAGGATCGTGGAGTCTCACACCGTGCCCAGATGCCGGCCAACGCACAAACCTGGTAATCTGTGCCGCCGGCTCGTCGTCAGTTTGGCCTCCCTCACGATTTCCCAATCCCCACCACGTGCACGCTCGAGCAATGTGAGGGAGCGCTGTTACAACGATTTACCTTCGGATCAGACCGCCAATTCCACGGTCAGCCAAGTCGAGCCATGATTTCGGATTGAATGGTCGTCGCGGTGTATAGGGAAGCATCTAGCGGCAGATTCCCAAATGCCAGTTGACAAAGAAGGTAGTTAGCACCTGCCTCTTCCAACTGACTGAGCAGAGCTTCTCGCACAGACGCTGCTGATCCTACCACGCACAATTCACTCTCGACTGCCGCATCGAAGGTCAGCGGCAGGTTGGGTGGAGTGGGGATAGCGTTAAGCTCGTAAAGGAATTGGAAGCTCTTGAGCCATCGTTCGTAAGCAGGTGCCGCGAGCGAATAGGCATGTGTGTCACAACGCCCAACCACGACCATGCGGAGCAATCCAATAAATGGCGCTTGATCGCCCGCGCCAGCGTTGTCCTCTTGATAGGCGCGGAACGCATCAGTAGTTTTGCGAACAGAAGAGGAAGGTCCTACACACGCGATATTTGCTCCATTCGCAGCGGCCCAGGCTGCGGACTCGGGTCGATTGGCGGCGACCCATGTCGGCGGATGTGGACGCTGATGAGGTCTTAGCGTCAAAGGAACGTCATTGAGCTCAAAATGGCGGCCTTGATAGCACAGCGTGCCAACCTTCATGGCATTAACAAGTATTTCAACAAGAATTTCGCTGGCTTCCGCATAGCGGCCCGGCACCGCGTCCGCACCAATCCCGAAGTAACTCAATTCGATCGGGAGAGCACCGCGCCCTATGCCCAGTTCGAGCCTGCCACCGCTCAACTGGTCCAGCATACAGATCTCTTCGAACGCACGCAGCGGATGATAAAGCGCAAGCAGCATCACCAAGGGTCCGAGACGCAGGCGCCGGGTGCGCTGGGCGACGCTCGATAAGAACAGATTCGGCGATGGACCTCTCCCATGGGGGGTACAGTGGTGCTCTGCGAGATGATAGGCATAGAACCCTAGCTGATCGCACGCCTCTGCTAATATCAGGCGATCTTCGTACTGCCGGGCGATATCGAGGCCGTCCTCGTCCAGATGATCGAAGATGCCGAAGGCTAGGTTTGAAGGAAAGACGTTTGTCACTCGATATTATCCCCGATTTTAAAGAAAAATGTTGTCCGCTTGGGTGACCAAGCAAGTCTAAAGATAGCAATGTGTGATATCGGATTAGCGTCAGCGTACCGAACGGGCAGAGCCTGACGCTCCCCTGCCCGTGGTGCTTGGTATGTTTAACCTTCCAACTATATCGCGAGCGGCAGCAAGAAATGCATCCAATTGCTCTTTTGTGCCGATGCTGACGCGGATGCAATGTTCCAAACCATTGTCCGGAAAGTAGGCAACGAGTATCTTTTGCCTTTCCAAGGCTGCTTGCCACCATGAGCCGTCCTGTCCCGCTGGCACACGGGCTAGCAAGAAATTTGCGTGGGAGGGCGTTACGGAAAATCCAAGTTGCGACAGTGCGGCTGTCACTCGCTGTCGTTCATGTCTGATGTGCTTGTGGTTCTCTGCGTAGGCGCCGCGATGCGCAAGCACGCTGATACCAACCGCATGCCCGATCACGTTCATGTTGAAGACGTTCTGGATGTTGCGCAGCCTGCCAATAATCTCAGGGTGACCGAAACCGAAACCGACGCGAATGCCGGCGGCGGCATAGCTCTTCGAAAATGTTCTCAAGATCAGAAGGTTCGAATAACGGTTGATGAGGCGCAGCCCGTGATCGGGTGCAAAGTCGACGTAGGCCTCATCAAGGACGACCAGGCGATCCGATTGTGCCACGAGGCGTTCGATATTGCTTATCGAGAGGAATGTTCCGGTCGGATTGTTTGGATTGGCAACCAGAATGAACTTGGCGTCTTTTGCCGGACCGGAAAGCAATTGCTCTATTGGCAGCGAATGAGTTTGACATCCGATCTCGAGAAACTCAGCACCATGCAACATGGCAAGTTTGCGGTTGAACGAAAACCCTGGCGATATCATCGCCACCTTGTCGCCAGGGGCGAGGAAAGCTCTGTAGATGAGTCCGAGCAGTTCAGACGACCCGTTGCCTGCGATGACCTGATCCGTGGATACGCCATAGGTATTGGACGCTGCTTCCCTCAAGCTGATGTTATCGTCGTCCGGATACAGATACTGGCGATTGAGGGCCGCCACTGCACTTTGCATTATGATTGGCGGCAACGGAAACGGGTTCTCATTAGTATTCAGCTTGACAAAACTTCTGTCCGGCGCTGGTCCGTTGGACGGCAGAGCATCTAACTGTCGCGTCCCTTGCGGAAGAGACGAAAGCACAGCTTGCAGTTTTGCATCGGACATATTTTATCTCCGTTTCAGTCGCACAGGGGCATCCGTATGAGCTCGCAACGAGAGCAACATGGCGGACGGATTGACGATGGCAGCGTCGCCTTTCACAAGATGGTCGCAACGCCGGCTGCCACGGGAATTCGGCCAGGCTGTCCTCGGTCGGATCGACTTGACGCGGACGCGGATCTGCATCCCTGCGCGGGCCAAGCCGCTAAGCGGTCTCAGCTAATCCGCCTGAGTCATGCTTTCACAGACGCTTGACCTCGATGCCGTATTTCCTCAGCACGTAGCCAATCTGGCGCGGGGTCAGTCCAAGCAGGCGCGCCGCCTTTGCCTGCACCCAGCCACATCTTTCCATGGCAGCAATGACGCGCTCGGCGTCGGTGGTCCTCGCGCCAAATGAGTGGGTTGCTCCGGCAGGCGGGACTGTGGTGGCGGCCGAACGAGCGGCCGCATCCGGCGGCGTGGCCGGATTCACTGCCTCTGGCAGGATTGGCGCTGGTTGCAGCGCGGCCTTGCCTGACCTGCTCTTCCACAGCGCCTCGGCAAAGCATTGGCCGTGGGAGCACGCGAAGTCGTTTCTCCCGATTGATAGTCCCTCCGCCAGGATCGCTGTCCGGTGCACGCAATTTTCAAGCTCGCGAATGTTGCCGGGAAATTCACATTTCATCAGTATTTCAATCGCACGCGGATCGAAGGTCAGCGTACGGCCGTTCTCATCGTTGAAATTCTTGAGAAACTCAGCTGCGAGGAGCGGAATATCGCTGCGCCTTTGGCGTAATGCCGGCACCAGCAAGGGAACCACGTTGATGCGATAATATAGGTCGGCGCGGAACTCATTCCTTGCAACCGCCTCTTCAAGGTTCCTGTTCGTGGCGGCAATCACGCGAACGTCGACCTTGATGGTCTGGTTGCTGCCGACGCGCTCAAACTCCTGCTCCTGCAGCACGCGCAGTAGCTTTGCCTGGAAGGAGGCCGAGATCTCGCCGATCTCATCCAGAAACAACGTCCCCTTGTCGGCGAGCTCAAAGCGACCCTTGCGGGAATTGAACGCGCTTGTGAAGGCACCCTTCTCATGACCGAACAATTCGGATTCCAAGACTGTCTCTGGCAGCGCTGCACAATTGAGTTTGATGAAGGGCCGCTTGGCGCGCGGCGACAACTCGTGAATGGCCTTGGCGACCAGCTCCTTCCCGGTACCGGATTCGCCTCGCAACAGAACCGTGGTCTTTGCCTTAGCCACCACTGCGATCTTCTCGAGCAGCGCGCTTAGCGCCGGACTATCGCCAATCATTCCCTTGACGTGAACCTTCTTGCGCTGCGGTGCAGGGTGCTTGACATCAGAGAATTGCGTTTGCAGCCGATCTTCCACCTCTGTCGGTCGTTCGCGGTCGCCCGCGGAGAAGCGGTGCAACTTGACTGTCTGTCCCACCATGTTGGCTATCATGGTGAGCAGCCGGACATCATAATCGAGCGGATACGTTGACCTGCTGTCCAAGGCGCGGTCGATAGTCAGCGTGCCAACGGCGTTCCCATCAACACGAATGGGAACGCCGATGAACGACACGGGGTCGGAGGCCCCAAGCACCTCTATGTCAGCGGCAGTGAAGGCCGAATGCACCGCTATGTTCTCGGCGACGAGCGGCGTGTCCTTCGTCACAATCCGATCGATTGCCGTGCGCGGCAGACGCATCCGGGAGCGCTCATCGCTGTTCTCGTCGCAGCCGGTGACTACGGTGATGTCCAGTATGCCCTCAGCGTCGAAGAGAGCGATGATGCCGTGCCGCATCTGCACAAACGAGGGCAGGAGATCGACGACCTTGGCCAACGTGACTTCGAGCCGGGCGGGGTCGGTGAGTACTTTCGATATTTCGAAGATGCCGGCAAGCGCGTGCTCGTGCGATGGCACAAAAGGGACCGCGGTGTTCGTCTCGGACTTTGGGTAAGCCCTTTTCGCATCCGGAAGCGAAATGCGGCACTCGCTGGCATTTTGTTCTGATCTGGGAATGTTGTGGTGCATGTGATCCTCGATCTCGCGAAATGAAATGCATGCCTGCGGCATGTGCGCCCGCGACGTCGCGGGCAAAGCGAAAATGCTCTGACGTGAACTCGTGCCACCGCCGTGTGGTCGAGTGCAAAGCGGGTCGAGCCCTGACGCATCGCTTGGCTCTCCCTCCACGAAGCTTGGCCACGTTCTCGGCTTGCACGGGGGCAACCACACGTTGATTTTCAAAAGACTGGAGCGAGGCGGGATAGTCAATCGAGCTTTCTTTCATTCGTGAAAGGAAACCTCGCGGCCTATGATAGAATTTATCAGTTCTAATTTTTGTCGGCGATGTTGAACGACAGAAATACGGCGCCGGCGATGCGGTGCCCGAGCGGCTGACCGCGCCGAGTATAAATTGCCGGGCCGTGCCATTCACCAGCGCCTGCGAACCAGGGGCGGGAGCGATAGTCACTGCCGACGACACTGGTCGGTCGCGGCAACCGCCATTTCCTCGATATTGACGACGAAGATAAGGCGGCGGCGGCGCGTGTGAAGGCGCGAAGCTGGCGGTCGAGCGCGGCTTTCTCGGCGGTGCTCGGAACTTCTGAACCGCATCGTCGCGGTCAGCAACAGCGGCGTCAATCCCTACGTCTCGACGTCGCTTTCAAGCTGTCGCTGCAGCGGCAGCGCGGCAAAGAACACGGCAATTCTCCGCTCTGGTGCCAGCGATGCGGCCCTTCCCAAAGTCGGCAAACCGAGGAGCCCACCACGATATGCAGCAAAACCGCAAGCCAGAGAGATCGACCGGCAATCTGCCGGAGAACATCAAGCGCGTGCTGGACGGCGGCCTTGTCATTCCCGTCTTGTGCCACCGGACTCATCCCACCATTGGCGAGCCCAACGTCAGTTCAGGTCATGCGGATCCATTTGGCATGGGTATTGCGGCGGCGTTGGTGCAGCGTTCGACCGGAGCGCCGCGATAGGGAGAAGCCCGGGAGAAGTCACACCACCTCGATCCGGTCAGGGAGAGAGAAACAGTGTCAGCTGCACAAGTCCGCGGCGCGAGTCCCGCGCCCCGCAAACCCTTCTATGCCAAGCTTTACGCGCAGGTGCTTGCCGCCATCGCCCTCGGCGTGGCAATTGGCTATTTCTATCCGGGGACCGGCGAGAGCCTGAAGCCGCTGGGTGATGCCTTCATCAAGCTGGTCAAGATGATCATCGCGCCTGTCATCTTCCTGACAATTGCGACCGGCATTGCCGGCATGAACGATCTTCACAAGGTCGGCCGGGTCGCCGGCAAGGCAATGGTCTATTTCCTCACCTTCTCGACGCTCGCGCTGATCGTCGGCCTCATCGTCGCCAATGTCGTCCGGCCTGGCACCGGCCTCAACATCGATCCGGCCTCGCTCGATGTCCAGGCCGTGAATACCTATGCCGCAAAGGCCCACGAGCAGTCGGTCACCGGCTTCCTGATGAACATCATCCCGCCAACGATTGTCGGTGCCTTCGCGGAAGGCGACATCCTGCAGGTCCTGTTCTTCTCGGTTCTGTTCGGCATGGCGCTGGCGACGGCCGGAGAGACGGGCAAGCCTGTCGTCTCCTTCCTTCAGGCGCTCATCGCGCCTGTCTTCAAGCTCGTTGGCATTCTGATGAAGGCCGCGCCGATCGGCGCTTTCGGCGCAATGGCCTTCACGATCGGCAAATATGGCATCGGTTCGGTCGTGAACCTCGCGATGCTGGTCGCGACGTTCTATTTCACCGCCTTTCTTTTCGTGTTCGGGGTTCTCGGCGCGGTCTGCCGCTACAACGGCTTTTCGATCTTTTCTCTCATTCGCTACATCAAGGAAGAGCTGCTGCTTGTGCTCGCAACGTCCTCCTCGGAGGCCGCGCTCCCCTCGCTCATGCAGAAGATGGAGAAGGCGGGCGCCAGGCGTTCGGTTGTGGGTCTCGTCATCCCGGCCGGATATTCGTTCAATCTGGACGGCACGAATATCTACATGACCCTGGCGGCCCTCTTCATCGCGCAGGCGACGAACACGGACCTGTCAATCGGCGATCAGGTGCTGCTGCTGCTCGTGGCGATGCTTTCCTCCAAGGGCGCTGCAGGTGTCACAGGTGCGGGCTTCATCACCCTGGCTGCTACGCTCGCCGTAGTTCCGAGTGTTCCCGTTGCTGGGATGGCACTGATACTCGGCATCGACCGCTTCATGTCCGAATGCCGGGCGTTGACTAATTGCGTTGGTAACGCAGTGGCATCCCTCGTCGTCGCCCGCTGGGAAGGAGAATTGGACCAAGCGCAGATGAAAGCCGCCTTCTGCGGTCATCAGCTTGCCGAGGCATCAAACCGGCTATCCTCCGCCGAGTAAGGTCGACGCACCGCGACCGGTTTCGCCAAGCTGGTCACATGACCTGAACGATCGACTCGCAGGCTCTAAACGGCGCCTCACGGACCATGTATCAGAAGCGCTAAATGTGTGAGTGCAAATCATCGCCGCCCTAAGCGAATGCACCTTCCGTTATACCCGGCCGGTCTACGTCTGGAGCAGTCCAATACGCTGTCGATCATTCAGTATGCGGGCGTCTTCACTTTGCCCACCCGAAACCATTGTCGAATCGCGCTAGGTGACAGAGAGCCAGCCTGCGTCAAAAACCAATCAGAATAGGACCCATGACCAAGCGCCCCACAATTGCCGATCTCGCCCGCGAATCCCGAGTCAGCGTAGCAACGGTCGATCGGGTTCTGAACGCCCGCCATCCGGTGCGCGAGGAGACCGCGCGGCGGGTCCACGACGCCGCCCACGCGATCGGCTATCATGCTGCCGGGCTCATCAAGCAGCGCTTGCGGCGAGACCTACCGTGCTACCGTCTGGGCTTCATCTTGAGAAAACCGGCCCAGCATTTCTACCAAGACTTTGCGCGCGAGGTCGAAGCGTCGGTCAATTTGGCCCAGTCCTTCCACGGCATTCCGCTCATCCAATTCGCCCCGTCACATATGCCGAGCGACCTAATCGCACCGCTCAAGGATTTGGGCGCACGCTGCCATGCGATCGCGATGGTGGCACCGGACCACCCAAAAATTACAGCAGCGGTTGAGGACCTCAAGGCCAAAGGCATTCCGGTTTTCTCGCTGCTTTCCGACTTCGCCGCCGGCGTGCGACAGGGCTATATCGGCCTCAACAACCGCAAGGTGGGGCGCACGGCCGCTTGGATGGTATCCAAGGTCGCAAAACGGCCCGGCAAGGTGGCGGTGTTTGTCGGCAGCCATCGTTTCCAGGGGCACGAGCTCCGTGACGTCGGCTTTCGCTCCTATTGCCGTGAGAACGCGCCGACGTTCGAGGTGCTCGATCCGCTTGTGAACCTGGAGAAACGGCAGGTCACCTATGAGGCAACGCTTGATCTCATGCAGCGGGAACCCGAGCTCGTCGGCTTCTATGTCGCCGGCGGCGGCATGGAGGGCGCCATCTCCGCGGTCCGGGAAGAGGGTAAAAGTCGCGATCTCGTCGCAATCGTGAATGAAATCACGCCGGAATCTCGGGCGGCACTCGCAGATAACATCATCACGATGGCGGTCGCCACGCCAATGCGCCGGCTTTCCCAAGAGCTGATAACGCTGATGACGCGGGCTATCGAGACCGGCACTGCTGAAACACCAGGACAGACATTTCTGCCGTTCGACATCCATCTGCCGGAAAATATATGAAGCTGATGGATTCTATCGTAAGCGGGGAGTTTCCTTTCATAAATGAGAGAAAGTTGATTGATGATCCATCCCCGCGGGGTAGCCGCACCCCACAAGCCACAGCCGCGGCCCAGGATGAAAGCGCCGACTGAGTGAACGGATCGGCCGCGCGTTCAGGCGGAAGCGCGAGGTAAATTCCCTACACCGCAGCGTCGACCTCAACCGGCTTCATTGCCAACATCTCGACGTTGTCGGTGCAGGGCGGTGTCGTCAAGGATGCCTCACGCCAGTAGCCGAGCGAGGCCGGCACAGTCCATTGGGATCGAGCTCGTCGACCGCCATCTCCTCGCCTGGCCGCGCGTGAAAAGCCGCGGCATGGCCGGCAAAGTTGGCATTTGAGTGGGGCTAAACACCTTCTGGGACTTCGCACGCGAAATCGGAGGCGGCAGTCAATTCAGTGCCAACCCGGACATGTGTTCTGCTCGTTCCTGGCCCTCGTACTCAGCAAGGAACTGCGCCGCTCTGCCGGGCCAAAGGCCTGACGCCCGAATGGCAACCGCTCCTACGCGATCGCGACCGCCTCCAGGAAGCCACCATCGAAAAGGATGCTCGCGTCGTCACCACCACGTCACGGCCAAAGTGGGCAACGTTTTGAAGGCAGCTGGCATCGCTCTGCCACACAACCTGGACGAACAACTCGCCTGAGATCACCCCCAAAACGTAGTGGTAACACGCGCCGGAGCGCGCCTAACATGCTGATTAATGACATATTCTTGCGGGCGGTGTTTAACTGCCAGGTCGGATGGTCGTGCCCGAGACGCTCAATAGCTTTCAGGCAAAGGCGCCAGGCGAGATGCCTCCTGCAACATCATTTCCCGCATCCACAGGCTTGCCGGATCAGTGTTGTGAAGCGCAGGCCATTGGACGGCCTCCGTGAATGCGGGATGAGGAAGTGGCGGCGGAAGTCCGACAATCCGCAGGGGTGTTGTTTTTGCGAAATGCTGCGCCAGCCGTAAGGGCATGGTCCCGATGCGGTTGGTGCCTGATAGGACGGGCGCGATCAGGCTAAAGCCCTGTACGACGACCTCGATACGTCTCTCGAAACCGTGCTCGAGCAAATACCACTCCTCCATGGTGGGCTGCCGGGTGTGCCTGAATTTGAGCACGACATGCCCCATCGACAAGTATCGCTCGAATGTAAGTGGCTCTGACAGCTGCTTGTTCGTGCCGCAGCCTACGCATACGAGCATATCTTCGAACAGGGCTGCGCGAGGATGTTTCGACATGAACACTTCCGGCATAATCAGAAAATCAACGTCGCCGCGCCGGAGAAGCTCCTCGGGGTCGTCGCAAATAGGCAGACATTCGAAGCGGACGGCGGGAGCTTCCCGCGCAGTACGCTCTACGATCCTCTTAAAAAGCACGAGCGTGAGGTAATCGGAAAGCATGATTCGGAAGAGACGATCCGATTGGGCTGGGTTAAAGGCGTCGGAGGAAATAATCGATAGCTGGATGTGCAGCAATGCGTCCCGGACTGCTGGGGCAAGCCCCTCCGCGCGCGGTGTCAAAATGAGCTCGCGGCCGTTCATCGTAAATAGCTCATTGCTGAAGTAGGCGCGTAACCGAGCGACGGCGGCGCTCATGGCCGGCTGGCTCAGGTTAATACTGTTGGCCGCGGCAGTGACTTTACGCTCCCTGATCAGAGCGTCCAGCACAACGAGGAGATTCAGATCCAGCCCCTTAAACCGCATATCCTGATCTATCCAGCGTGTGGATGGGCATCATCTAAACAATCAATTTTACGAATTTACGAACCATGCATTAGAGGAACGTAAATGACCGACGTCAAGCTCAAATCGACGGCGCCGCGACACGGGCGGGAACATCGAGAGAGCTCACTGGCGAGCCCCACCGGCTGGCTCACCTTCGCTAACGACAACGGTTGAGTGCAGCCAACAACGCCGCCGCTTTGGCCGGGTAATGCGGCCCGCAAGAAACTATTTTGAAGAGAGGTCCTGAATGCGCCCTCAGGTGCAGTGGAAATTGTGCTGGGAAAACGAGTTGCAGCTCTCGGACCACGTCGAGCTCGCCCAGTTCTTTCGTAATACCTACGGGCCGACTGGGGCGTCCAACGCAGAACCGTTCGAAGGTAGTCGAAGCTGGGCCGGAGCCAGGCCTGAACTCCGCGCAATCGCCTATGATTCGAGCGGTGTAGCGGCTCACATGGGCATACTGCGCCGTTTCATCAAGGTTGACGCGGTCGATCTGTTGGTGGCTGAGCTGGGCCTGTACGGGGTACGTCCGGATCTTGAGGGTCTCGGAATCGCCCATTCAATCCATATCATGCTTCCAATACTGCAGGAGCTTGGCGTTCCATTCGCTTTCGGAACCGTCCGGGACGCGCTGCGGAATCATGTTGAGAGGTTCGGGCGGCGATACAGCCCTTTGGCCGTTTTGTCGGGAATTCGCGTGCGCTCCACCCGACCAGAGGCGCGCCTCGACCTGCCGCCCACACGCATCGATGACGCACTCACCATTGTTCTGGCAGTTGGACGGCCGATCAGCGAATGGCCCACGGGCACGATGATCGATCGGAACGGACCAGAGCTATGAGCCGTCCCGATTGCTTGTACGAAGTGCGCCGTGAGTGCTCTGACGGCACCGGCCGTCGCAGCGTTTATCTGACGTTTGACGACGGTCCCAATCCACTTGTCACACCGGAGATTCTGGATGTGTTGGCAGAGCAGCGGGTGCCGGCGACTTTCTTCGTCATCGGCGCCTACGCCTTAGAGCACCCGGATCTAATCCAACGAATGTTTGCAGAAGGGCACGAGCTAGGCAACCACACGATGACTCATCCGGATCTGTACAAATGCGGCTTCGGCGAAGTGCAACGTGAGATCTTTGAAGCGAACGGCGCCATCATGAGGGCGTGCCCTCAGGCCTCAGTGCGCTATATTCGCGCGCCCTACGGGGCCTGGAGCGAAGAAGTCTTCACAGCGTCACAGATCGCCGGGCTAACGGCCCTCCATTGGTCCGTCGACCCTCGAGATTGGTCTCGCCCTGGGGTCGACGCGATTATCGATACCGTGCTCGCCTCTGTCCGGCCGGGCGCAATCGTACTCTTGCACGACGGATGCCCTCCCGGCGAGTTGAGCCAGGGCGCTCACGCCGGTCTGCGCGACCAGACGGTCACGGCGCTGTCCCGGCTGATTCCAGCACTTCACGAGCGCGGATTTGTAATCCGCTCACTTCCTCAACATCACTGAACAAACGAGATCCCATGACTCTTCTTGGTACAACCAGCACTGTGGCCATTTCGCTTTATGCACTGCTCTCGACTGCTTATAAGAGCATGCAGGGGATTTATGCTCTGCCGACAAACGACTCATCGGCGTTGGAGGATCTCGTCGGCTCCGATCAACTGCCCAGCGTGGATGTCATCGTCCCCTGCTTCAACGAGGATCCGCGCACGCTTTCAGAGTGCCTGGCGTCCATTGCAGACCAAGAATACGCCGGAAGACTTCGGGTCTATGTGGTTGATGACGGTTCTGGAAATCGCGAAGCCGTAGGAACTGTCCACGAAACCTACGCGCGCGACCCTAGGTTCGACATCATTTTGCTTCCCGAGAATGTTGGAAAGCGCAAGGCGCAGATCGCCGCGATACGCCGCTCATCCGGGGATTTGGTGCTTAACGTTGATTCAGACACGATACTCGCGTCCGACGTCATCACCAAGCTTGTACCGAAGATGCGAGATCCAGCGGTCGGCGCAGTCATGGGTCAGTTGATTGCCAGTAACCGGAGCGAGAGCTGGCTGACAAGGCTGATAGACATGGAGTACTGGCTGGCTTGCAACGAGGAGCGCGCGGCACAGGCTCGCTTCGGTGCCGTTATGTGCTGTTGCGGCCCATGTGCCATGTACCGCCGGTCTGCGCTCCTTTTGTTACTGGACCAGTACGAGTCGCAATTTTTTCGGGGCAAGCCAAGCGACTTCGGGGAGGATCGCCATCTCACTATCCTCATGCTGAAAGCAGGCTTTCGAACCGAGTACGTTCCGGGCGCCATCGCGGCCACAGTCGTTCCGAACAGACTCGGACCGTATCTGCGCCAACAACTCCGTTGGGCACGAAGCACATTCCGGGACACGCTGCTTGGGCTGCGCTTGCTGCCCGGCCTCAATAGCTATCTCACGTTGGACGTGGTCGGACAGAATCTCGGGCCGCTACTCCTCGCCCTATCGGTACTAACGGGCCTCGCACATTTCGCACTGACAGGCACTGTGCCTTGGTGGACAGGACTGATGATTGTGTCCATGACCATGCTCCGATGCAGCGTGGTAGCATTTCGTGCTCGACAGTTTCGATTTCTGGGCTTTTCCCTGCACACGTTCATCAACATCTTTCTCTTACTTCCCTTGAAGGCCTACGCACTGTGTACATTGAGCAATAGCGATTGGCTGTCGCGAAGCTCTGCTGTCGCTACATCGAACACTGGGGGAAAACAGACCCCCACCCAAACTCCGATCACTGGATCAAGCAGGGCAGAATTCTCACCGCATGCGGCTCCGCTTCGCAGGCTCAATCTTGCGCGGATTCTTCGGGATTAGCGCTGTCGAGCAACATCTGCGGCGACGAGTGATCGCTAATTACCTAGGTGGACGAGAGGTGGACGAGTTTGACCCAGAACATGAATCATCAGTTGCTCGATCGGGAATTGGCCGCAGACGATCCGTGGCGCCTCGACGGCAATCCGTTCGAGCGGGAGCGCCACACGCAAATGCTCCAGCTGGCGCTTGCCCAAGGCTCCATTACAAATGCCCTCGAAGTCGGGTGCGCTGCCGGCGCATTCACGGAAAAATTAGCTCCCAACTGCCAAGGGCTCACCGTCATCGATGTCGTGGCGCAAGCGATTGCTCGAGCACGTCAACGGATAAAGGAGCCGTCGCGCATCAACTGGATAGTCTCCGATGTTCAACAGTTTTCGACCGACGAGTTGTTTGACCTGATCGTTGTGGCGGAGGTCCTATACTACCTCGAAGACATAGCCGAGATGCGCGCGGCCGTCAAAAACCTGGTGCGGGTGCTTGCGCCAGGCGGGCATCTGATCTTCGGATCGGCAAGGGATGCTAATTGCCGTCGCTGGGGTCACGCCGCTGGTGCTGAGCCGGTCATCGCCATGCTGAACGAAACGTTGATCGAGGTAGAGCGTCTTGAGTGTCGGGGCGAGTCGGTCAACGAAGACTGCTTGCTCGTCCGTTTCCGGAACCCGCTTTCCGCTTCCTGATCAATCGAATCTATCGCCGTTAACGTGGAGACACTATGCGCATCTGTGGTACCAAGCTGACCCATGATGGGGCGATCGCCCTTGTCGAGGATGGACGGCTCGTCTTCTGCGTTGAGCAGGAAAAGCGGCACAACAATCCGCGTTATCAAACCATCGATAATCTCGACGCAATTGTCGCCGCTTTGGCGGAACAGGGGCTAAATCCTTGTGATGTCGATCAGTTCGTTATCGACGGCTGGGATGGCGAAGACGAGTCACAGTTTCAGGTCCGGCAGGCAACCAAGCAACCGCCAGTCTTGGCGTCCCTCTCGGTAAAATGAACCCATGTCCATGGTAGCGATCGATCTTACTGACGTAAGCAAAACTTATGACAAGCTCGTTGTCGACAGACTGTCGTTCCGCGTTGCGGCGGGGGAATGCTTCGGGCTCCTGGGACCGAACGGTGCGGGCAAAAGCACGATTGCGCGTATGGTCCTCGGCATGACATCGCCTGATGCGGGGAAGATTACTGTGCTCGGCGCTCCAGTGCCGGCGCGCGCGCGTTTGGCACGTATGCGCATCGGCGTGGTCCCGCAGTTCGACAATCTTGATACCGCGTTCACTGTACGCGAGAACCTGTTGGTGTTCGGGCGCTACTTCCGGATGAGCAGACGCCAGATCGAAGCGGTCATACCATCGCTGCTTGAGTTTGCCCGCCTCGAGAACAAAGCGGATGCGCGCGTCGCCGAACTGTCCGGCGGCATGAAGCGGCGCCTGACGCTCGCGCGTGCGCTGATCAATGACCCGCACTTGCTGGTGATGGACGAGCCGACCACCGGCCTCGATCCGCAGGCCCGCCACCTGATCTGGGAACGGCTGCGATCGCTGCTGGCGCGGGGCAAGACTATTCTTTTGACTACCCATTTCATGGAAGAGGCCGAGCGGCTGTGCGATCGGCTGTGCGTTATGGAGGAGGGGCGCAAGATCGCCGAAGGCCGCCCGTCCGCACTCATTGACGAGCAGATCGGCTGTGACGTGGTCGAGGTCTACGGCGGCAATCCGCATGAACTGGGTGCGCTGATCCGGCCGTACGCACAGCGCATCGAGGTGAGCGGTGAGACGCTTTTTTGCTATGCACCCGATCCGGAGCAGGTGCTGGTGCAGCTACGCGGGCGCGCGGGTCTGCGCCTTCTGCAGCGTCCCCCCAATCTCGAGGATGTGTTCTTGCGGCTAACCGGGCGCGAGATGGAGGACTGAACAATGGGCGAACGGTATGCGGCGGCCATGCCCGCCAATGCGTGGAATTGGGTCGCGGTTTGGCGCCGCAACTATCTTGGATGGAAGAAAATCGGGCTTGCATCGGTTCTCGGCAACCTCGCCGATCCGATGATCTATCTGTTCGGTCTCGGCTTTGGCATCGGAACAATGATAGGTCCTATTGAGGGCACGTCGTACATTGCGTTTCTCGCGGCTGGCATGGTTGCCACAAGCGCGATGGCATCGGCGACTGCTGAAACGGTTTACGGGAGTTTCGGCCGCATGGACAACCAGCGCACCTGGGAAGGAATGTTATGCACTCAGCTGACGCTTGGCGATATCTTACTCGGCGAATTGGCGTGGGCAGCCACCAAGGCCCTGATGGCGGGCACAGCAATCACTGTTGTTGCCACCACGCTCGGCTACACATCGTGGCCATCCATCCTCTGCTTGCTGCCAGTCATCGCTCTCAGTGGCCTCGCCTTCGCGAGTCTAGCGATGGTCGTCACGGCGCTTGCGCCCAGTTATGAATATTTCATATTTTATAATACGCTTGTTATAACACCCATGCTGTTCCTTTGCGGCGCGATGTTTCCGGTCAACCAATTGCCCGGCACTTTTCAGGACGTCGCCTCCTTGTTGCCGCTCGCACATGCAATTGACCTCATTCGTCCGGCGATGCTTGGCCGTCCGGCCGGCAGCATGGGCCTGCATATCGGCGCGCTTTGCATATACACGGTTTTGCCGTTCTTCCTATCGGTTGCTCTATTTCGTCGTCGGCTGATGCGTTGACGCTACTCACCATTCGTAAAATTGATTCTTTGGGCGATACCCATCCACGCGTCGGATAGGTCAATACATGCGTTTTAAGGGACTCGATCTAAATCTCCTGGTTGTGCTGGACGCTTTGATCAGGGAGCGTAAAGTCACCGCCGCGGCCCGCAGTATTAACCTGAGTCAGCCGGCCATGAGCGCCGCCGTCGGTCGGTTACGCGCCTATTTCAGCGATGAGCTATTTACGATGAACGGCCGCGAACTCATTTTGACACCGCGCGCGGAGGGGCTCGCCACAGCAGTCCGGGACGCATTGCTGCACATCCAGCTGTCGATTATTTCCTGGGACGCCTTTAACCCGGCCCGATCGGATCGTCGCTTCCGCATCATCCTTTCCGATTACCTCACGCTCGTATTTTTTAAGAAGATCGTAAAGCGTGCTGCGCGGGAAGCTCCCGCCGTCCGCTTCGAATGTCTGCTTATTTCCGACGACCCCGAGGAGCTTCTCCGGCGCGGCGACGTTGATTTTCTGATTATGCCCGAAGTGTTCATGTCGAAACATCCTCGCGCAGCCCTGTTCGAAGATATGCTCGTATGCGTAGGCTGCGGCACGAACAAGCAGCTGTCAGAGCCACTTACATTCGACCGATACTTGTCGATGGGGCAGGTTGTGCTTAAATTCGGGGACACCCGGCAGCCCTCCATCGAGGAATGGTATTTGCTCGAGAACGGTTTCGAGAGACGTATCGAGGTCGTCGTACAGGGCTTTAGCATGATCCCGCCCCTTCTATCAGGCACCAACCGCATTGGGACAATGCCCTTACGGCTGGCGCAGCATTTCGCAAAATTAACACCCCTGCGGATTGTCGAACTTCCGCCGCCACTTCCTGCCGCATTCACGGAGGCCGTCCAATGGCCTGCGCTTCACAATAATGATCCGGCAAGCCTATGGATGCGGGAAATGATGTTGCAGGAGGCATCTCGTATGATTACCCCGCCTAAGAGCACCGGACGTCTCAGTTGTCGGCCGACGACCCCTCCGTTATGAGAGGAGGCATGGATGGCGATTGGGATTGGGCGATTCCTGCATTGTCGAGAACGATGCAGGGAGAGCAGATCCTTCAGCCTGAAGAGGTGGCAGCGATGCTGCCGCTGCATGAGCTTGGCTGGGGAACCGACGGGCGAACGAATTCGGGTGCGCTCGCAACACGGTGCCTCGGTATCCAAGCGAGGGCGGGACTGTTCCGTTTCGCAAGCCTGTGCGGCCGACCGCGTTTGACGGACTGGACGATTGGCTGCGGGAGCGCTTCTTCCCCCATGGCTCGGGCTGGATGACGATCTCGACCCGCTCCAGATGCGCCGGGAACGCCTTGCGCGGTCGCGCAGCACGTCGCGGCTCGCCTGTCGGTCTTGCGGCCTCGAGCTCGGACTCAATCGCGCCGAGCCCGGTCTGGATTTCGAAGGCGAAGGCCTGCTAGGCACGTTCGAGCTTCTCGGAGCTGCGACCGAAGCGGCGCGCTCCAGCTGCTTGACGATCCCATGAAGGTCGGCGATCCTCACCTGGGCACGCTCGTTGAGTGTCGCCATCCGGACGATCTCGGCCTTGAGTGTTTCGCTCCGGAGTTGTTGCAGTTCGGCCTTCTCCGCCGCCATGGCGACGAACATCGCCTTGAGCGTATCGATTTCGTGGGGACGGGCCGAAGCGCTTCTCATCATGACGCCGACAGAAGCTTATTGTGCACGGCCTGAAGCCCGCCTTTTGCGCCTGAGTCACTTCGCCACCGCCTTCCGGCCGGACGCCGTCGCCGTTCGGCTCGAACGCGTGTCCAGTCCATGCCTTCGACGAGCGCCATCAGTTTCGGCGCGGCAAGCCGATCACGCCGTTCTCCGCCAGCGGAACTTGTCCTCGTCCAGCGCTCACGGTGCGGGTATGCCGGCGTCGAGCAAACAGAGAGAAGTTTGGGGCCCGACCAGGACGGCCCCGTTACGAAGTTCGTCCTAGTCCCGGTTTGAGTGTCGAATCTTCATCGATTGCTTGGGCGACCAGCGTCCCCGCCGCCAGCGAGCCCGCAACTGCTCAGCAGAAGGGCGAAGTGAACGTGAATGCATCCATTTCGTAAATGTGTGTCTATCCAAGCAATCGATTTCTCTAATTATCCGATGAGCAATATGAACGCGTCAGGCAGGGTGCATCATTAGGAGTATTTTCGATGGCAAAGATTATCGAGGGTGGCCCGGGTGCCGAAACACTCATCGGCACCGAGCTTGACGATTGGATGGAGGGTTTCCAGGGCGGTGACTGGATTGACGGTCGCGGCGGCAACGACGAGATCTCGGGTGGCCCGGACAGTGACCGACTCATCGGCGGCAAGGGTAACGACCGCATCTTCGGCGGAGATGGCTGGGACGATCTCTCCGGCGACAACGGCCGCTTCAACCCGCGCGTCTCCGGTGAGGACAATGACAGGCTCAGCGGCGGTCCCGGCCAGGATGTCCTCTACGTGGGTGACGGCCAGGACACGTTGACCGGGGGCACCGACAGTGACACGTTCGTGTTCCAGTTCCACAATCCGGTGCCTGGGGTTGTCGGGTCGAAGTCGGACATTACCACTATCACCGATTTCAACCCGGCGGAGGACAAGTTCGCCTTCGATGCGGTGGGCCTCTACAATGACGGTTTTGGCGCGAACTTCGTCAACAACGCCAGCATACAGTCCGGCTACCCGGTGAGCAGCTTCTACAGTGGTGCGGCCTCAGGTGCGAACGGCGAACACGTCGTGGTAATCACTGGCGAATCTTTCAACTCTGCTTCTGAAGCCGCGAGTGCGATCTCCGGCGAGCACGCCGGCGACATCATTGTCTACCAAAGCAGCTACACCGACAGAGTCGCAACTCTGGCCTATGTCACCGCCGACAACAACGCGCATGAATTCGTCCACCTGGGCGGTGTGGTCACCGTGGCCGACCTAGGCCTGACCGCGTCGGACTTCACCTTCGTTTGATCCAGAAAACCCATACGGAACAGCGCCCCGCCCCCCGGGGGCGGGCGCTTCCGTTTCCGCTACTTGCGATGGGCCGGGGCGCCCGGGAGCAGTCGCAGCGTGTACAGCTTGACGAAGCCCTGCACGTCGCGCTGGTCGTACACCGAAATCTCCCTGAACGCGTGGAGGCGGAAGCCTGTTCGGGCCCTTGCGGCCGGCCACGATGACGTTGCCCTTCCAAGCCTTCAGCCGGACGGTGTTGTTGTTGACCCGCTCCATTAGATGCCAAGCCAAACATATTCGGCGGGAGCACTGATCCTGAATCAGCGAGTCGGTTGCCGCTCGGGGAGCAATATAGGGAGCTGGGTCGCCAGATCCTCACGGAGACCTACGTGAGTAACCATTCCTTGAAGGATTCAGCTTTGAGACCTTTCCCTCTGACTTCCGCTATTTGGGGAATTCTGTTGATCAGCGGCGTGGTCAACGTGCTTGCGCTGATCTCGCCGCTGTTCATGCTTCAGGTCTACGACCGCGTTCTGGCAAGTGGCAGCGTATCGACGCTAGTGGGGCTCGTCGTGCTTGCTGCAGGGCTTTATGCGTTCCAATGCCTGCTCGACGTTTTGCGCGCCCGCGTGCTGCTGCGGATTGGCGAGCGTTTCGATGAACAGTTTTCCGGACGCGTTCACGATGCGATCGTTCGCCTTCCGCTTTTAACGCGCATGCCGGGCGACGGCTTGCAGCCGCTTCGCGACCTCGACAATATTCGCGGATTCTTAGGTGGAAACGGTCCGACAGCGTTCTTCGATCTGCCATGGATGCTGCTTTATCTTGCCATTTGCTTCCTCCTTCATTTCTGGATCGGCATGACGGCACTTATCGGGGCGATCGGTCTCACATCTCTGACACTTCTTACCAACACTCTCTCGCAACGGCCGATACGCGATACCATTGACCACAACATGGTACGCAATGGTCTACTGGAAGCAGCGCGCCGCAATGCCGAGGTCGTGCAAGCTCTCGGTCTCGCAAAGCGGATCGCTGCCCGATGGCACAAGGCCAATGCCGAGTATCTGGCCGCCAACCGGAAAGCTGGGGACGTGGCAGGTGGGCTGGGTGGCATTGCAAAGTCGTTGCGCGTGCTGCTGCAATCGGCCATTCTTGCCGTCGGCGCGTACCTTGTCATCAGGCAGGAGGCTACGGCCGGGGTCATGATTGCCAGTTCGATCATGATGGGGCGTGCGCTGGCTCCGGTCGATCTGGCCATTTCAAGCTGGAAACCCTTCCTCATGGCGCGCCAGGGTTGGGCGCGGCTGGAGGACCTCCTGGGAAAGGTTCCTGAAACCGCTCCTGTTATGCCAATGCCTGCACCTGAACGCGAACTCCGCGTCGAAGGCGTGACAATCGTTCCGCCCGGCGAAAGGAAGCCGACCGTGACCGGCCTTGCGTTTGCCGTTCAGGCGGGAAGCGCACTCGGGATCATCGGTGCATCGGGTTCGGGCAAGTCGACACTCTCGCGCGCCATCGTCGGCGCATGGACGCCGGTCGCCGGAAAGGTTCGCATCGACAGCGCAAGCCTCGATCAATGGGACCCGGAAGCGCTAGGCCGTCATATCGGCTATTTGCCGCAAGGTGTTGAACTGTTCGACGGCACCATTGCCGAAAACATCGCTCGTTTTGAAGATAATCCTGACCCTGAGGCTATTGTCACCGCGGCGAAAGCAGCGGGCACGCACGAACTGATCCTCCGATTTGAGCACGGCTACGAAACTCCGATTGGTGAGGCCGGATCGGCACTTTCCGCCGGGCAGCGCCAGCGTATCGGTCTTGCCCGTGCTCTTTATCGAGACCCTTTCCTTGTTGTGCTGGATGAACCCAATGCCAATCTCGATGCGGAAGGTGAGGCTGCGGTCGTCAAGGCGATCGCCTCCGTGCGCGGGCGCAAGGGCATTGCGGTTGTCGTCGCCCATCGGCCGAGCGCCATGCGCGCCGTGGATTTTGTGTTGGTCATGGAAGGTGGACGGCAGCGAGCATTCGGTGCGCGTGATGAAGCGCTTTCCAAAGTCTTGAAGAGGGCAGCGATGGCACCAGGCGCTGGCGTCAAGGCCATCGAGTCTACACAGGATAACGTGGGAGAGCGCGCTGACATGGAGGATCCCGGTGGCCGGCATTCATCAGAATAATGACGTTTCCAGCTCCATTCGCCGGCACCTGGTGGCGGGCCTTCTGGCGAGCGTGATCTTTGTTGGAGGAGCCGGAGCCTGGGCGGCCTTCACGAATCTCTCCGGTGCGGTTGTCGCGTCCGGACACTTTGTCGTCGATTCCTATGTGAAGAAGGTGCAGCACCCGACCGGCGGGGTGGTGGGAGAAATCCTGGTGAGCGAAGGTGATAAAGTAAAAGCCGGCGACATCCTTATGCGGCTCGACGCCACCCAGACGCGCGCCACTCTCGCTGTAGTCACCAAGCGGCTCGATGAGCTGGCCGCCAACCTGGCACGACTCGAAGCTGAGCGTGACGATCTGGCGGAGATCGCCTTCCCGGACTGGCTGCTCGCCCGCAGAGATGTTCCGGACGTAGCTTCGGCAGTACATGGCGAGACGCGGCTGTTCGAATTCCGCAGACAATCCCGCGACGGAAGGCAGGCGCAGCTAGCGGAACGCATCACTCAATATGAGCACGAGATCGAGGGGCTCAAGGCGCAGGAAATCGCTTCTGAGAAAAGCACCGAGATTCTCCAAAAGGAAATTGCTGCCCTGAGTGGGCTGCGCGACCAAGGCATTGTCTCGGACCAACGCTTGAACAGCCTGAAGACGCAGGTTGCCACTTTCGGCGGCGAACGCGGTGAGAAGATTGCACATCAGGCACAGACGGCAGCCCGCATAGCCGAAACGCGCCTCCAGATCCTGCAGATCGATCCGGATTTCAAGACGGAAGTCGGCCAGGAGCTCAGAGAGGTTCAGGCGCAGGTTGGGGAGTATGTTGAGCGCAAGATGGCGGCTGAACAGGAACTGCGACGGATCGATATTGTCGCGCCGCAGTCAGGCGCCATTCAACAACTCGCAGTTCATACGGTCGGAGGAGTGATCACGCCCGCCGATCCGATTATGCTAATCGTGCCGGAAGGCGACGATCTTGCGCTTGAAGCACGAATCACCCCGAAGGACATCGACCAAATCCAGCTTGGTCACAAGGCCGTGCTGCGGATGTCAGCCTTCAATCTGAGGACCACGCCGGTATTGAACGGATATGTCAGCCGGATCGCAGCCGATCTGGCGACGGACGAAAAAAACGGCGTTTCGTATTACCTGGTGCGTCTGTCGGTTCCGCATGCGGAACTGACGAAGCTCAAGGACCTGACGCTCGTGCCCGGCATGCCGGCCGAAGCGATGATCCAGACGGGCGAGCGTACGGCGCTTTCTTATTTTGTGAAGCCGCTGTCGGACCAAATCAGTCGCGCATTCCATGAGGAATGAAAGTAATCCACAGAAATATTTTGTTTGTATTCTTGTTGGTTGTTACGCATGCATGAGAGTCATAACCGTCTGAAAACACAGCCATGCTTTCCTCAGTTGGATTCCGCCTCTGACTCAGATTCGTGGTTCCGCGGTCATTTTGCCCTTCCAAGTCGCCGACCATTCAGTTCTTGGCCTCGAGCGCATTAAGATACCCATCATCGTACACAAAGGCTGGAAAAGAGTCCGGTGTCTTGAGCGATCCTAGGTCTGGAGACCTAGGGTGAGCCTGCAAGCACAGGGCCAGGACATGATTGAGCGTCTGCAATATTCGGACAGGTACATAGGAACACAGGCAGGCGTCAAAAACGCGCTTTCAACGCGCTAAACCGATGCTACGCACCCCGAGCGTCTTGCCGCCCTCGCTCCCGCCGGTAGGAATCAATCGCGAGCAGGCTGCGACGTTCATCGGCGTAAGCTCAACGACCTTTGATGAAATGGTCCAGGACGGCCGGATGCCGCAGCCACGAATGCCGAGCAAGGGGCGCATTGTTTGGGACGTCGAGGAACTTGTATTGGCCTTTCGAAAGCTCCCTCACCGCCAAATCGGAGGAGCACCAAAGCTTGACGAAGATTCGCCGCCACTAGACAATCCTTGGGATCGAAAACCACGAACATGACGGATGAGCCCGTGAAAATCGATCTTAAGGGCGTAGTGAAGGACACTGATCGCCACGGCAATGATCGGTACTATTTTCGCGCACCGGGTCGGAAGAAGGTCCGGCTCCGTGAACCGACCGGCAGCGACGAGTTCCTCGAGGAACTGCGCTGCGCACGCGCCGAGGTCTCTTATGTTCGGCCCGGCACTCTTCCCGAGATTTGCCGGCGCCTCCCCAAGCCTTCCGAGCCAGCGAAGAAAGGCACGTTAGTGTGGCTTTGCCAGGAGTATTACCGTCGGGGCGGCACGGAAATCACCCAAGACACTATGGCGCGCCGACGAGCAATTCTGGAGCGCGTATGCGAATTACCTCATCCCCTCGAAGGTGACCCGGATCCTCAGTATCCCACCAAGGGATCTCTGCCATTCGCCGGTATGAAACGGTCTCATGTTAAGGAGATCAGGGACACCAGGCTCGACGCCCTGGGCGCGGCAAACAATATCGTAAAAGCCATCAGCGCGATGTTTGAGTGGGCAAAGGACACAGAGATTCCGGGCGTCGACTCCAATCCCGCCCGCGGCATCAGACGGCTAAAGAGCGGCGACGGCTGGCACCCATGGGACGTGTCGGAGATCGTTCAATATGAGAAGCGGCATCCGCTGGGTACCGCAGCCAGACGTGCGCTCTCGATCTTCATGTTTACTGGCCTGCGGTTGTCCGACGTCGCGATCTTCGGTCGACAGCACATCACGCTCGTCTACAACGAGGAGACCGAGCAGTGGGAGAAGTGGATCAGAATTAAGCCTGGGAAGACCAGTCGTAACAAGGATGCGGTGTTGGTGGAGCTCCCGCTTCTGCCCGAACTAGAGGCGGAACTTGAGCACACGCCTTCCGACCAGATGACCTTCCTGGTCAATGAGTATGGTCGCCCGTTCTCGGAGAACGGTCTGGGCAACAAGATGCGCCAGTGGTGTGATCAAGCTGAGCTGCCGCACTGCAGTGCTCATGGAATTCGGAAGGCCGGCGCGACGATCGCCGCTGAGAACGGCGCGACGCACGAGCAGCTGAAGGCGATATATGGGTGGACTACGTACCAGCAGCCCGACCACTACATCAAGAAAGCGCGTCGCCGGAAGGTAGCGAGAGCGGCGAAATACCTGCTGGTTATCGATCGAAAAGAGAACAAAATTGTCCCACTTTCTGAGGGGGTTGAAAGAGGTGGGACAAAAATGGCCAAAAAATCCAATTAAATCAACGGCCACAAAAGCCAATGGTGGGCCCGGAGGGACTCGAACCCCCAACCAAGCGGTTATGAGCCGCCGGCTCTAACCATTGAGCTACAGGCCCCACGGCGTTGGATTAGTGTTTTTCCCTGAACCGCACAAGGCTTTCAGAGCGGCTTTCCGAGGGGGCTGGCCGAGACCGCCCAAATCAGCCCATATTGATAACCTATTGCACGTCCCCCATTGGAGCCGCTCGACACTCGGCAGTCTTGGGATCGCAGATCGAGGAGATTTCATGACCAGACGTATTTTGCCACTGGCGATTGCCGCCGCAATCGCATTTCCGGCGATCGCCGGCGCCGCCGATTCGCCGCCGCCGCGCATCGTCGTCACCGGCGAAGGCGAGGCGGCGATAGCACCCGATCTGGCTCTGCTGACGCTCAGCGTCATGCGCGAGGCCAAGACGGCGCGTGCCGCGCTCGATGCCAATAACGACGCCATGGCCGCGGTGATCGCGGCAATGAAATCGTCCGGCATCAAGGAGCGCGACCTGCAGACCGCGGGCATCCAGATCAACCCGCGCTATAACTACACCAACAAGCCCGACGGCAGCCAGGAGGCCGAACTTGTCGCCTATCAGGTGACCAACACGCTTTCGGTGCGCATCCGCGACATCGACAAGACCGGCGACATTCTCGACAAGGCGGTGTCGCTCGGCGTCAACCAGGGCGGCGGCATCTCCTTCTCCAACGACGATCCGGCGGCAGCCGTCACTGAAGCGCGCAAGAAGGCCGTCGCCAATGCCATGGCCAAGGCCAAGACGCTGGCCGAAGCGGCCGGCGTCGGCATCGGCCGGGTTCTGGAAATCACCGACCAGAATTTCGCACCGCCGCCGATGCCAATCGACGCCAAGGCTTTCGATGCGGCCGGCGCATCGGTCCCCGTGCAGGCCGGCGAGAATTCCTATACCGCGCAGGTGACGGTGACTTTCGAACTGAAGTGATCGTCGATCGCAGCGCATGAAAAACCCCGGAGGACCGATCCTCCGGGGTTTTCGAGCCGCACCTTTCCGTCCTGGCGGAAAGAGGCTCCGCTACTTTACCGGCTGAAAGACGCCGGCCGCAAAGCTTCGACGGGCTTAGCGATAGATAATCGGACAACCGCGCTCGTTGGCGAATACGATCACCACGCGGTCGCCGTACTGGCGGCCAGCGACCTTGACCGTGCGGCGGTTGATGTCGACTATGCGGGCGCGACGCAGGCCCATACGTTCGGCCTTGTCGAGGGCACGCTCCGGCGAACAGGAGCGGCGCCAGTTGCGCTCACGGCGGTGTTCGCGATAGTAACCATCATCTTCGTCGCCGGTATAGACGCCGACGCGCGGATCTTGGTTGTTGCCGAAACCGAGATAGATACTGTCTGCATGGGCTGGGATGGCAGCAAGCGTGCCAAGGCCGACAAGAGCCGAAAGAGCCGCCGTCTTGATGGTGTTGAACATTGTCTTCTCTCCTTGTTTGAGGGTTTCCACCCGTTTTCGTCGAACCGATGGGAGGAGAATGCACCCGCCTGTCTGAATTTTTTGCGAACCGGCCGTTCATCTCCGGTTCATGCGGCAGAACCGGGATAGTCTCTCGCTTCCGGAACCGGTGCTATGGACGGCGGTCCTACATAGGGTGGACCGGCATGGGCGGATAGGCAACGTCCGTTTTGCTGTCGGTTCTGGGTCCTCGATTCCGGAGTAAATCCTAAGGCTCGTCTGCAAGCATATGGTCGAAATAATCCTCCGGCTCGGCAAGCTCCGTCTCGCTGGCGCTGACCCGGCCGCGCATCGAGATGCCGGCCTCGTGCACAGTCTCGTCGCTTCCCGACACCAGCCTGTGCCACCAATAGAGATCGCGGCCCTCGGCAACCAACCGGTAAGCGCAGGTCTTGGGCAGCCAGCTGATGGTGCGCACATTCTGCGGCGTCAGCCCGACGCAATCCGGAACACGCGCCAGCCGGTTGGTATAATCGGAGCAGCGGCAGCTTCCAGCGTCGAACAGCCGGCAGCCGACGCTGGTCCAGTAGATATCTCCGGTGTCCTCGTCTTCGAGTTTGGACAGGCAGCATTTGCCACAGCCGTCGCAGAGCGATTCCCACTCGGCCGGGGTCATCGCCTCCAGCGTCTTGGTTTTCCAGAACGGCTTTTCCATCGTCGGCATGTGGACCTCGGAGGCGTCAAGGTCAAGCGCAGCAACCCATGCACCCTCGTCCGAACAATACGCCGGGACCATACGCCAAGACCATACGAATGACATGAAGTCGCCTTCAAAACGCCGGTCAATCGCCCTGTGCCACCGCTAAGACCTACAAACAGGAACCAAACATGGTTGCTGAAAGTTTGGGCAGGGATGGGACGCCACAAGGAGTGTTTATGATGAAACGCCAACCATGGATTCTGGCAGGCACGGCGCTTGGCCTGTTGATGGCGTCCGCGCCGTTAGGCGCGTTCCCGCTGCAAGGCAGCGCCGCATTCGGCCCCGCTCGGAACAGCGCAGTGCTTATCCCGGCGCAGTCGAATTGCGCCGAAGGCGAGTCGGCCGAAGCCTGTGCCCAAGGCGGGCAGGCGGAGCCGGAACAGAAGCCCGGCAAGAGGCGCGAACGGCAGGAGCGAACCGAAGCACCCGCCGAACAATCGGGCGAGTCCGAGCAAAAGCCGCGCCGGAACAAGCGCGAGCAGCAACAGACCGAATCCGCGCCCGCCGAACAACTCGCGCCCTCGGGCGGAGAGGAGCAGGGCAATCAACGCAGGAAAAAGAGGCAGCAACAGCAGATCGAAGCCGAACAGCCGGCCGAGCAGGCTGCACCCGTGAATGACGATCAGCAGATCAAGCCGCGCAGGAAGAAGCGCGACCAGCAACAGCGGGAAGCCGCACCTGCTGAACAGCCGGCCGAGCAAGCTGCGCCCGCGAGCGACGATCAGCAGCAGCTCAAGCCGCGCAGGAAGAAGCGCGACCAGCAACAGCAGGAAGCCGCACCTGCTGAACAGCCGGCCGAGCAGGCTGCGCCCGCGAACGACGTTCAGCAGCAGCTCAAGCAGCGCAGGAAGAAGCGCGACCAGCAACAGCAGGAAGCCGCACCTGCTGAACAGCCGGCCGAGCAGGTTGCCCCTGCAAACGACAACGAGCAGGGCAATCCGCGCAAGAGGAAGAATAAGCAGGACCAGCAGGCGGCGCCGGCTCTCCCACAGGCCGAGCCACTTCCAACCGACAAGCAAGCCGCTCCTGCTCAAGCCGAACAGCCCCAGGACCAGGCGAAGAAACGCGGCAAGAAGCCCGTTGGGGAAGAGCCGGTGACAGGCGAACAGCAGCCCGCAACCGGTGAGCAACCCGCCACCGGCGAACAGGCAGCACCCGCCGAGGGTGGGCCCCCTGCTTCGGGCGAAGCCGCGGCCAACCCGAACGAGGCGCCCATACTGGACAGTCAGAAGGATGTCAGGCGCAGGCACGGCAAGGACCAAGGCGGCCAAAACGCGGGTCGCCAAAATGGCGGCAAAACGGGTGGTCAGGAAGGCAACCAGCCCGTCGAGGAGAACGGCAACCAGGCGGAAGTCTCGAAACCGGCTCCGGTCGACCAGGGGCCGCCCCCGACCGACGACCGGGCAGCGCAGCAGGAGATCAAACCTGAAAAGATCGCTCCCGTGACCGAGGAAAAAGGCAAGCGCGTCGAGCGCTCAGCCGATTTCGAGGATGTTCGTCGTCGTCGGCGCCCGCAAGGCACCAATGTCCTCAGGGAATTCGGCGACCGCGTCATCCTCCAGTTCAACAACCAGACGTTCGTCGAAAGCAGCGACGCCCCGCGTATGCACCGCGGCGCCAGGAATGTCTATTATGAGGACCTGTCGGGCGATCGCACCCGGGAAATCGTGGAGCGTGACAACGGTTTCCGGATCGTCACCATCCGCAACCGCTACGGCGACGTGATCCAGCGTTCACGCATCGCGCCTGACGGACGCGAATATGTGCTGAGCTATGTCGACGAGCGGAACTATGACGATGATGCAGACTGGCGCGACCCGGGCGACGACCTGCCGCCGATGCGCCTTACCATCCCGCAAGAGGAATACATTCTGGATTCCGAAGAGGTCGAGGATCCGGACGACTACTACACCTTCCTCGAACGACCGCCGGTGGAGAAGGTCCAGCGCCTCTATTCGATCGACGAGGTCAAACGCTCGGCCCGCGTGCGCGACATTGCCCGCCGCATCGACCTCGATACGCTCAACTTCGAATTCGGTTCGGCTTCGATTTCCGACACCGAGGTCCAGAAGCTGGAGGGTGTTGCCAACGCCATGGACAAGCTGCTGAAGAAAAACCCGGCCGAGACCTTCCTGATCGAAGGCCACACGGATGCAGTCGGCAAGCCGGAAGCGAACCTTGCATTGTCCGACCGCCGCGCCGAGGCAGTCGCCGAAGCCTTGACCAATGCCTTCGGCATCCCGCCGGAGAACCTGACGACACAGGGCTATGGCGAGGAGTATCTCAAGGTAGACACGTCGGGACCCAACCGTGAGAACCGCCGCGTCGCCATCCGCCGCATCACCTCGCTGGTGGCGCCGGTGGCCAGCGCCCAATAAGCGGAATGTGAACCGCGCGATCCGATCAACCATTGAATCGCGCGGTCACCAATCTTGAAACGCGAGGTCACCAATCCCAAATTTTGGAAAGGGCGTCCCTGCCCCGTCCCGACTCCAGCGGGACACACGAGCCCCGCCGGTTCCCCTCCCCGGCGGGGTTTCGTTTTTTAGAACCTTGCAAACCGCCGCAGCCTGCCCGAAATACGGCACTCCGACAACGGAGCCCGGAATCGCCGCATGAAGCGCCTCGAACTCGCCATCGAATCGATCATTCTCGCCTCGCGCTGGCTGCTGGTCGTCTTCTATCTCGGACTGGGCGCGGCGCTTGCCATCTATGCCGTGTCCTTCGGCAAGAAGCTGTTCGAGTTCGTCTCCGTGGCCTTCACGCTCGACGACACCGATACCATCCTGAAGATCCTCGGCCTCATCGACGCCGCGCTGGTCGCCTCACTGGTGGTGATGGTGATCATCTCGGGCTACGAAAACTTCGTAAGCCGCTTCGATGAAAATGACGGCAAGGTGCATTGGCTGGGCACGATCGATGTCGGCTCGCTGAAGGTCAAGGTCGCCTCGACAATCGTCGCCATCTCCTCGATCCACCTCTTGCAGGTTTTCCTGAACTCGGTCTCCTACACGACCGACCAGCTGATGTGGCTGACCATCATTCATCTGGCCTTCGTTCTGTCGGCACTGATGCTTGCCTATATCGACCGGCTGATGGGTCTTGGCAAAGCCAAGAAAGCCGAAGGCTGAGCACGCGTCTGTGCCGGTCTTTAAGAGATACGCCTGTCAGCTAGATGCTTTCCGTCAGTAAATACCTTTGATTTTGGTATCAGTCCGCTCGAACACCTCGTCCGGCACAAAAAAGTCGCCGGCGAGCGGGCCTGTCGCGCCCGGCGCATAGGCTGAGAAATCGCTGACGCCTTCGGCGCGCAGCACTTCTTCGTCGATGTAGAAATTACCGGTTGCCCCGCGCGACGGCCTGACCAGGATGGCGTGTGCGGCATCGGCCATGATGTCGGGCGAACGGCTCATCGCCGCCACCGTCGCCCCGCCCAGGAGGTTGCGCACCGCCGCCGTGTCGATGGTCGAGATCGGCCAGAGCGAATTGACCGCAATGCCATCCCTGGCGAACTCGGCGCTCATGCCCAGCGTGCACATCGACATGCCGAACTTCGCCATCGTGTAGGCGACATGGTTCTTGAACCACTTGGCCTTCATGTCGAGCGGCGGCGCCAGATTCAAAATGTGAGGATTTTCCGCCAACCTCAAGTGTGGAATGCACATTTTGGAGACGAGAAAAGTACCGCGCGTGTTGATCTGGTGCATCAGGTCGTAGCGTTTCATGTCGGTCTCCAGCGTGCCGGTGAGTTGGATGGCGCTGGCATTGTTGATGCAGATATCGATGCCGCCGAACGTCTCCACGGTCTTGGCGACGGCTTCGGCGACCTGCGCTTCATCGCGGATGTCGCACAGCGCCGGCAGCGCCTTGCCGCCGGCCCGCTCGATCTCTTGCGCCGCTGTGTAGATCGTCCCCGGCAGCTTCGGATGCGGCTCGGCGGTCTTGGCCGCGATCGTCACATTGGCGCCGTCGCGCGCGGCGCGCAGCGCAATCGCCAGCCCGATGCCGCGTGACCCGCCAGAGATGAACAGCGTCTTTCCCTTGAGCGACATCCTCGCCCCTCCCTGTGCTACTCTCTTTTCTACCATCTTTTCTCCTTGCGATCCTTGCCTGCACCGCCGGCGGATACAAGCGCCCTTAACCCGCAGCGGTGGTGTGACGCTACGGAGGGTCGTGGATTTCGCGGGAGCGCGCGTTGAATCTGTCGGGCAAGTTGGTATATATTCTATACGAAAAGGGAGAATATATAAATGGCCTTATCGATCAAGAATATGGCGGTCGAGCAACTGGCACGTGAGCTCGCCCGCCGGCGCCAGGTATCGGTGACGGAGGCCATCCGTCAAAGCCTCGAGCGCGAGGTTGCGCGCGAGCGGCTTGTGCCGCGCGACGAGACCGGTGACCTTTTTCAACGTCTGATGGCGATTGCGGAACGAGCTGCACGAATACCGGAGCGCAAAGACGCGATGAGCGACGATGAAATTCTCGGTTATGACGAACTGGGTATCCCGACGCGATGATCATCGATTCCTCGGCGCTGGTCGCCATTTTACGCACGGAGCCGGGCTACGACCGCTTCGTTTTGGCGATCACCCAGGCTGAAAGACGTTTGCTTCCGGCACCGACACTGCTTGAAACGACAATGGTGCTCGTCGGCCGCTGGCAGGACCAGATTATCGATCGCTTCGAAACTTTTTTGCGCACCGCCTCGATCGAGACGATCCCCTTCACGGCCGACCACGCCGCGGTCGCTCGTCAGGCGTTCCTGCGCTATGGCAAGGGCCGGCATCCGGCCGCCCTCAACTTCGGCGACTGCATTGCCTATGCTGCGGCACGTATCGAAGCCATGCCGTTGCTGTTCAAGGGTGACGATTTCCGGCTGACCGACATCGAACCGGCTGTTTGATCCACGGCTAGACCAGCACCAGGCCCTGCCGCATGGCGATGGCGATCGCATCGGTGCGGTTGGCGGCACCGAGCTTCGTCAGGATCGCTGCGACGTGGAATTTCGCCGTATGCACGGAGATGTTCAGCCGCCGCGCGATGACCTTGTTGGGCGCGCCTTCGGCGAGCAGTGCCAGCACCTCGCTTTCGCGCGGCGAAAGCGTCGGCCGGACGATTTGCTCGTTACTCGGTTCCTCGTCGAACCGGTCGCTGTCATGAAAGGTAAAATCGTGCCCGTCTGACAGAGCGTGGCTGTCACGCGAAATCCGGTAGCCAGCCGCCGCCAGCCGCGCCGCAGCGGCGATCAGCACGTCGTCCGCTGCCACCGGCAGCACGGCAAACACTGTATCGGCCGGCCGCTCCCCGGCCGCTCGCGACGATAGCAGCACTCGAGGCATAGCGGCGTCGACGAGCCCGCCTTGCACCCCATGATCATCGACGATGGCGACATCCGCCGCCCAACGCCCGTCGACTTCGCCCGCCAGAAAAGGCTGCAGGTCATCGGTCGCAGCGAGAGCCGCGGACAGACTTCGCGCGCGCTCGACGTCACGGAGCACGATCAGCACCGTCAGCCGTCTGCCAGCGACCTCACCGCTTACCATCTATCCCTCAGCTCAGTGGTTTTTCACCGATGGTCAGTGAGATCTCACGGTTCTCGCCGCCGCGCACCACGCCGAGTGTCACCAAGGCACCGGCGCTGTCCGGCCCGAGCTTGCGGATCAGCTCGCGCGGGCCATGCACCGTCTCTGCGTTCCACGATACGATGATGTCGCCGAGACTGAGACCGGCGGCTTTCGCCGGGCCGCTATCGTCAAGGCTCATCACCATGGCGCCCTGTGTATCACCATTGCGGACCGGATGCAGGCCGGCACCAAGATAGCCCCTCGCCACATGACCCTTCTCGCGCAGCGTCGTGACTGCCCGCTCGATCGTTTCGTAAGGCATGACCAGCGCCCGCCGGCGTGGCCCGAACAGCAGCATGCCGATCAGTCCGCCCTTGGCGTCGAGCACAGGGCCGCCCTCGAAACGGCCGCCGGCATTGACGGCAAGGTTGATGCGCCGGTCGATCGTGCCGCCGCGCATTGAACGCCAGGCCGGGCCGACCTCGCCGACCGTGCCGAAGGTAGCGAGCGAGGTGCCGTCGCTATTGCCCGCGACGATCGCCAGATTGCCCGGCCGCACTGCATCCGCCTTCACCAGGGACGGCACGCTTGGTGCGCCGGTGGGTTTCAAAACGGCCGTGCCGGTGGACGGGTCGCGGCCGACCAGCTCGGCCTTGACGGTTTCGCCCGAAGGAAACGTCAGCTCGATCTCCTCGCCGGCCTCGACCGCCTCCTCGGCAGTGACGAAATAGTCGTCCTGCCAGTGGAAAGCGGTAGACGTGCGGTGGTGGTGCGTCGCGAAGCTGGCCGTCGCTGGAGCCGCGGCTGCGGCGATGTCGGCAATGGCGTCGGAAAATGTGCTCAGATTGAAATCGCTCATGATTTGTCTCCTGGGTTCCTCGTGACCCAGATATCGCCCGGCAGGGCGTTGGCGGATACTCGCCTGACGGCTAGTTGGGCGTTTGACTGGCCATCTGGTCAGGTCGCGGCCGGTCCGGCCGCTCCGCACATATAGGCATTGTTCATCTTGTTCCAAAAGCTACGGAGCCCCGCAGATGGCCCTGCCCGCCCAGCAATTGCAATATGACGATGCCCTTCTCGATGCCTATTCGGCGACGGTCGCCGATGCCGTCGACCGCATCGGGCCCGCCGTCTGCCGCATCGAGCGTGTCGGTGGCCCGGGCGGCCATGGCTCAGGCTTCGTCATCGCGCCGGACGGGCTGGTCGTCACCAACTTCCACGTCGTCGGCGATGCGCGCAGTGTGCGCGTGTCGATGCCGGACGGCGCCTCCAGGGAAGGCCGCGTGCTCGGCCGCGACCCCGACACCGACATTGCGCTGGTGCGCGCCGACGGCAACTTTGCCGACGTTGCGCCGCTTGGCGATTCCAAGCGTTTGAGGCGCGGCCAGATTGCAATTGCCATCGGCAACCCGCTCGGCTTCGAATGGACCGTCACCACCGGCGTCGTCTCGGCGCTCGGCCGCTCGATGCGTGCCTCCACCGGCCGGCTGATCGACGACGTCATCCAGACTGACGCCGCGCTCAACCCCGGCAATTCCGGCGGACCGCTGGTGTCCTCGGCCGGCGAGGTGATCGGCGTCAACACCGCGATGATCCACGGAGCGCAAGGCATCGCGTTCGCGGTTGCCTCCAACACCGCCAATTTCGTCATCTCGGAGATCATCCGCTTCGGCCGCGTGCGCCGCGCCTTCATCGGCGTTTCCGCCGACACCACCAACCTGCCGCGCCGCGCAGCACTCTTGTCGCAAGTGTCGAGCAGCACGGCGGTGCGCCTGCGCAGCGTCGAGAAGAACAGCCCGGCGGACAAGGCCGGCCTCAGGGAAGGCGACATTATTGTCGCCATCGACGGCCGCCCGGTCACCGGCGTCGACGATCTTGTGCGCATGCTCGACGCCGAGCGCATCGGCCGCGAGACACTGTGCACGGTGGTGCGCCGCTCCGGCATTGCCCAGGTCACGGTGATGCCGTTGGCGAGGGCAAGCTAGCTCGCTGCAGCACCCTGCGCATATTGCGCCAGGAATTCCGGGCTCGGCGGGATCGGCCTGATCACGTCGATCAGCACGCCGTTGGGATCCTTGGTGATGAAATGGCGCTGGCCGAAGGGTTCGTCGCGCAGCGTTAGCAGGATCGGCAGGCCGGCGGCGGTGATCCGCTCATAGACGGCATCCGGGTCCCTGACCTCGAAATTGATCAGCACGCCAGACGCGCGGCCCCGCCCCTCCTCCGGGATCGTCTCATGATCGCCCTGGACGATGCCGAGGTTGACGCGGCGATCTTCGGCTGAGCGCAGATGGATGTACCAGTCGGCCTCGAACAGCGGCTTGAAGCCGAAATGCGCGACATAAAAGGCTGCAGTGCCGGCAACATCGCCCGTCATCAGCACCGGATAATAGCTCGTCGTCCTCATCTTTCCTTCTCCCGGCGAACACCATACAATCTGCATGTAAATGTAACTAACATACAGGCTGAATGTATGCAACAGCGATCCGCTCGCCGCTCCAACCGTGATCGCACCGAAGCGACACGCGCCGAGCTCATCGCTGCGGCGCGAAAACTGTTCACCGAAAAATCCTATGCCGAGACCAGCACACCCGAGATCGTCGCCGCTGCCGGCGTAACGCGCGGCGCGCTTTATCATCACTTTGCAGACAAGCAGGCGCTGTTTGCCGCTGTGGTCGAACAGGAGGCGCAAGCCGTGGCGGAAGAGATCGAACGCGCGTCGCCGCCTTCGCTATTTGCCCGCGATGCGCTGATTGCCGGCTCGGATGCCTATCTGGCTGCCATGCGCGCCCCCGGCCGAACTCGGCTCTTGCTGCTTGATGGCCCCGCCGTGCTCGGCCGCGCCGCCATGGATGCGATCGACAATCGCCATGGCAACCGTTCGCTGCGTGAGGGCCTTGTTGCCGCGATGCGCTCGCACTCTATGACGAGATTGCCTGTGGAAGCACTGACCGCTTTGCTCGCCGCTGCCTTCGACCGCGCAGCGCTCGCCATTGAAGCTGGAGCATCGATCGAGGACTATCGCGCCGTTCTCATCGCGCTGATCGACGGTCTGTCTCCGGCTCCTCCTTAGGCACCTCACCCGGCTCGAATTCGTTGAAACAACCAAGCTGGCGCTTGAACTGATCGATCAGCCAGGCGGCCGCCGGTTTCGGGCTGCGATCGGCGCGGTGCATGGCATAAAGCGGCGAGCGGACTTCGCTGTAAGGCTCGAGATCGAGTTCGACGAGCCGGCCGTTCGCCAGATCATCGGCAATCAGCCATCGCGGCAGCCCGCCCCAGCCCAGCCCCTCGCGCATCAGCACGTGCTTGGTGCGCACATCCGTCAGCCGCCAAGTGCGGTAGGCGAAGACGCCATAGTCGCGCCCGCGCGTACGCTCGGACTGGTCCGAGACGACCAGTTGGATGTGTTCGCGGACATCCTCCAGCGCCACTGGTCTGGGCAGCAGCGCCAGCGGGTGATCAGGCGCTGCGGCCGGCACCAGGGAGAAGAAACCGATGCGCAGCAGATTCACGTCCGCCTCGCCCAGAAGCCCTCCGATGCCGAGATCGGCCTGTCCGCCGACAACATGATCGAGGATAAGGCCAAGCGAGCCGATATGCAGACGCAGTGTCACGGCCGGAAACTGCACCTCGAATGCCCTTAGCACCCGAACCAGCACCGGCGACGGTAGCGTCACGTCGACCGACAGCGCAACTTCCGCCTCCAATCCCTGCCGATATCCGTCGATACGCGAGCGGATGCGTTGCAGCACGCCGACCATGCGCCGCGCATCTTCCAGCGTCGCCTTGCCGACATCGGTCAGTTGCGGCTCACGCGTGCCCTCACGCTCAAACAGCTTCAGCCCAAGCTGCGCTTCGAGGTTGGCAATGGCGTAGCTGATGACCGACTGCGCGCGGTTGAGCTTACGGCCGGCAGCCGAGAAGGAACCGGTGTCGGCCACCGCAACCAGGATCTGCAGTTGGTCAAGCGTCGGGTTGGGCTGCATCTTTCAATCCACAATTTAGATGGATCATATACAAAATATACCAGTTTTTCAAATGGGTCTGCGCACACATATTTGCCGGGAGATTTTAATCCAACCTTGGAGAGTCACCATGTCCATCCTTCTTGTCACATCCAGCCCACGCGGCGCCGCCTCGCACTCGACCCGTGTCGCCAACGAACTCGCCGACAAACTGCTTGCCGCCGATCCTTCGGCCAAGCTTGTCGCCCGCGACCTCGTCGCCAACCCGCTGCCGCATATCGACCCCGACTATTCGACCGGCATCTATACGCCGGCCGAAGCGCGCACCCAGCGCCAGGCTGAGGTCGTCGGCGTTTCCGATACTGTACTGGACGAGCTGTTTGCGGCCGACACCGTCATTCTCGCCACCGGCTTCATCAACTTCAACATCTCGTCGACGCTGAAATCCTGGGTCGACCACGTCGCCCGCTCCGGCAAAACCTTTGCTTATAGCGATGCTGGCCCGAAAGGCCTCGTCACCGGCAAGAAGGTCTATATCGTGCTGGCTTCGGGCGGTATCTATTCCGAAGGTGCGGCCGTGCAGTTCGATCACGCCATTCCCTACCTGCGCAGCGTGCTCGGCTTTCTCGGCATGACCGATGTCGAGGTCATCCGCATCGAAGGAGTCGGCATGGGCGCCGATGCGGTAGCAGCAGCGCTGGCCAAAGCCTCGACCAAGGTCGACGCCATTGTGGCCGCGACCGGAAGCGCCGAGCGCGTCGCCGCCGCGGCGTAAAGCCAGCATCGTTTGAATTGAACAAGGGTAGGCGCTCGGTGCCTGCCCTTGCTGTCGTTGGCGACAACCTATTGTGGTGGGCCAACAACTGCCATTGGTTATTCCGCTTGTCTGCGCTATCGGTCGCGGATGTTCCTGTCCGTTGCCACAACGCACCGTCCGGCCACCGATCTCGGTTTCCTGCTGCACAAGCATCCCGATCGTTTGCACGAGACCGACCTCTCCTTTGGCAAAGGGTGGCTATTCTATCCCGAAGCGACCGAAGAGCGTTGCGAGGCAGCACTCCTGCTCGATGTCGACCCGATAGGGCTAGTGCGCGGCAAGGGGCGGGCGGAAGGCTTGCTGGACCAATATGTGAACGACCGGCCTTACGCGGCATCGTCTTTCCTGTCCGTGGCGCTAAACAAAATGCTGCGGACGGCGATGACCGGAATGTCAAAGGAGCGCCAGGAACTGGCTAGCGGCGAACTGCCGCTGGAGGCAGTCGTGACTCCACTGCCGATGCGCGGCGGTGAGGCTCTGGTTCGAAGCCTGTTCGAACCCTTGGGCTGGACAGTCGATCTGACGCCAATCGAGGGAATCGGGTCTGGTGCAGGCGAGTCCCGGTACGGCCATCTGAAGCTGACCGGCACGGGCCGGCTCAGCGCCTTGTTGAACCACCTCTACGTGCTGATCCCGGTGATGGACGATGCCAAGCATTATTGGGTCGGCGAAGCAGAGGTCGACAAGCTGCTGTCCAAGGGAGAGGGCTGGCTGGAAAAACATCCCGCCAAGGACCTGATAGTTCGCCGATACTTGCGCAACCGCGGTGCCTTGGCCCGCATCGCTCTGGAACGACTGGTTCCTGAAACGGCCAGGGAGACTTTGCCGCCCGAACTGCGTGTCACACCTGAGGAAGCGCTGGAGACGCCGATCCGGCTCAACGATCTGCGCATGGAAGCTGTTGTCCGAGCCATCCAGGCAACGGGTGCAACCACGGTTGCGGACCTGGGATGCGGCGAAGGCAAGCTACTTTATCGGCTCGTGCGCGAGCGATGGGTCCATAAGCTGTTCGGGTTGGATCCAGCGGCACGCGAACTGGAATGGGCTGCAAAGCGTCTCAAGCTGAACGAGTTTGGCGGGCCGCCGGAGGGCCGGGTTACGCTGCTGCACGGATCTCTGACATACCGGGACGGCCGCTGGGCGGCAGCCGACGTCGCCGTGCTGGTCGAGGTCATCGAGCATCTCGACGAGGACAGGCTGCCCCTGGTCGAACGCATCGTTTTCGGCGAGACGGCGCCTAAATCCGTCATCGTGACCACTCCGAACGCGGACTACAACGCTCTGTTTCCCAGATTGGCCCCTGGCGCATTTCGCCATCCCGATCACCGTTTCGAATGGAGCCGGGCTCAGTTCGAAACCTGGGCGGCCAAAATCGGTGAGATCTATGGCTATGCAGCCACCTTCAGCGGTATCGGAGCCCAGGATTCTACCCTCGGCGCGCCCACGCAGATGGCGGTGTTCACCCGATGAGAGAACTGGACAAGACCGATCTCGCCATTCCTGACTTTGCCCTCGTCGTGCTGATCGGCTCGACCGGATCGGGCAAGTCGACTTTCGCGGCCAGGCATTTTCTGCCGACCGAGATCATCTCCTCGGATCAGTGCCGGGCGCTGGTCTCCGACGATGAGACCGACCAGGACGTCTCTGCAGATGCCTTCGATCTGGTGCGCGAAATAGCCGGCAAGCGGCTTAAACACCGCAGGCTGGCCGTCATCGACGCCACCAACGTGCGAGCCGCCGACCGCAAGGCCTGGATTGAGCTGGCGCGCAAGTGGCACGCTTTGCCCGTCGCCGTGGTCCTCGATCCAGGCGTCGAGGTGTGCGTCGCACGCAATGCGGTGCGAGCCGACCGGCCGGTCGGCGCCGGGGTCGCCCAGCGCATGACAACCGAGATCCGCAAGGGTCTTGGCGGCCTGCAACGCGAGGGCTTCCGCCAGGTCTGGACGCTTACCAGCGAGGCCAGCATCGACGCGGCCGAGGTGTCGCGGCAGCCGCTATGGACCGACAAGCGCGACGACCACGGCCCGTTCGATATCATTGGCGACATCCACGGCTGTTCGGATGAACTTCAGATGCTGCTCGCTCGACTGGGCTACAGCGTCGCCTGGTCTGAACATCAGGGCGACCGAACGGCCACTGTGATCCCGCCGCAGGGCCGCAAGATCGTCTTTGTCGGCGACCTCGTCGATCGCGGCCCCAACTCGCCCGACGTACTGCGCATCGCCATGAGCATGGTCGCGGCCGGGACCGCCTATTGTGTCCAGGGCAACCATGAACGCAAACTCGGCAGCTGGCTGGAAGGTCGCAAGGTCACGGTCGCCCACGGCCTCGAGCAGACGATAGACCAGTTGAACACGCAGGACCGCGGCCTGCGAGAGGCGCTGCCGGCCTTTCTCGACGGCCTGCGCAGCCACGTCTGGCTGGACGGCGGACACCTCGCCGTCGCCCACGCCGGTCTCAAGGAGGAAATGATCGGACGCGGCTCCGGCGCCGTGCGCGAGTTCGCTCTGTACGGCGAGACCACAGGCGAGACTGACGAGTTCGGGCTGCCCGTCCGCGCGGACTGGGCCGCAGCCTACCGTGGCAAGACAGCCGTAATTTATGGACATACGCCAACGCTGTCGGCCGAGTGGGTCAACAACACCCTGTGTATCGACACTGGATGCGTGTTCGGCGGCAAGCTGACGGCCTTACGCTGGCCGGAACGCGAACTGGTAGAGGTGCCGGCAATCCAGACATGGTCGGAGCCGATACGTCCGCTGGGCGGGTCCTGTCTGGGCAAATCGGCACAGGCCGACGCCGACGGCGTGCTCGATTACCAGGATGTCTCCGGTCGCCGCTGGATCGAGACCGGGCTGAGGGGCCGGATTGTGGTGGCCGAGGAGAACGCCTCGGCGGCACTGGAAGTGATGAGCCGCTTCGCGCTGTCGCCGCAATGGCTGATCTATCTGCCGCCGACCATGTCGCCGTCCGAGACCAGCAGCCAACACGGCTGGCTGGAACGTCCGGAAGATGCCTTCGCTTATTTCCGCGAACGCGACGTCGCCCAGGTCGTGTGCGAGGAAAAGCATATGGGTTCGCGGGCGGTGGTCGCGCTGTGCCGGAACGCGCAGGCGGCGCGCAGCCGCTTCGGGATCCCGGGCGACGAGACCGGCGCAATCTGGACCCGCACCGGACGTTCCTTTTTCAACGACGGCACCATGACGGAAGGCCTGCTCGCTCGTCTCCGGGTCGAGGTCGACGCGGCGGATCTGTGGACGGAATTGAACAGCGACTGGCTGCTGCTGGACACCGAGATAATGCCTTGGTCGGCAAAGGCCGGCAGCCTGATCGAAAGCCAGTATGCGCCGGTGGCGACATCCTCAGCCGCCGGTTTCAAGGTCAGCCGCGAGGCGCTAGCCCGTGCGATGGCGCGCGGCGTCGATGCGGCCGGCCTGAACGCACGCCTTGAAGACCGGGCCGCCCGTGCGGCTAAATACGCCACGGCCTGGGCGCCTTACGTGTGGCCGGTCTCCGGCGTCGACGACCTTAAGGTCGCGCCTTTCCACCTGCTCGCCAGCGAGGGACGTGTTTGGTTTGACCAGGATCATGTCTGGCACATGTCGCTCGCGGACCGTCTGGCTGCCCATGTTGGCGTGGTCACGCCGACCCGATGGCGTACGGTTGATCTGGCCGACGGCAGCGCGTGTGCGGAGGCTATTGCCTGGTGGGAGGCGCTGACTGGCTCGGGCGGCGAAGGCATGGTGGTCAAACCACGCGACTTCGTCAGCCGTGGCAAGAAGGGACTCATCCAGCCGGCGCTGAAGGTCCGCGGCCCGGAATATTTGCGCATCATCTATGGTCCCGAATATGACGCGCCGGACAATCTCATCCGCCTGCGAGAACGCGGCCTGAGCGGCAAGCGCAGCCTGGCACTCAGGGAGTTCGCGCTCGGTCACGAGGCGCTGACGCGATTTGTCGCCAAGCAGCCGCTACGCCGCGTTCACGAGTGTGTCTTCGCCGTGCTGGCGCTGGAAAGCGAGCCAATCGACCCAAGGCTGTAATAACGATCTACCCGAAGATCTTCTCGCCTTGCTCATCGACCAGTTGGATGCCCTTCTTGATCGAGATGTCGACAGCGTCATCAAGCCCGGCAAAGCGATCGGCGCGGATGAATTTGTGCTCCTTCATCACGCCGTCGATCTCCTTCGAAACCACGCCGCAGGTCTGGTACTGGCCCTCCGCCTTGTAGGGCGTGGCGCTGATCAAAAATCCCTTGTGCTCGATTTGCTTTACCGGCGCCGCTGTCTTTGGCTCAGCGGCTTCGTTGCCGCCGCCGAAAAGACGCTTCAGAAAAGACATGGGGTATCCTCCAACGGCAATCATCCTGCACCACATAGCGTGGTGCAGGATGATTTTCAGTACCGGTCCTTGGCCGAGCGGGCAAGGGCCGCAGCTGGCTTGGCACTCAGGGGTCAGTCGCGCGACAGCGCTTCCAGGGCCTCTGCGGCAGCTTCCAATATGCTGATTGCCTCGGCCTGCTTTGCTTCAGGCGCATCTACGATTTCGCCGAGCGCGGCGCGCAGCCGGTGGCGCACGGCGCGGAATTCGTCGCGCTTTTCCGAGCGGCCGCGGCCGCGCCGGCCACCGTCGCCGTCATCGTTCCAGCCGAACCACTCGCGCGCCTTCGCCATCTTGCGGCCGAAGCGCTCGAGATGGTCGAGCACGTGGTCGATCATCTCGCGATTTTCGTTGAGATGCGCCTGCCCTGCCTCGGTGATCGAAAACACCTTCTTGTTGCCTTCCGCCGCAGAAACGGCATAGCCGGCCTCTTCCAGGAAGGTCAGCGTCGGATAGACGACGCCGGGGCTCGGGCTGTAGACGCCGCTGGTGCGCTCCTCCAGCGCCTTGATGATGTCGTAGCCGTGCCGCGGCGCCTCGGCCAGCAGCGACAGCGTGATCAGCTTGAGATCGCCGTCAGCCAGCATACGCCCGGCGCGGAACATGTCGCCTGGTCCGCCGCGTCCGCCGCCGCCTCTCATGCCATGCCCGAACGGGCCGAACCCGCCGCGTCCGCCGAACTTGCCGGCCATATGCATGAAAACGCGCTCGGCGTGTTCGCCAAAACGATGATGCCCGAAATGATTGTCTTTGTGCATTGTCTGCTCCTTGAGTTATGTCTTACGATATATCTCAATTAGGTGCTCGCCACGATCGAGTCAAGATATATCTTACGATGTATCTGAAAATGCGCCAGCAGGATTGATTTCGCCGGCAAGGGCAGCTAGGAAGCGCGTGAGGGTCGAAGACCCCTCCGTAAGCGTCTGACGTGAAGCAACGCATCCACCCCGGTCGTTTCCGGGCAGTTACGCCGGAAGACCGGCGAATGGATGCCAATGCGACGGACCGGATGCTTCAGGGAAAAATCCAAATGACCATGAAAACCCCGCGCAGGAAGCTGCCTGCGCGCTATGCCGCCGTCCTCGGCCCGCTGGTGCTGTCGTTGCTGATGACGTTCATCGTGTCGTTCATCTCGACACTGAAAAGCCTTGGCTTCCAGCCCGATCTGCCGGCCACCTGGCTGACGGCTTGGGGCCTGTCCTGGATGGTGGCCTTTCCGACGCTGCTGCTGTTGCTGCCGGCGGTGCGCCGCATCGTTGGCTGGCTTTGCGAGCCCGTGGCTCGATAGCAGGCTGCGCCAAGGGCCCGAAGCAACTTACGGGTCTTTCAGTGCGAAGTGAACGGACACTATCACCAACGGCCTTTGCGGCGGTTCCAGGCATAGAGCAGATCGGCGAAGCGATCATAGGCATAGCGCGTCAACGGCAGCGTGGCGGGATTGCCGAACAGCGTCGCCAACCAGCCCTCGCCCGGCGTTATCAGCCAAGCCGCAACGGCAACATCGGCGCCGACCAGCAATTTGCCACCGGCGTCGGTCGCATGCAGCCGGCGCCGGATATCCTCCAGCCCGATGCCGTAGCGGGCCAGCGCCGTCGGTTCGGCATTGATGTCGCGAAATTCGATCCGCCCCGCCTTGACCGCCTCGATCAGCCGCCGCTTCTGCCGGCTGATGCCGGCATCGCAGACCGGACAGCGCGTATTGTACCAGACGGTCAGCAGAGGCTTGGCCATGGTTCGCAACACCAGCGGAGGACGCGCGACGACTATCCAGCAACTGCCGTTGCGCCGCAACGTGACGCGACACCGCGGAATGTCCCGGCTTCGGCTAATGCACGTCGCCCCAAAAACATGTCCTCGGGCCTGGCCCGAGGGTGCGCGGCGGTTTGCCATACCGACCTGTTTAAAAAGAAGAGCGTAAAGCGCGTCGCAAGAGGCCGTTCAAGCGCGACGCGCTTCAGGCACGGCACTCAGCCGAGCGAGGTAATGATCTCGCGATAGGCATCCTCCGGGAAAGCCTTGAGTGTCCGCGTCCTGACGTTTCCGCCCGCCGCCAGCATCAGCGAGAAACGAGCTAGTACGGCATCGTCGGGGGCTTCGACCACCGCCACCATGTCGCAATCCCCCATGGTGAGATAAAATGCCTTGAAGGACCCGCCCATGTCTCCCAACAGCTTCTTGGCGGCATCGAGCCGCTTCGGCGACTCGCGCACGTTTTTGGCGCCTTGCTCCGTCCAGTTGATCAGCACGATGTAAGTTGTCATGGCACACCTCCCTCCGGGGCCACGGAGCACGGCGTCACAGCCGGGGCGGGCATCCGGGTTTGTCGCCCAGAAAATGCATCCGTCGCGGAATTATCCTCTCGTAGGGCACGACCCGCAAGAGCGGCGCGTCCAATCGTGATCGCCTGTGCCCAAACGGAAAAGGACGCCACCGGCGCCCTTTAAACTGCTTATCCGTCACCCAGACTCAGCTGTCGAGGAAGCTTCTGAGCTTGCGCGACCGGCTCGGATGCTTGAGCTTGCGCAGCGCCTTGGCTTCGATCTGGCGGATGCGCTCGCGGGTGACCGAGAACTGCTGGCCGACCTCCTCAAGCGTGTGGTCGGTGTTCATGCCGATGCCGAAGCGCATTCTGAGCACGCGCTCTTCGCGCGGCGTCAGCGAGGCCAGCACGCGCGTCGTCGTCTCGCGCAAATTGGCCTGGATCGCCGCGTCGATCGGCAGGATCGCCATCTTGTCCTCGATGAAATCGCCGAGATGCGAATCCTCCTCGTCGCCGACCGGCGTTTCGAGCGAGATCGGCTCCTTGGCGATCTTCAGCACCTTGCGCACTTTTTCCAGCGGCATTGCGAGCTTTTCCGCCAGTTCTTCCGGCGTCGGCTCACGGCCGATCTCATGCAGCATCTGACGCGAGGTGCGTACGATCTTGTTGATCGTTTCGATCATGTGCACCGGAATGCGGATGGTGCGCGCCTGGTCGGCGATCGAACGGGTGATCGCCTGCCGGATCCACCATGTCGCGTAGGTCGAGAACTTGTAGCCGCGGCGGTATTCGAATTTGTCGACCGCCTTCATCAGGCCGATATTGCCTTCCTGGATCAGGTCGAGGAACTGCAGGCCGCGATTGGTGTATTTCTTGGCGATGGAGATGACGAGACGCAGATTGGCCTCGACCATTTCCTTCTTGGCGATCGCGGCTTCGCGCTCGCCCTTCTGCACCTGGTTGACGATCTTGCGGAATTCCTGGATCGAAATCGCCGTCTCGGTGGCGAGGTTCTGGATTTCGGCGCGCAGATCGCGGATGGCGTCCTTCTCGTTCTTGGTGAACTCCTTCCAGCCGCGCGAGGTCAGATTGCCGATCGAACGCGTCCAGTTCGGATCGAGCTCCGAGCCCTGATATTCCTTGAGGAACTCCTCGCGGCGCACGCCATAGCTTTCGGCCAGCCGCAACAGCTTGCCCTCGTTCTGCACCAGGCGCTTGTTGATGTCGTAGAGCTGCTCGACTAGCGCCTCGATGCGCGCCGTGTTCAAGGACAACGACTTCACCGCCTTGATCAGCTGGTCCTTCAGCTCCTTGAGCCGACGGTCCTGGCTTGGCGACAGCGTGCCGGCGGCGGCCAGCCGGTTCTCGACCTGCTGGTCCTGCAGCTTGCGCAGCTTCTTATAGGTGTCGGCAATGACGTCGAGCGTCTCCATCACCTGCGGCCGCAGTTCCGCTTCCATCGCCGCCAGCGACAGGCTCGCCTCGTCATCGTCCTCCTCGTCGTCGTCCACCAGGCCACGGGTGTCGCCGCCGACATTGGTGATGTCGTCCTCGTCCTCGCGCGAACGGCGCGGCTTTTCCTCGGTCTTGGCTTCCTCGATACGCTCGACCACCGGCGCCTGCTTGGCCTCCGGCCCGGCATAGGTCGCCTCGAGGTCGATGATCTCGCGCAGCAGGATCTTCGATTCGTTGAGCTCGTCGCGCCAGATGATGATGGCCTGGAAGGTCAGCGGACTTTCGCAGAGGCCCGCGATCATCGTCTCGCGGCCGGCCTCGATGCGCTTGGCGATCGCGATTTCGCCCTCGCGCGACAGAAGCTCCACCGAGCCCATCTCGCGCAGATACATGCGGACCGGATCGTCGGTGCGGTCGGTCGGCTCTTTTTTGGTCGTGGTGGCGGCGACGGCGGTGCCGGTCTGCTCAGCCAGCTCGTTGGCATCCTCCTCGGCGTCAGCGGCGGTATCGGCGGCTTCGGGCTCCTCGCCCTGCTCGTCGTCCTCGACCACGTTGATGCCCATGTCGGAAAGCATGGCCATCGTGTCCTCGATCTGCTCGGAGGTCACTTCCTCCGAGGGCAGCACCGAATTCAGCTCGTCCATGGTGACATAGCCGCGCTTCTTGGCGGCCTTGATCATCTTCTTGACAGCATCGTCGGAAAGGTCGAGCAGAGGGCCATCGGTCGCGGCCTCGCGTTCGGTCTCGACTTCTTCCTTTTCTTTTGTCGCCATAGTCTTTATTTTCTCCAAGCGGCTGAGTATCAAAACCGCGTAAGCTGCCGGTCCGGTCAAATTGGATGCGCTCTTTCCAGAACGCGCTTTACCGGGCCAGTAACTGCATCTCTCGTTAAGTCCAGATTAACCCTGATATCTGTGGCAAGCTGACTGCCTGTCCAGTGATCAGTACCTTACATCGCTGCATTCCCGTCGATGCCGGGGCGGGTTAACGTTTCGAATCGACCTGATTCCGCCATTCTGCCGGAAGGTCAAGCGCCTCTCGCATGATTCGCATGAAAAAAGCGAATCAATTACCCGACTTAGAGCGCCGCACGCTTGATTCGACGCGCAAGCACGTCCTTACATTCAGTCTTCTGGGGGCTTCGATCTAAACGCGCCCAGCCCTGCCCGACGATACGCCAAACCCTTCGATCAGCGCTTCCGTTGCCTGCACATCACGAAATTGCGCCTGGATTTCGACCAGGTGCCGGTAGTTTTCGTCCGTGGGGTCGCTGGCGAGCGCTGCTTCCGCCTGCTTCAGCTCCTTATGTAAGGTGCGCGCGCTGCGCTGCAAGTGGAGGGCCTGGCTGAACGCATCGCGGGCATCGTCGAGTGCCGCCGTTTCCAGCGCCGGCCATTGCCGCGCACGTTTGATCAGCGCCACCGCACGCTGCCAGATCTCGCCGCAGCCGGCCCGCTCGATCGTCGCGATCACCGCGTCGCGGTCATTGGCCATATCATGCGCCATGGCGTCGAGGATCGCCGCATGCAGCCGCTTCAGATCGGAGTTGGCGAGATCGAGGAACTCGACATGGGCGAAATTCTCGTCGATCAGCACGGGATGGTTGACGAGGGCGGCAATGATCGTCGCCTCGCGTACCGACATGCCCTCGCCGCCGCGCTTGACCAACGCCGAGCGACCGAGGCTTTCGGTGATCGCGGTGCGCCCACCGGCATTGCCGCCGCGCGCAAACTGTCCGCCGGGTGCTGAACCCTTGCCCTGGAAACGTTCGCCGGGCCGTCCGTCCTGACGCCCCTGGCGTCCGCGCTGGGCACCGAAGAAGCTCTGCACCCGCTCGCGCATTTCCTGTTGGTAGTGATAGCGAAGGCTCTCGTCGCGGATACGGCTGGTCAGTTCGCGCAGCGTCTTTTCGAGCTCGGCTCGCCGTTCCGGCGTGTCGAAGATGCCGCCGGCCGTCTCGCGCATCCACAAGAGGTCGGCCAGCGGCCGCGCCTCGGAAAGCACGGCGCGGAACGCATCCGGTCCGTCACCCTTGACCAGATCGTCGGGATCCTTGCCCTCCGGCAGCAGGGCGAAGCGAACCGAGCGGCCCGCCTGGACCGCCGGCAGCGCCATGTCGGCGGCGCGCCATGCTGCCTTCAACCCGGCGTGGTCGCCGTCGAAGCACAGCACCGGCTCGCCGGCCATGCGCCATAGAAGTTCGAGCTGGTTTTCAGTCAATGCGGTGCCGAGCGGCGCCACCACGTTTTCGAAGCCGGCCTGCGCCAGCGCGATCACATCCATGTAGCCTTCGACGGCAATGACCGTGCCGCCCTTGGCCAGCGCCCCCTTTCCCAGCGCCCCCTTTCCCAGCACTTGGCGTGCACGAGCGAAATTGTAGAGCACGTTGCCCTTGTGGAAGAGCTCCGTATCGGGCGAGTTCATATATTTGGCCAGCGCATCCGGCGCTAGCGCCCGCCCGCCGAAGGCGATGATCTTGCCCCTGGAATCCGGGATCGGGAACATAATGCGGTCGCGGAACCAATCGTAGGAAACCGGGACGTCGTCGCCATGGCGCACCAGCCCGCACGCCTCGATGTCGGCCTTGGGGACGCCCTTGGCGGCAAGATGCTCCTTCAGCGCGTTGCGGCTGTCGGGCGCATAGCCGAGGCGGAAGGACTGCTGCGTCGCCGGTGTCAGTCCCCGGTCGCGCAGATAGGCGCGGGCCTTTGCGCCTTCCGGTCCCTGCAGCCGTTCCTGGAAGAACACCGTCGCCATCTCCATGACATCGGTCAGGCTGGCGCGTTCCTTTTCGCGCCGTTCCTCATCGGCGTCGCGAACCGGCATCGGCACGCCGGCCATGTCGGCGATCTTCTCGACGGCCTCGGGAAAGCTCATCCCGTCGAGTTCGGTCAAGAACTTGAAATGGTCGCCCGAAACCGAGCAGCCGAAACAGTGATAGCGGCCCTTCTTGTCCTCGCAATGGAAGGACGGGCTCTTCTCGCCATGGAACGGACAGCACGCCCAATAATCACCGCGCGGCGCGTTTGTCTTTTTCCTGTCCCACGCGACGCGCTGGCCGATCACCGAAGAAATCGGCACGCGGTCGCGGATCTCGTCGAGGAAAGCAGGCGGAAAGCGCATGAGGGACAGCTCGTTTGGCCTCCATATAATCACACGGGCCAAGCCCGACGACTCCTAATGCGGAACCATACCCGGTTTTCCCAGGCCAAAAAGAGAAGGCGGCCTGCGGGCCGCCTTCTCGATTCCGGCGCAGCGCCGGTCAGCCGTTCCGCACCTACTGCGCGGCGATAGCGCCGAAGATCAGGCCCGAGAGGTTGCTGACCAGCAGATAGTCGTTGCCGACCCGGATCCACTCCTGGCCGGGACCGGGACGGCGCAAGCCGTAGTGGCGATAGTCGCGGATCGGCTGGTGACGCTTCCAGCTGGAATATCTCTGGCCGTTGCGCCAATGGCTGCGCTTCACCACGATCTTTTTCGTCACTACGACGCGCTTGTTCACCTCGACATGCTTGTTCACGTGGACATTGCCGGGCTTTTGCCAGTCGACCTGGCTATAACTTGATTGCGGTGCGTTTGGTGGGTTCAATGGTGCAGCCTGGCCCTGCAAGGCCGTTGCAGCCAGCATCGAGAAGGCAATGGCGGAAAGAACGATGCGTTTCATAGCGGGTACTCCTTGGTTGTCGATGCCTCTGGAATAGAGCCGGAAGGATGAACCGAAACTGAACGCAGAGATTACGTTTTCGTAATGATTTCCTACATTTAGCACGCCTAATTCAGCACTACCTTTAAAGCGGCTGTCCGAGCACGGACGCATGACCCTCCGCAACTCCGCGGGCAATGCAACCATTTTGCCGGCCATCCATTTCCGACACGCCCCGTCGCGGGGCAACACTCGTCCGAACCGGGCAAAATTTATTATTCGGCTAAAATAAATCGGAGTAATATCAACCTCTGCAATGTCCACGATTCGCGCCCACTGTTGCCCCTTTGACTTCACCGCGCCCGCGTCGCTGGCACCTGTCGCGTTGCGGGGCCTGGCATGAGTGGCTCCGTCGTTTTGCTGCACCTTGCCGGTGCGGTGGCACTGATGCTGTTTGCTACCCGTTTGGTGAAGACCGGCGTCGAGCGCGCCTATGGCGATGTGCTGCGCCACAAACTGCGCGCCACCATGCGCAATCCCTTCATGGCGGTTCTGGCCGGCTGCGGCCTGGCGGTCGCGCTGCAAAGCTCGACCGCCGTTACCTTGCTGGTCGGCTCATTCGCCGGCTCCGGCATTGTCAGCGGCATGTCGGGCCAGCTTGCGGTGCGCGGTGCCGAGATCGGCTCGGCGCTGGTGGTCAAGCTGCTTACCTTCGATCTGTCGCTGCTGGTACCGGTCTGCCTGGTCGCCGGCACCGTCATGTTCATGGCCACCGAGCGGCGCGACTGGCGCCAGTTCGGCCGCATCCTGGTCGGCATCGGCCTGCTGCTTCTGTCGCTGGAGATGATCGGCCAGGCGTCGGAGCCGCTGCGCCAGAGCACGCTGATGCCGCTCATCGTCGATTACTTCTCCGGCGATCCGGTCACCGCCTACCTTCTGGCGGCGTTGGTCACCTGGCTGTTCCATTCCTCGATCGCCGCGGTGCTGCTTATGGTGACGCTCGCCGGCCGCGGTTTCATCCCGCCCGAACTCGGCATCGTGCTGGTGCTCGGCGTCAATCTCGGCTCTTCGATCATCGCGCCGCTTCTAACCCGCAACGCAGAACCCGGCGTTCGCATCGTGCCGATCGGCAATCTCCTGATGCGCGGCATGGGCTCTCTGATCATGCTGATCCTGTTCCTGACGTTCAAGCCGCCAGTCGCCTTCTTGGGCAGCACCGTGCCCGAGCAGATCGTCAATGCCCACATCGTCTTCAACATCCTGATCCTGATCGCCGGCCTGCCGCTGGCGCGCCTGGTCTATCGTGCCTCGGAAAAGATCGTGGCGCTGGGCACCAGGCCCCAGCCCGCCAACGCGCTCGACGTCATCGAGCTTTCGGCGCTCAACGAAAGTGCGCTCGACGTGCCGAGCCAAGCACTCGCCAATGCCACCCGCGAGGTAGTGCGGGTCTGCGAGACGGTCGAGATCATGCTGAAACGGATCATCGAACTCTATGAGAGCGCCGACGCCGACAAGATCAGTGCGCTGGCCGCGCTCGACGACCGTGTCGACAGGAAGCACGCGGCGATCAAGCTCTATCTCGCCAAGGTCACCAAGAACCCGCTGAGCGAGGACGAGGCCCTGCGTTGCCAGGAGTTGATCGGCGCCTGCGTCAAGCTGGAGCAGGTCGGCGACATCATCGTGCGCAACATGCTGGTCCATGTGAAGAAGAAATTCGAGCGCGGACTGGAGTTCACGCCGGAAGGCTGGCGCGAGCTTTGCGCCTTCCATGCCCTGGTGCTTGCCAATGCCAGGCTAGCCTTCAACGTCCTGGTGTCCCGCGATCCGGAGACCGCTCGCCAGTTGGTGCTGGAAAAGGACCGGCTGCGCGACCGCGAGAAGGAAACCAGCCAGAGCCATTTCGTGCGGCTGCGCGACGGCACCGCCAAGAGCGTCGAGACCAGCTCCATCCATCTCGACACCATTCGCGACCTCAAGCAGATCAACTCGCTGCTCGCCTCGATGGCCTATCCCGTGCTTGAGGAACGCGGCCTGCTAACCGGTTCGCGGCTGAAGGCCGGATAGATTGCGTCCACAGGCCGGTAGCTTCAGAAGCTCGCCTATGCTGTGAGCCAATGCGCAAAATTACCTTTGCGCCACCTCCTGTCTGTCGGCTAAAGATCGCCAGATCTACCGGAAGGAAAGTCGATGGACACCCATTCTCGCAGCTTCGCCAAGGCGCTTTCCTGGCGTGTCACCGGTACCATCGACACGATGATCATTTCGCTCGTCGTGACGGGAAGCATCAAGCTCGCTGCGGCCATCGGCCTGACTGAGGTCGTCACCAAGTCGCTGCTCTACTACCTTCATGAGCGGGCGTGGCTGAAAATTCCTTACGGAAGGAAGGCGGCCGCGTAGCTCTTGCCGCCGCGGCCGGCACCTGACCGGTGACAAAGAAAATCTAAAGCGGCGTCGCCAATTTCTGAATTGCCCGGTGCCCTTATCCGTGGTTTGAGGTCACCTTATCCGAGGATCGCCTTCCCGCCATGCTTCCCCTCATTGCCCTGTTCATTGCCGCCTTCGCCTTCGGCACCACCGAATTCGTCATCGCCGGCGTGCTGCCGCAGGTGGCGGATGGCCTTGGCGTCGCGATCCCGACCGCCGGCTATCTCGTTTCCGGCTATGCCGGCGGCATTGCAGTCGGCGGCCCGCTGCTGGCGCTCGCCACCAAAGGGTTCTCCCGCAAGGCCCTGCTGCTTGGACTGACTGCAGCCTTTACCATCGGCCAGGCGGCCTGCGCGCTGGCGCCCGACTTCGCCTCGATGCTGCTGTTGCGGATTGCGGTGGCCGTGGCACACGGCGCCTATTTCGGCGTTGCCATGGTGGTGGCCGTCGGCCTCGTGCGCGAAGACCAGCGCGGCATGGCGGTGGCGCTGATCCTGTCCGGCCTCACCGTATCGAATGTCATCGGCGTTCCGGCCGGCACGGCAATCGGCAACATCTGGGGATGGCGTGCGACATTCTGGGTGATGTGCGCTCTCGGCGTGGTGGCCTTCGCCGCCATCGGCGCCCTGCTGCCGCGCAAGACAGGATCGTCGAGCCCGTCCGTCAGCCTTGGCAGCGAGGTACGCGTGCTCGCACGCCAGCAGGTCTGGACCTCGCTCATCATGATGCTGATGCTGATGATCGGCCAGTTCGGCCTGTTCACCTACATCACGCCGACGCTGCTTGAGGTCACCGGCCTCGACGAGAAATGGATACCTTGGGTGCTCCTGCTCAACGGTGTCGGCGCTACAATCGGCGTCTTCGTCGGCGGGCGCCTCGCCGACTGGAAGCTGATGCCGTCGCTCATCGCAATGCTATTCCTGCAGGCGGCGATGCTCGCCTCGATCTACGCCGTCAGTCCTTACCCACTGCCGATGGTGATGGCGATCTTCGTCTGGGGCGGCCTCAACTTCGCCATCGGCACGCCGATCCAGACCCGCATCCTGACCTGGACCGCGGACGCCTCCAATCTCGCCTCGTCGCTCATTCCGTCAGGCTTCAATGTCGGCATCGCGCTCGCCGCATCGCTCGGCGCGGCGATGCTCAATGCCGGCTATGGCTATCGCAGCTTGCCGGTGGTTGGCGCGATCGCCATGCTGGTCGCGGTCGCGGTTGCGCTTGCCTCGCATGTCTGGGAATGGCGGAGCCGGGCGGCGCCGCCGCTGCCGGCTGCCGCCGAATAGGGCTACAGATCGATCCGGTAACGCAGGCTTTCCGCGCCGCCATAGGAAGCATCCTCGAAGAAACGCCCGACGAGCCCGCCGCCATTGGCCAGAACGACCTTCTGCGAGGGCACATTGTGAGGCTTGCAGGTGATTTCGACGAAGGGCAGGCCAACCGCCCTCGCCTCCTCCAGCATCAGCCGCAGCGCCTCCGTCGCATAGCCGCATCCCCGTTTCCACGGCACCACCGCATAGCCGATGTGGCCGAGCACGTGCGATGGCAGCGCCGCGGTTCCGGGCTGCCAGCGCAAGCCGATCGAGCCTGAGACTTCCCCGTCCCAGATCCAGCGCCGAAATCCAGGCAGCCGCGGCACCGTCGAACCGTCCGGCAAGACGATCGGCGGTCCCTTGCCATCAGGATCGTCGAGATCGGCAAGGAAAGTCGCTGGATCCTTTTCGATAGCCGCAAGCTGCTCGCGCGTCGCGTCGAGCAGCCGCACATTGTCCGGCGACCAGCCGCGCTCGAGGGCCGCCTTGTAGGACGGCAGGTGTTCAAACGCCGGTTTGACGAGTTCGATCATGAGCGCGAGCTTTTGGCTGTCGGCCCTCAAAGGCGGGCTTGCGGCTGTAGCGACTACGACAAAACTGCCCCGCCATCGACCGTAATTCCCAAGTTTTCCGCATTGCGCCCATGTCGCGCAATGATTGCGACCGGGCGCATAAGGCTGGCTCCGCTTGGATGAGGCAAGCCGGCCAATTGCCCGCGAACGACCGTGAGATGGATCTCGAACTATCCAAGGGCGTCTGCAAGCATCTCATTCAAGCGTGCGAATGCTGCGGACTCGTCTGGCGCATGGGCCGGATTAACTTCTGTGATGGTCAGGCCGCGCCATTGCGACAGGGCTGTCAGTTGCTTTAGCACAAAGGCGACTTGCTCCAGTTTGAGACCGTCGCAACGGCGCACATTCTCCGCAATCGGAAAATCGATAAAGGAGAGCACATCGACATCGAAGTGGATAAGCACGCAGTCAAAGCGCGCCGCCCATTCGGCCGCGCGCGCCGACGCCGCCTCGATGTCACTCAAAGCTTCCTCACGCGATATGATCTTGATCGCGTGATTTCCGATCACGGCCGCTTCGGGCGGGGTGATGTTCTCGATGCCGAAATAGAGGAGTTGCTGAGGCACGAGCATCGGGCGGGTCGGGCCGAGCCTCGCGAGCGAAGGCTCGCATCCATGGATATTGAGCAGATGGGCGACGCCGGTCCAGTCCAAGGCGCCGTCGCTCGTGTCAGGTGTGTTGAGATCGGCGTCGAAGTCAATGTAAACGAGTCCGATCCGCGCGCCGGCCGCATTCGCCCCGGCGACCGTCCCCAGTTCCACAGTACAATCGCCACCTAAAACAAGCACGTCTTCCTGCGCTGCGATCGCCGTCGCTACGTGGCTTGCGACCAACTCACAGGCGTCGCGCACGGCTTCCAGGTTCATAGCCTGCGACCGCGAAGGGTCCGGTCGCCATCGGAACGATGCAACATCGCCACGATCCCTGATGGATCTGCCTCGGTTCGTGATCGCTTCTGCGAGCCCATTTCGCCGAAAGGCCGCGGGGGCCTTTTCCTGACCCGGCGAATAGGCGCCGGCACTCGTGGCCGCACCGACAATATTCAACAAACGCGCCGCCAAATCGAAGCTCCATTTTCGCATGATCTTCTCGCAAACGTGTCCGGAAGGGAGGAAGGTTCCTCCTCGACTTGAGAGGTTGCCGCCCGGCATCGGCACGAGGCCTAACAAGCAAAAAGCTCGCCGCATCGATGCCGTCGTGAGACGCCAGACGTCGAACATACAGGTTCATTCGCGCGGCCGTGGCGATGAACATGTCGGTGCGAACTGCCGTCCGCTCCGCCCGCTCCTAGCCTGGCTCCTCGCGATGGTCTCTTCGAGTCTCATGAGCACCGCTAAGGCGGGAAAAATCCCTACTGAAGCAGGCTCTTGACGATGCCGCTCGCCTTGGAGAAATCCATCTGGCCAGCATATTTCTCCTTGAGCGCCGCCATCACCTTGCCCATCTCCTTGACGCCGCTGGCACCTGTCTCGGCGATAGCGGAACGGACGGCGCTTTCCGTCTCGGCCTGGCCCAGTTGCGTCGGCAGGAAGTCGCGGATGATCGCCATCTCGTCGCGCTCCTGCGCGGCAAGTTCCGGCCGCTTGCCGTCATCGAACGCCTTGGCCGATTCCTCGCGCTGCTTCACCATCTTGGCCAGGATCTGCAGGATCTCGTCGTCGCTGGCCGGCTCCTTGCCGGCGCCGCGATTGGCGATGTCGCGATCATGAATGGCCGCCTGGATCAGCCGCAATGTCGGCAGCCGGCGCTTGTCCTGTGCCTTCATCGCGCTCTTCAGGGATTCGGCGATTTTGCCTCGCATGGTGCTTTCTCCTTCGAATGCGGCGGACAATAGCCGTGCCGAAAGCCCAAGGCAAATTCAAGTCTGTCCGGCAAATCCCTGATATTGTTCGACGAAATAAATCCAGGCACGTACGGCGCGGCATCATTGACCGCCTTGGCGCCTTCCCCTATGTACTGTGCCTTGCATGAATTGAATTCTAGTGCACGTCGCCCAAAAGTGCGTAGCGGTTTTGGGGCAACGACATGCAGCGCGCCGAGGCTGTGAGATTGCCGCTTCGCGCTTTTTGTTGCGCCGATTGAGGAGCGCAGCCTTTAGGAGTGCCGCCATGGCAACGATGACCGCCGCATCGACCCCCCCTTGGGCCACCGAGAAGCCGACCGCCCTGCTGGTGCTGGCCGACGGCACCGTCATCGAGGGCCGTGGTCTGGGCGCTTCCGGCTCCGCCGTTGCCGAGGTCTGCTTCAACACCGCGCTGACCGGCTATCAGGAGATCCTCACCGACCCCTCCTATGCCGGCCAGATCGTCACTTTCACCTTTCCGCATATCGGCAATATCGGCACCAATAACGAAGACATCGAGGATCTCAATCCGCTGGCCCGCGCCGGCGCCGTCGGCGCCGTGTTCAAGGCCGATGTCACCAACCCGTCGAATTACCGCGCCGGAACCGGTCTCGACCAGTGGCTGAAGAAGCGCGGCATCGTTGCACTTTCGGGCATCGACACGCGCGCGCTGACCGCGCTGATCCGCGAAAAGGGCATGCCCAATGCCGTTATCGCGCACGCCCCAGACGGTATCTTCGACATCGAAGACCTCAAGCGCCGCGCCGCCGCATGGTCGGGGCTTATCGGGCTTGATCTGGCCAAGGAGGTCACCTCCGGCCAATCCTCGGTCTGGCGCGAGACACCCTGGGCCTGGAACGAGGGCTTTGGCGAACAGGCCGACCCGTCGATGCACGTCGTTGCCATCGATTATGGCGTCAAGCGCAACATATTGCGCCTGCTTGCCGGCCTCGGCGCCAGGGTCACCGTGGTGCCGGCCAAGACCGGCGCCGAGGAGATCCTGGCGATGCGGCCCGATGGCATCTTTCTATCCAACGGCCCCGGCGATCCGGAAGCCACCGGCGACTACGCCGTTCCGGTCATCCAGGATCTGTTGAAGACCGATATCCCGCTGTTCGGCATCTGCCTCGGCCACCAGATGCTGGCGCTGGCGCTGGGCGGCAAGACCGCAAAAATGCATCAGGGCCACCACGGCGCTAATCATCCGGTCAAGGACCACACCACCGGCAAGGTCGAGATCGTCTCGATGAACCACGGCTTTGCCGTCGACGCCGACTCATTGCCGAGCGGCGTCGAGGAAACCCATTTCTCGCTATTCGACGGTTCGAATTGCGGCATCGCGCTCACCGGCAAGCCGGTCTTCTCGGTCCAGCATCATCCGGAAGCCTCGCCCGGCCCGCAGGATTCGCACTATCTGTTCCGCCGCTTCGTCAACCTGATCCGCGAAAAGCGTGGCGAACCGGCACTGGCCGAGCGCTGACCAAGCCGATGCATCAGCTATAACATATCGGCGGCGCGTGATCTGGACAACTTGCCTCCGGACGTCCGCGAGCAGGTCTCAGAAAGTCTGATTTCTTACGCAGTCGGCGGTCGCGGAGATACCAAGCGCCTCGTCGGCAGGGAAGGTTACAGACTTCGGATCGGTCGCTACCGAGTCATGTTTGACGAAGACCGCGCCACGATCCTTGCGGTCTATGTCGGCAAACGCGAAACGACAACCTACCCGTCGGCCATAGTAGGACAGAACACCATGAACGCCCCGCAAATCATCAAGACCCCAACCGGTGAGGAGCTGGTCGCTATCCCAAGGGGACTACGAGATCCTTTTGCGTGCCGCCGAAGAAGCTCTGGAAGACGCTGCCGATGCGGCGATCTACGACGAGCGTAAGGCCGATCTCCGAGCGGAAAAGGCACTGCCCGCGGACGTGACCATGGACATCTTGCGGGCTCCAGCCGGCTCAAGGCGCTGCGCAACCGGCGGCGGCTGACGCAATCCGATTTGGCGGCCATGATCGGCGTCAGCCAGGGTTTTCTGTCGGACCTGGGGTCCAATCGCCGCAAACCATCGGCGCAGACAGGTGCAATGCTGGTCAAGGCGCTCGACATTCCAACCGAATGGATTGAGCACTAGGTGATGCTACACTGGTTTGCGGCTTCTTCTCCCTTGGTTTTAGCTGATCCCGGTCATGGCGCACCGGCGCCGGCGCGCTTCTCAATCAGCTCGGCAACCGCATCAGGATTGTCGGCCAGCACATAGTGGCTCGCATCGGGGATCTCGGCGCGCTCGACATGGCTCATGCCCTTGGCGCGGTAGCCGGCGAGGAAGGTCGGCAGCAGCGCAACAAAGGGGGACTTCTGGCCGAAGGCGATGACGAGCGGAACGGTGCTCGGCGCCGTCTGGGCGGCGTTCCATTCGGCATCGCTGGGGAAGGCGCGGTAGATCTCGAACGCGGCATGCAGTTGAGGCGCTCGATAGATGCGAAAATAGTATTTGCGTTCCTGCCTGGTGAACTTGCCGAAGTCGAGGAACCAGCCAAGCACGGCGGCCTGCCGACCGGGAACCACCTTTTCGGCGAGGCCGCCGGGCGCCTGGATGAAACCGATATGCCACGTGCCCGACATCGCCTTGTCCCAGCCGTCGATGCCGGGCATCGGAACATCGAGGATCATCGCACCGCGCAGCGTGTCGGGAAAGCGCCTGACATAGGCATAGGTGACGATGCCGCCGAGGTCGTGACCCACCACATAGGGTTTTTCCAGATGCAGAGCGTCGGCAAGCCCATGGATCTGCGCCGCAAGATTGGCGGCTTCATAGCCGCCCCTGGCAGGCTCCGAGCGGCCTATGCCCGGCAGGTCGACGGCAACGACGGTGAAGCGTTGCGCCAGTCTCGGCATGACGGCCTGGTATTCGTTCCAATCTTCCGGAAATCCATGCACCAGGATAAGGGCTGGTCCGTGCCCGCCACGCAGGTAGTGCATGCTGCTGCCGTTCACCGCGGCTTTGGCCGAGGTGAACCCGGGCGGCACCTGACCTGCCCGTCCAGCAGGCGCCGCATGAGCCGCCACTACAACGAGCACCGCGCAGACAGCCACAGCCATGAGCGCCGCGCGATGAAGTATCCGGTTCAACATGTTGCTCTCCTCTCGTCTTCGATCCAGGCCCCGCGTTTGTTGCTTCTGACGTAAACTAGGGCGGGAGTTCGAATGGTCAGAGTTACAAAATGCGGCGCGAATGCCTCGAGGCGGACTGCGCGATTACCGGAGTTGCGTTGTTGCCCTCATTCCTATTTTTTTTCAATGAAGCCATTAAAACCGGTCAACCGGTCTGTTTAAGTCGCGCAAAGAGAAGAAGGCTCCCGAAGAACCAGTGTGACGGGCATTTCGTTGGCCGGATCTGTCTCCACAGCCCGTCCTTGGTCAGGGCGATGCGGCCGTCATGGCTCATATCTGTGCTCCGTCTTCAGCAACGCCGGACGTGACGTTTCTGAGCGCCGCCGGCTTGGCTACTTTCGTGACGAAGACGATGAGCGCCAGCGTCAGGAAAATCGCGCCGAGCAGGTAGGGTGCGCCGCCGAAGGTCACGGGCGCGTTCGGCCCCGTGAACCAGGAAAAGATCGCCGTATAAAGCAGCGGCGTGATGATCGAGGTGATCGAGAAGATCGACGTCATCGCGCCCTGGAGTTCGCCTTGTGCCGAAGGCGGCACCTTGGCGGCGGCAAGGCTCCTGAGCGGCGGATCGGCCAACGCCTCGAGGCAGCCGACGACGATCACTGCATAGATCATCCAGCCTTGCGACGCGAATGCGTAGCCGAAGGCGCTGAGTGCCGTAAATGCCAGACCGATTACCGCCGTCTTCCACTCACCGAGCTTGGGGATCACGCGCGGCAGGACCGTCGCCATGACGATAGCCCCGCACAGGCCGAAGGCACCGAGCGAGAAGCCGATCTGTTGTTCGCTCCAGCCATAGCGATAACTGGAGACGAACGACCAGACCGCAGGATACATCATGTGCCCCAGCGTCATCAGAAAGAAGACAAGCCCGATCCAGCCGATGCCTTCGTAGTTGCGCATCTGGACGAGCGTGCCGACCGGGTTCGCGCGTTTCCACTCGAAGCGGCGACGATGCTTGCTATCAAGCGTTTCCGGCAACAGAAACAGCGCGATCAAAAAGTTTACGAAGGCAAGCCCGGCAGCGAAATAGAATGGCACGCGCGGCCCGAACGTGCCGAGCAACCCGCCCAGAACCGGCCCGATGACGAAGCCGACGCCGAAAGCGATGCCAAGCAGGCCGAAATTCTTCGCACGGTTCTCGTCGGTCGAGATATCGGCGATGAATGCCGATGTCGTGGAATAGCTGGCGCCGGAAATGCCGGCCAGCACACGCCCGATGAACAGCATCGGATAGGACCAGGCGATGGCACAGATCAGATTGTCGATGGAAAACGTCAGCACGGAGGCGAGCAGAATCGGCCGTCGTCCGAACCGGTCGCTCAACCCGCCCATCACTGGTGCGAAAATGAACTGCATCGCCGCATAGGCGAAGAACAGCCAGCCGCCCTCGATAGCCGCCTCACTGATGCCGACGCCGGTCAATTCTCTGAGATAGGCCGGCAGCACCGGCATGATGATGCCGAAGCCGATGATGTCGAGCAGCAGGGTGGTGAAAACAAGCGCAAGGCCCCGCCTGGCGGTTTTGGGGTCTATCATGATGGTATCTCCTCGGGCCGCCCGGGGCGAAGGCGAACGCACCTTATAGGCGAACACATCGCTGGGAACAATGAGGGAACGGGCAGGGTGTTTTCATCCTGACATCCCCTGACTGCTATCCAGTCTCTCGGATTCGCGAGAAAACCGTCGGCTCAGATCGGATTGTTGAACGTGTCGCAGTCCGAAAGCTTGCCGTTCTGGAAGCCTCGCGCCAGCCAGGCCTGCCGCTGCTGCGACGTGCCGTGGTTGAAGCTTTCCGGCACGACGTAGCCCTGCATCTTCTTCTGCAGCGTGTCGTCGCCGATCTGCTTTGCGGCGTTCAATGCCTCCGCCATGTCGCCCTGTTCCAAAATGCCCTTCTGGCCGGTGAAATGTGCCCAGATGCCGGCAAAGCAGTCGGCCTGCAGCTCGACCTGCACCGACATGTGGTTGGCGTCGGCCTCGCTCATATTCTGCCGCATCTGGTTGAATTTGGGCAGGATGCCGACGAGGTTCTGCACGTGATGGCCGACCTCATGCGCAATAACATAGGCCTGTGCGAAATCGCCCGAGGCACCGAACTGCTGATCGAGTTGCTGGAAGAAGGTGGTATCGAGATAGACCTTGCGATCGTTGGGACAGTAGAATGGTCCGGCCGCTGACGAGGCCGAACCGCAGGCGGAGCGAATCTGGCCGCTGAACAGGACCAGTTTTGGATCTTGATAGGTCAGGCCCTCGGACTGGAAAATACCAGTCCAGGTATCCTCGGTCTCGGCCAGCACGGTCGACACGAACTGCTTCATCTCGTCGGAGGCCGGCGCACCGGTACCGCCGCCTTGCTCGCCGCTATTGTCGGTGATCTGGCCGCCGCCGCCGGGCTGCAAGCCGCTGTTATCGAGGATCTGACTCGGGTCGAAGCCGAAATACCACCCTGCCAGGAAAATCAATCCTACGATGATGATGCCCGACATGCCGCCGCCGCCGGCGCGACCTCCGATCGGGATGCGAAACTGCCCCGGCCCGCCGCCAAGCCCGCCGCTCTGGCCGCGCTCGTCCTCGACATTGTCACTCTGACGACGGCCCTTCCAGAGCATGGCAACCCCCGTGATGCATGTTTGCAATCAACCCGCCGATGTCCTGGCCGGTTCCAACCCAGCAAACAATTATCCCAATGGTTACGCCAAGTCACAGTATTTTTCGCGCTAATAAGCAATGCCGGCTGACGCGGGTCTGCTCTGGCTTAGACGTCGCAAGGTCTGTAGCATCCACCGTGGCTGTGGAAGCGAGGGGGCGCTTGCGGATGATCGGGCGGGTTCTGTTGCTGTTTGCGGCATTGTCTTGCCTAGGCCCCGTGCCGGCCAGCGCCGTCACTCTCGATTCCAGTGTCGCAATCACCGATCCCGAGACCTTGCAGGCGCTCGAGCGCGGCGGGCTATCGATCAGCCGTCTGCTTGGGCCAGCGCTCGGACTGACACGCGACGTCGACAATCGCGGGCTGTTTTCGGTGCGCGCGCTGAGCCCGGTCCGCAACGCCGTCAAACAGCAGATCGTAGACGAACCAAGGAACAGCCCCGACTCCTATGTAACCGCTCTGGCAAACTCGAAAGACATCACCCAGAAGTTCAATCCGAAATACATCGACGACGACGGTTCGACGCTGGACCTGACCGGCATCGTCAATCGCATGGATCGCGGCTATCTCGGCCACACCGAATGCGGCGAGATCAGGCTGATCTACCGCTTCCACTATTCGGTCGAGGAGAAGCCTGGGCAACGCATCTCGTCGCGCCTGCCGCTGACCCTGAGCCTGGTCTTCAACGCCATACCGGCTTCGGCACAGATTCGCGCCTCGAAGGACCGTCCGCGCTCGGCTAACGGTTCCTGCGCGGACGTGGCGAAGCGCTGGCTTGTCGCCGGGCAGAAGAATCTGGAGCCGGATCAACTGGCGGCCTGGCTGCGCTCGGAAGAAGGCCCGCTTTCCAGCGCGATGTTGAATTCTTCGCAGATCATGCGGCTCGAGCTCAACATGCAGGTCGTGCGCCTATCGGCTTCGAGCCGGCGCGATTTCGGCGGCCACGCTGAGTATCTGTTGAAGATATTCAAGTGGGACCCGGCCAAAGCCATTTTCCAGGAAGCGAAATGGAGAACCAGATCGACCGCAAGCTGGTGCTGGCCGACAGGCAAACCTTCGAAAGATGGCTGCTCACCGATCGCAACATCTATGATCTCGACCGTGGCCGCCTGGTGATCGACGAAAAATTCCTCGCGACCACCGCGGTTTCGGTGGCACCCGGCGGTATGAGCCGGTCGCAAAACAATTTGGCTTTTGGGCTGCTCGACGACGATGCTATCGACAAAGCGCTCAGGACTATGTCGCAAAGGGCAATACGCTTCGCACCGTCAAATCGGTGGCCGGCTTCAATCTGCGCCTCAACGAGATGACCTGCACCGGCTGTCACCAGACGCACGGCATCGCCGGGTTCCATTACACCGGCGCCGACCCGGCCAGCGAACCGCGCCGCAACGCGGTGTTCGTGCCGGGCTCGGCTGTGTTTTTTGCCGACCTGCCGCGCCGCCGCGCCATTGTCGAGTCGTTCGCCGCTGGCAGACACCCGGATTTCAGCCGCGGCTTTGCCGGCCGTCCGGAGGCAAAATACGCCGAAGCGCTGAAAGGCACCGATCTCTACAATGGATGGGGCTCGATCTGCTATCGCGGCGCCGACCCAAGTTTCGTGGACTGGACCTGCGACGAAGGCCTGCGTTGCGCCGGGGTCCACGAGAGCGCCATCCATCCGGGCTTTGGTACCTGCGTCAGCGAGGCCGGCACCGCAGTCGGCGATCCGGTGGAGTTCGGCGAGATCAGGATGTCGAAATGGGGCAACGACCAATATTGCCGTCTGTCACCGGCAACCGCGAAGGCCTGCGCCATCGACCCGGCCAGGGACAGAAAACCGCCGATAAAGCTCGCCGGCTATGGCGCGGCGCGCCAGCGTTACGATAATCCCGAGCAGAAGACTGGCGGCTTTCCCGGCGGCATGCTGCGCAAGGCGACCTGCGAAAAGCTGCCCGACGAGGCAAGCTGCGGCCGCCTCGCCAAGACCGGCTTCAACGACTGCATAGGCTCCGGCAAGGACCACGAATTCTGCACCAGGGAATTCACCAAGACCGCTGGCCTGCGTGCTTGCGACAAGGCCCATCCCTGCCGCGAGGACTATATCTGCACCGCCGGTTTTGACGATCTGCCGGAAGCAAAGCCCGGCAAGGGCACTTGCATCCCACCCTATTTCATCTTCCAGTTTCGCGTCGATGGTCACCCGCGCAACTGGGTGCAGGATACGAACGAGTGAGCAGGTCAGTCGCACTGCATATCGCTTCGATCAATCAGCGGGCGGCGATTATTGCCTTGCGAAAGGCTTCGAGCGTCTCGGCGCTGACATGGTGCTCGATGCCTTCGGCGTCGATGCGCGCCGTCTCGGCGCTGACGCCGAGCGAGCGCAGGAAAGCCTCGACCGTCTGGTGGCGAATGCGGCTCTCTTCCGCAACCTTCCGCCCGGCATCGGTCAGGAACACGCCGCGATAGGGTTTCCGGGAGACCAGCCCGTCTGCGCACAGCCGCGTCAGCATTTTCGCCACCGTCGGCTGGGCGACGCCGAGCCGTGCCGCGATGTCGACCTGGCGCGCCTCGTTGCCGTCCTCGATCAGGTCGGCGATGAGCTCGACATAATCCTCGACCAGCGCGCTGCGGCGCGCTTCACGCGTCTGCCGGAACCCTTCCGAGTGGATTTCTGCGTCAGGCAGCGGCTTTTCGCGAGGAACCGGTCTTTTCTTCAGCGCCAATACGCGCTCCTCCCGGCAGTTTGAATCGGCATTGCAGTCATAACACGGAACCCTATTGGTTCTGGCCGTTTATTTCCATTCGGTGGCCGGCGCAACCGGCGTTCACTGCCGTTCCGGTCGCACCGTCAAGTGGGCACACGAAAAAGCATGAACAATGAAATATAGCATATTGCATAATGTTCAGCCGTGGCATAGATAAGGAGACAACATCGATCGTTCCAGTGGAAAGCCATTTCATGTCGGAAGCCGAAGCCACCTCAGCCCCCCGATCCATGTGGCGATTTGCCCGCCCGGAAGACGACGAGCAGCCCAGCCTTCGCGAAGTCAACGCAACGATCGCGGTGCCGCACTCGGGGATCTGGCTTCGCCGGCTGTTCGCCTTCGTGGGGCCGGGCTACATGGTTTCGGTCGGCTACATGGATCCGGGCAATTGGGCGACCGACCTCGCCGGCGGTGCCCAGTTCGGTTACACGCTGCTATTCATTATCATGTTGTCGAACCTGATGGCGATCCTGCTGCAGGCGCTCGCCGCCCGGCTCGGCATCGCCACCGGCCGTGACCTTGCGCAGGCGTGCCGCGCCTATTACCCGCGGCCGGTCAATTTCATGCTGTGGGTCGCTTGCGAACTGGCCATCATAGCGTGCGACCTGGCCGAGGTCATTGGCACGGCGATCGCCTTGCAACTGCTGTTCGGGATTCCGCTGATCGGCGGCGCCATCATCACCGCGCTCGATGCCTTCCTGCTGTTGTTGCTGATGAACAAGGGCTTCCGTTTCCTCGAGGCCTTCATCATAGCGCTTTTGATTATCATCTTCGGCTGCTTCGCCATTCAGATCTTTGCCGCCGCGCCGCCGGTCGGCTCCATCCTGCACGCCATGTTCGTGCCGTCGTCCGAGATCGTCACCAATCCGGCGATGCTTTACATTGCCATCGGCATCATCGGCGCCACGGTGATGCCGCACAATCTCTATTTGCACTCCTCGATCGTGCAGACCCGCGCCTACGAGCGCACCGATCGCGGCAAGCGCGACGCCATCAAATGGGCGACGACCGACTCGACCATCGCGCTGATACTGGCGCTGTTCGTCAATGCTTCCATCCTGATCGTGTCGGCGGTGGCGTTCCACGGCACTGGTCATCATGACGTCGCCGAGATCGGCCAGGCCTTCGAGCTGCTGTCGCCGCTACTCGGCCTCGGCATTGCTTCCATTCTGTTTGCCGTGGCGCTGCTTGCCTCCGGCCTGAACTCGACGGTGACGGCGACGCTGGCCGGCCAGATCGTGATGGAAGGCTTCTTGCGGCTGCGCATCCCGCAATGGGCGCGCCGCCTGCTGACGCGCGGCATCGCCATCATCCCGGTGGTGGTCGTCACCGCCCTCTATGGCGAGAAGGGCACCGGCCAGTTGCTGGTCTTCAGCCAGGTGATCCTGTCGATGCAGCTTCCCTTCGCGGTCGTCCCGCTGGTGCAGTTCGTCTCGGACAAGCGCAAAATGGGCAATTTCGCCATTTCCCGCGCCGTCGCCGTGCTGGCGTGGGTGGTTGCCGCCCTCATCCTGGTGCTCAACTTCAAGCTGCTCTACGATACGGTCGTCGGTCTGGGCTGAGCGTCTGCTCCAAACTGACGCAACTAAGGTCGGCAGTCATCCGCCCTTCCAGCCCTGGAAATTTGCCGGCCGCTGTCGGACAAATGTCCGTTCGCCCGTCCTTGGCTCGAAGTCCGGCCATGACGGCACGGATCAGGGAAAGGGAGCTCCAATGAGGAAGATCATCGCCGCAACATTCGTCAGCCTCGACGGCGTCATGCAAGCGCCCGGCGGCCCGCACGAGGACCCGGTCGGCGGCTTCAAGTTCGGCGGCTGGACGTTCCACTACTGGGACGATGTGATGGGCGCCGCCATGGGCGAGACGTTTTCAAAACCGTTCGCGCTGCTTCTCGGCCGCAAAACCTACGACATCTTCGCCGCCCACTGGCCTTATCAGAAGAATGACCCGATCGCCGACAGCTTCAACGCCGTCACCAAATATGTGGCGACGCACAGGCCAGATACGCTGTCCTGGCAAAACAGCCAGCCGCTCGGCAGCGACGTCGTGGCGACATTGCGCCGGATGAAGCAGGAGGACGGCCCGGACCTGCTCATTCAGGGATCGAGCGAGCTGATCCAGACCTTGCTCGCCAATGACCTGATCGACGAGATCAGCCTGCTGATTTTCCCGCTGGTGCTGGGCAAGGGCAAAAAACTGTTCGGCAGCGGCACAATACCTGCCGCCTTCAAGCTGACCCGCTCGCAGGCATCGACCACCGGTGTCATCATGGCGAGCTATGAACGCTCCGGCGAGATCAAGACCGGGTCCTTTGCCACGGAGCAGCCGTCCGAAGCCGAGATCGAGCGGCGCAAGAACTGGAAATAGAGGCTGCCGAGGCGATCAAGGACGGCTGAACACTGGCCGTCCTTTTTGCTGTTTTCTAAGCCGCCTCCCGTCGCCGTGCCAACCCATCGCGGAGGTGGCCTGCGAACGCCAGTGCAGCCGGCGCAAGGCCGTGCTTCGGCAAATGCAGATTGATCGAAAAATTCGGCAATGACGGCAGTTCCGGATCGTTGGCCAAAATATCAAGGTCGGCAGGCACGGTCGATGCCAACCAGGTGGTGACGGCCAAGTCCGAACGCACCGTCGCTGTCGTCGCGTCGATGCTGCCGTTTTCGAATACGGTGCGCCATTCCAGCCCGTGCTCGTTAAGCGCCTCCAGCACCACCGGGCGGAACGCACAGGTCTCGGCCACCATCGAAACCGGCAAGGGGCGCTTGCTGCGAGCCCCGCCGCCTTTGGCGCCGACCCAAACCAGCCGGTCGACAACAAGGCATTCGCCGGCCGACCGACCGATCGGCTCCTCGATCACCGCGAGCTCTATCGTGCCGGCCGCCAAGGCCGCAGCCAACTCCGGCGACGAAGCACAGATCAGCGAAATCTCGACCTGCGGATACGCCTCGGCATAGGCCTTGAGCACCGGCGCAAGCAAGGTGCCGACAAGGTCATACGGCACGCCAAGCCGCACCTGACCGGCAACCGCATCGCCCGCCATCTCCGCCAGGATCTCGTCATTGAGGGAAAGCAGGCGCTTGCCCTTGCCGAATAATCGCTCGCCGGATCGGGTCAACCGCAATCCACGCCGGTCGCGCTCGAACAGCCTGCAGCCGAGAACCTCTTCCAAACGCTTGATCTGCTGGCTGACGGCACCTTGCGTCAAATGCAGCGCATTCGCTGCTGCCGTCATGCTGGCCTTATCGGCAACGGTGACGAAGGTTCGGATCAAGGCGGTATCGAGATTGCGAGCCATCTGACTATTATGCTTCTTAATAGCGACCATCGCAAACATTGCATTTACTGATGAACCAAAAGACCTACCGTGCAGGCTTCAAAGGAAGCAGCATGCTTGAAACCGTCCTTCCCCTCGTGCTGTTCGCGCTGGTCTCAACCTCAACGCCCGGCATGGCCACGACCTTGTCGACGGCGTCCGGCGCGCAGTTCGGCTTTCGCCGCTCTATACCGCTGATGGCCGGAAGTGCGGCCGGCCTGGCCACGGTGGCTGCGGCAGGTGCTGCCGGGCTCGCCGGTCTGCTGGCCGCCGCCCCTTCTTTGCAACTGGCAATGAAAATAGCCGGCACCCTCTATCTGGTATGGCTTGCCCTCAAGATCGGCCGCAGCGGCCCGCCCAATCTGAACGTGACCATGGCAAAGCCGAACAGCTTTTTGGGCGGCGCCGGCCTGCAATGGATGAACCCAAAGGGCTGGGCCATGGGGCTGGGAGCGGCGGCATCTTTTGCCGCGCTCGCCAGCGGGCCACTGCAGCTCGCCTTGCTGCTCGGCACGGTCTTCGGCCTTGCCGCGGCGCTATCGCTGGCGGCGTGGTGCGTGGCGGGCACGCTGCTCGCCCGGTTGCTGCGAACCGAGCGGCAGTGGCGCATCCTCAACGCCGTGCTTGGCTTGCTGCTGGCCGCCTCGATCATTCCGATGTGGCGGACAGCGTAAGACCAGTTATTTCAGGCAGCGTAGCGTGCCGCCGGCTTGCCGGCCAGCAGGCTACCGAAGAAGCCTTGTCGGACGCCAAGAAAGGCATCCACCCCGGCAACGTCGGCAAGACCCGGTGCCGTGAACGCTTCACCCTTGGCCAGGCCGGCAAGCGCGGCATCGACCAGATCGTCCGCAGTCATGACAATCTCTTGGGGCACATTGGCAATATCGCTTCCGGCGACTTCCCAGAACTCGGTCCGCGTGGCCCCCGGCAGCACGACCTGTACGGCTACACTGCTGTCGGCGACTTCCCGCTGCAGGGCCTCGGTGAAGTTGACGACATAGGCCTTGGTGCCGCTATAGATGCCGCCGAACGAGGTGTCGAAGGCCAGCACCGAGGCGATGTTGACGATGGCGCCGCGGTTGCGCGCCAATAGTCCCTGCAGCACCGCGCGCGTCAGCCGGGTCAGCGCCACCACATTGACTTTGATCATGCGCTCGGCGACATCGGCGTCGGCCGTTGCCACCACCTGCGCGCCGCCAAGGCCGGCATTGTTGACCAGCAGCGTCACGCTGTCGTCGGTTGATATCGCCTGTTCGACCCGTCGCAGATCGGCGTCGTCGGCCAGGTCGGCGCTGATGACGCTGACCTTGATGCCATACGCGTAGCGGAGCCTCTCCGCCAATTCCTCCAGCCGGTCGGCGCGCCGCGCCACCAGCACCAGATCATACCCTTGGCCGGCGAGCCGGTCGGCATAGACCGCCCCGATGCCGGAAGAGGCGCCGGTGACGACCGCCGTGCCTTTGTCCTGATTGCTCATTGTCTTGTTCCTTCTGGTTCGATCCCAAATGCCGGTGCCGCAGCGCAACACCCTTGCTTCGACTGGCAGATCGATTAATGGCATATGCCACTATCGATACGTAGGCATATGCCACCATCTTGTCAATCCGCGGAGCAAGGACTATTTCTGGTTTGCATCGAGGGTCCCTTCCGGTCCCCTCATCGGAAATCCGCCAATGTCCCAAACCACCCTGCCCGGCCTGGTGTTTTGCAACAACGCCATGCTACGCCGCGCAACGCGGAAACTCGGCCAGTTCTATGACGATGTGCTCGCGCCCTCCGGCATTAAGGCCACGCAGCAGGGCCTGCTCTATCAAATCCACGTCGGCAATGAACCGACCATGGGTGCCATTGCCGCAGCCCTCGTCATGGACCTGTCGGCCCTCGGTCATACGCTGAAGCCGCTGATCCGGGACGGTTATGTCGAGGCCTTCGCCGACCCTGCCGACCGCCGCATCAGGCGCGTCAGGCTGACACCGCAGGGCTGGACCAAGCTCGAAGAAGCTCTGAAGCTGTGGCAAGTCGCCCAGCAGCGCTTCGAGGAGATGTTTGGAAAAGAGCAGGCGGCAAGCCTGCGAGCGGCGCTGGACGAAATCGCCGCGTTGGATTTTGACGCAGCGCCGGCCGCGAGTTGAATTATCGGCGGCCGGCAGCCAAGCTTTGCTAACAAGCCTTATTCGGCCGGCATCGCCACCGGACGTGCGGCCAGGTGTCCCGCCAGCATCACGCCCAAACCAATGATCGGGAATGCCGCCGCGACCACGCCGAGGTCGGCCGGTGCGCCATAGCGCAGCACCGCGGCGCCGACCACGGCCCCCAGTGCGACGCCGAGATAGAGCGCCGAAGCGTTCAGCGACAGCACGATGGGCGCGGCATCGGGCGCCAGCTTGATGATGCGGCTGGCCTGCGCCGGTGGGAACGCCCAGCCGACGATACCCCACGGCACCATCATGGCCATCAGTGCCGGCCCGGCGATCTCGCGCGGCAGGAATGTCGGGATCAGCGAAAACGTGACCAGCATGGCAGCACTCAGCGCCAGCGACCAGCAGACGGTGCGCGTCGCGCCGAAACGGTCGGCGGCCTGCCCACCGCCGATATTGCCGATGACCGCGCCGACGCCGAAGGCGAGCAGCATTCCAGGTAGCGCGATCGGGCTCAGGCCGCCGCCTTCGATGGCGAGCGGCGCGACAAAGGCAAAGACAGTGAAGGCGCCGATCAGTGCCAGGATCGTCGTCACCAGGATGGGCATGACGCCGGGGCGAAGTGCCGCTGCCAATCGCATCCGGAGCGGCAGCCTGGTGCCGACGATGCCGCGCGGCAGCCGGTACCACAGGATCGCGCCGGCGAGCGCGCCAAGGCCGGCAATGGCAAAGAAGGTGCCGCGCCAGCCGGCAACCGTCGCAACAAGCGCGCCAAGCGGCGCGCCGACCGCCACCGCAACCGTGGTGCCGCCGACGACCACGGCAATGGCGCGGGCGCGGTGATGATCGTCGACAAGCGCAACGGCCGTTCCCTGCGCGGTCGCCGCGAACAGGCCTGACGACAGCGCCATGACGATGCGCGCGATCAACAGCAATTCGAAGGAGGAACTCAGCGCCGCGGCGACGTTGCCCAACACGAAGAACACCAGCGTCCACAGGATGACGCGGCGCCGGTCCCATTCGCCAGTCAGCGTTGCCAGGATCGGCGTGCCGATCGCATAGGCGAGCGCAAACGCCGTGATCAGCGTGCCGGCGAGCGGAACGGAGATGGCCGCATCCTTTGCAATGTCGGGCAAAAGGCTGGAGATGACGAAACCTTCGGTCGAAATCGTGAACGATCCGAGCGCAAGCCAGATGAGGCGCTTATCCATGGCAATTTCCTTAGTTCAAAGGTTATTGAACAATTGGACATAACAGGGCATGATGTCAATGAGCTTGTGCAGACTAATCGAACCCTACTGACAGCCCTGTGTCAGGACAGGCCCGAATACTACCAGAACCGCGAAGGATCAGATGCGTTGAAATCGGCCCCGAATGTGCTTAATTCCTGGTCATGACCTTGCCCCATCCCACCGCCGACCAGATCAGCCTGCCGAACGTGCTTGCCGTGCTCGGCGACCCGACGCGACTGGCCATCGTGCGCTATCTCGCGAGCAAGGAGGGCGTGCCGCTGAATTGCAGCCGGTTCCTCGACCTCTGCTCGAAGACCAATCTGAGCTACCATTTGGCCAAGCTGCGTGAGGCCGGCGTTACCCGCACCGAGGCGGTTGGCACCAGCCGGCTGATCACGCTGCGCCGTGACGATCTCGACCGCCGCTTCCCGGGTCTGCTCGACAGCGTCATTGCCGCGGCCGGCGACGACGCATCGTTGCGGGCGGTCGGCGGCCACGAGATCGAGGTCCGCGCCTAGAGCGACCCCGAAACTGGGTTTCGCTCTCGCCCGCTTCGCGACGACGAGCAAAATAGCTTCACCTGCTCTCCAGCCATTAACGGAGCCTGCCATGCGCATTGCCGTCCTCGCCGACATCCACGGCAATGTCCTGGCGCTCGACGCCGTGCTCGACGATCTGCGGCGACGCGGCGGCGCCGACCTCATTGTCAATCTCGGCGATTGCGTTTCCGGCCCGCTCTGGCCGCGCGAGACCATGGAGCGGCTCGAGGCGCTCGACCTGCCGACGGTGCGCGGCAACCACGACCGCCGCGTTGCCTACGACACCGCCGACGAGACCATGTGGCCTTCCGACCGCTACGCGCATGAACGGCTGGCGGCAGCCCAGCGCGAGGCGCTGTTCGCGCTGCCCGTCACGCTGGAGGTGGCGCCTGGCGTGCTCGCCTTCCATGCCCGGCCCGACCACGATGAAAAATACCTGGCTGACGCGATAGTCGACGGCCGGCTGGTGCGCGCCCCACTGGCCGCCATCGAACGGCGACTCGGCGCGATCGATCCCGCCTGCCGCATCATGCTTTGCGGTCACAGCCACCGCAGCGAGCTGGTCCGCATTCCCGGCGGTCCGGTCATTTTCAATCCAGGCAGCATCGGCTGCCCGGCCTATCACGACGACACGCCGCCGGCGCATGTCTCCCAACAAGGCTCGCCGCACGCCCGCTATGGCATCGTCGACCTGCATCCCGATCGCTTCGAGGCCATCGCCGTCGATTACGACCATGAGGCGGCAGCGCGTCAGGCCGATCAGGCGGGACGGCCGGAATGGGCTCACGCGCTACGCACCGGCTTCATGCCGGGTTGACCGCGTTCATACCGGGCCGAACGAGGAACAGGCTGAGCTTGCCCATGCCAGGCTGAACGGATGACCGCCTTCGAGCGGCAGGCAAGCAGCCTCAATGGCCGCGACCGGTCCAATCTTCACTTGTCGGACGCGGATCGCTTCGATCGCCTGGCAGGACGTCGGGTGCTGGCCGCCGAAGTCTTGGTCACTGAAGTCTTGGGCGATGAAGCCTTTGGCCGTGAGGTCTTGGGCGCCAGTTGCGTTGGGTTGAAAGTCTGTGCGGGGGCCGATTCGGATCCGGCCCGAATGTCGGCGTCGCGCACCTGCTGGCCAAAGTTCAGGCCAGTCAGTTCTTCAATCTCGGCCACCGTCGAAAGGAACTCCGATACCCTGGCAATTTCAAGCGGGTCGTCGAATGCCTCGGCACGCCCACCGAACGCTTCGGGCATCACTTCCAAAACCGGCTTCTGGTCCGCCAGCAGCGCGATGGCGCGCAGGCCAGCTTGATCGGACCACAGCGCGATCTTCCAGAATTTCAGCGGAACATGGCTGTTGAAGCGGTAAGGAGGATCGTCCTCGCGGAACACTGGGCCGGCGAACACCGTGACACGGCCTCGCGTCGTATAGGCGTTGCGCAGCACATAGGTTTCCACCGCGCGCCATCTCAGTTTCCCCTTGGAGCCGGGATGGTCAAGCGAGCTTCCCTGATTGAAGAAGCCGACTTGCGGCGCAGCATTGGGATAGAAAAACGTGTCCCGCTCTGCCGCGACCGCCTCCTGATCCACTCCCCATGCAGGGTCGCCGCGAAGCGTAATATGGCCCTTCTGGAACATTCGAGCTATTCGTTCCTTGGATTTTAGGACGGGAAATCCAGGCACATTCTGGCTCGAATAGAATTCCTGGGTCATCTGCTCGCCAGGGTCGATGCGACGGTCGGGCCGGAAAGCGTCGCTGGCTTCCGCACCGGAAATCGACTCCACTCCCAACTCGACAAGCGACGGATTGTCGATGACGGTCTTGTCGTCACGATTGACCGCCTTGGTGCGAGATCCATCGATATTGCAAGCGGTGACGAAGGCAAGCCTGCGATCGGCGTTCATCAAGATCGAAAAATGATGATAGCGCAATTCGTGTGGATCCTCGCCCGGTTTGGCAAGAAGGTTCTTGGCCAACCGGTAGGGTGAATTGGCAACCGTCGGCATTGGCAGGACAAAGCCCGGTATGAAGCCGGGTTCATACCCTCCGCGATCGTCGAAATCCTCTGTTTTCCAAGCCGCTGCCTCGGCGATTGCTAACTTTGCGGGTTCGCTTGCCGGGCCTTCGTCGCTTCGTCTCGCATCGCCTCCGTCGCGGTCGATCAAGGGCGCCCGGACATTTATCTCGACGGGAAAAGTCCAGGTGACCGAGCCATCGGCGTTGTGTCTCGTCGCCGGTGGATTGTCATCCGGTTCCGGCCGCTGCACCGGCTTGTCCAGCACATCTTCGCGAATGTCGGCGTTCAGCCGAACTGTCTCGTCCATCATGCGCGGCGTGCCGGCCCAAATCGCCAGAGCTTGCGAAACCGCCGATGCCGAGGAGCCCGGCAGCCTGGACTTTCTAGCGCCCAGATCGTCAACGATGGCGCTGATCCTTATGCCTTCGTTGATCTCGCGCGTCAGCGCATAGCCACCTATGCCCGTCACCTCGTGGAATGGCCCTGCCCAATGGTGCAGGGCAATTGGCTCCCATTCATTGTTGAAAACCGGTGAACCGGACGAACCCTGTTCGGTATCGGCAACATAGTGCAGCACTTGAACCGTTTCGTCGCGGGCCACCAGCCGGTTTTCACGCAGCACCAGTTCCTTGAAGCGGCCATCGGGGTGCTGAACGATGTTGGCGATTTCGCCAAGCATATGCTTGTCGCGCGCGTCCGACAGCGAGATAAAACCGAACTCCCCCAGTTCCTTTGGGCCGGAACGCCGCTCGCCGACCCCGATCAGCGTATAGTCCAGACCCTCTATGCTATCGGTCACGAAACAGGATTCAGGATCGAGCAGGAACGTCGTCGGCGTGCGCACGGCATTCGCACCGTCCTGCTCATAATCGAACTGGACCTGGAAGCGCCGGGAATCTGCCGGCGACGAAATCACATGGTTGTTTGTGAGGAACAGCCTTGGCCCGACCAGGAAACCCGATCCTTGTGGATTGCCGTTGAGAAAGGCAACGCGGCCGACCGCATCGGCCACACGGCGCCCACGCTCCAGAAATGCGACACCGATGAAATCGAGCGTTGGGCCGAGAATTGCCTCCGGTCCTGGCTGTTTGGCGGCGGCCTTTCTCTCCCCGGCAGACCTCATGTCGATTGCTGCCGATATCATCTCCGCTTCGGTGCGGCTGAGCGACGCTTTTACCTGCAACCTGTCGAGTCGCCTGGAGAGGGTCTGTTCGGCGGCCAGCGGATTGCCGTTGGCGATGTGACCAAGTGAAGCCTCAATTTCCGCGCGCGTTTTCTTGATACGCTGGCGAACTATGTTTTCCACTTGCGCGAATATTTCAAGGTCGACCATCTTTCCCTCCCAAACCTTACTTGAGAGAGTGCATATTTACATGAAATGTGCAATATTTTGCCGGCTTTCAGCTCACGGAAGTGGCCTGCTCCGCGATTCAACACGCGGCACCTTACTCATTTTCGGGGCTTACACAGCGCCGCCTCGTCGCCTATAAAAACCGGCTGGCGTGCGATGGCGTTTCCGTGCCTGGCCGCGCCTTCGGCAATGCAACCTACCGCCCATGGCAGATGATTAGGCGCACAGTAACACTCCCGACGACGCTGCTTGCGGTGATTGCCGCTCCGCTGATGCTGGCGGGCCCGCCGGCCAGTGCCCAGGAGCCGGAGCCCATCATCTCGATTGTGACTGGTCTCGCTCCGGGTGATCTCCTGAACGTGCGCGCCACGGCATCGGCGATGGGCAAGATCGAGGCGCGGCTGCCGATTGGTTCGAGCTTGAAAAATCTCGGCTGCGGCGACGTCAGCGGCCATCGGTGGTGCAAGGTTGAAGACATTGACGACCCCAAGCTGAGCGGATGGGCGCCCGCGCGCTACCTCGACCCTATCAATCCCCAGCAAGTGACACCCCAGGCGGCGGCCAATACGGAGAGCCCTGCCTCTCAACCGCTGCCCGATCTGACAACGCGCCTCGGCGCGACCGCTCCCGAAACGGAGCTGAACTCCGCTGACGCAATCGGCAGGGTGGCGATCGAGGATGCTTACCGCCTGGCCCTGGCCGCTGGAAACCCCTCGACCGGACAGGTTGATGGATCGGCGCCCGCGGCAATGGGTCCCGTCCAAAATTTCGGCGCGGCCAACGCGGCGCCTCCGCCCGACGCACAGACCGTTGCGCGGCTTCAGCCGCCGGGGACACCGGTCCCTGGTGCTGGCAACGCCATCCCTTGCGCGCGCTATCTCGGCCAGCCGATGACCAACTGCAAGGCGGCGGTCGTGCGCACCGGCGACAAGACCGACGTGACCGTGACATGGCCCGATGGCGGCACGCGCATCATCAGCTTCAAGGCCGGCAAGCCGGCCGGCTCAAACGGGCCCGGCGAATTCCGCTTCACGCGCGAAGGCAGCCTGAACATGATCCGCATCGGTGCTTCCGAGCGGTTCGAGATCACGGATCAGTTGGCTGGGTTAGGGAATAAGGCAGTAGGGCAGTAGGGCAGTATGTTTAAAAGGGCGCTCGAACCTCTGCCTACTCCCCTACTCCCCTACTCCCCTACTCCCCTACTGCCCTACTCCCCTACTGCCCTACTGCCCTACTGCCCTACTGCCCTACTCCCCTACTCGCATTTTAGGGGGTTACATCCGGCAAAACTCTTCCCTATAAGGCCCTCCTAGCCTGATACCAGAATCGCGAGCACAACCGGCCGGGTCATCCCGTCCGGCTTTTTGTGCAAGCCGCCCGCCGAACGGACCCTCGACATGCCAAGACGCACCGACATCAAGTCGATCCTGATCATCGGGGCCGGCCCCATCGTCATCGGCCAGGCCTGCGAGTTCGACTATTCCGGCACCCAGGCCTGCAAGGCGCTGAAGGAAGAGGGCTTTCGCGTCATCCTGGTCAATTCCAACCCGGCCACCATCATGACCGACCCGGAACTGGCCGACGCCACCTATATCGAGCCGATCACGCCCGAAGTGGTGGCCAAGATCATCGCCAAGGAGCGGCCGGACGCGCTGCTGCCGACCATGGGCGGTCAGACCGCGCTCAACACCGCTCTGTCGCTGCGCCGCATGGGCGTGCTCGACCGCTATAATGTCGAGATGATCGGCGCCGACGCCACGGCCATCGACAAGGCCGAGGACCGCGCTTTGTTTCGCGAGGCGATGAACAAGATCGGCCTGGAAACGCCGAAGTCGATGCTGGCCAACGCCACCGACGTCAAGAACGCCGACCGCAAGACGCACGAGGCCGAGCGCGCCGCGCTGAAGGCCGAGAAGCCCGAAAACCTCGACGCCGCGCTCGACGCGCTGGAGACCAGCTGGAATCTCGGCGAAGGCGACCGCAAGCAGCGCTACATCAGCCACGGCATGGCGATTGCAGCACAAGCGCTCGACCATGTCGGCCTGCCCGCCATCATTCGCCCGTCCTTCACCATGGGCGGCACCGGCGGCGGCATCGCCTACAACCGCGCCGAATTCTACGAGATCGTCCAGTCCGGCCTCGACGCCTCGCCGACCACCGAAGTGCTGATCGAGGAGAGCGTGCTCGGCTGGAAGGAGTATGAGATGGAGGTCGTCCGCGACAAGGCCGACAATTGCATCATCGTCTGCTCGATCGAGAATATCGACCCGATGGGCGTGCATACGGGAGACTCGATCACCGTCGCCCCGGCGCTGACGCTGACCGATAAGGAATACCAGATGATGCGCAACGCCTCGATCGCGGTGCTGCGCGAGATCGGCGTCGAGACCGGCGGCTCCAACGTCCAGTTCGCCGTCAACCCGGCCGACGGCCGCCTGGTAGTCATCGAGATGAACCCGCGCGTCTCGCGCTCGTCTGCGCTGGCCTCCAAGGCGACCGGCTTCCCGATCGCCAAGATCGCGGCCAAGCTCGCCGTCGGCTACACGCTGGACGAGCTGGAGAACGACATCACCGGCGGCGCGACGCCGGCCTCGTTCGAGCCGAGCATCGATTATGTCGTGACCAAGATCCCGCGCTTTGCCTTCGAGAAGTTTCCCGGCGCCGAGCCGGTGCTGACCACCTCGATGAAATCGGTCGGCGAGGTCATGGCCATCGGCCGCACCTTCCAGGAATCGCTGCAGAAGGCATTGCGTGGACTGGAAACCGGCCTCACCGGCCTCGACGAGATAGAGATCCCCGGCATCGGCCATGGGAACGCGCCGGCCAGCCATGTCGATGACCGGAACGCTATCCGCGCCGCTCTGGGCACGCCAACGCCCGACCGGCTGCGCATGGTGGCGCAGGCGATCCGCATGGGCACCTCGCTGGAAGACGTGCACGCAATGTGCAAGATCGACCCGTGGTTCCTCGAGCAGATCGCCGGCATCCTCGACATGGAGGCGCGCATCCGCGAGCACGGCATCCCGCAGGACGCCGCCAATCTGCGTATGCTGAAGGCGATGGGTTTTTCCGACGCCCGCCTCGCATCCCTGGTGAGGAAGGACGTCGAAGAGATCCAAAAAATTCGCGAAAAACTCGACGTTCATCCGGTTTACAAGCGCATCGACACTTGCGCCGCCGAGTTCGCTTCGCCCACCGCCTATATGTACTCGACCTATGAGGTGCCGTTCGCCGGCGCGCTCGCCAACGAGGCTCAGGTATCGTCGCGCAAAAAGGTCGTTATCCTCGGCGGCGGCCCCAATCGCATCGGCCAGGGCATCGAGTTCGACTACTGCTGCTGCCATGCCGCCTTTGCGCTGCGCGACGCCGGTTTCGAGGCGATCATGGTCAACTGCAACCCCGAGACCGTGTCGACCGACTACGACACTTCCGACCGGCTCTATTTCGAGCCGCTGACGCCGGAAGACGTGTTGGAGATCCTGCGCGCCGAACAGGCCTCGGGCGAACTCGTCGGCGTCATCGTCCAGTTCGGCGGCCAGACGCCGCTGAAGCTCGCCGACGCGCTGGAAAAGGCCGGAATCCCGATCCTCGGCACTTCGCCCGACATGATCGATCTGGCCGAGGACCGCGACCGCTTCCAGAAGCTCTTGCACAAGCTCGGCCTCAGCCAGCCGAAGAACGGCATCGCCTACTCGGTCGAGCAGGCCCGCCTAGTCGCCGGCGAGCTCGGCTTCCCGCTGGTGGTGCGCCCGTCCTATGTGCTCGGCGGCCGCGCCATGCAGATCATCCACGACGAGAGCATGCTGCAATCCTATCTGCTCGACACCGTGCCCGGCCTGGTTCCGGAGGACATCAAGCAGAAATACCCCAACGACAAGACCGGCCAGATCAACACGCTGCTCGGCAAGAACCCGCTGCTGTTCGACACCTATCTGTCAGGCGCCATCGAGGTCGATGTCGATTGCCTCTGCGACGGCAAGTCGACCTACGTCTCCGGCATCCTGGAGCACATCGAGGAGGCCGGCATCCATTCCGGCGACAGTGCCTGCTCCCTGCCGGTGCACTCGCTGCCCTCGGAACTGGTCGACGAGCTCGAGCGCCAGACGGCAGCCCTTGCCCGCGCGCTCAATGTCGGCGGCCTGATGAACGTGCAATATGCGATCAAGGACGGCACCGTCTATGTGCTGGAGGTCAACCCGCGCGCGTCGCGCACCGTGCCGTTCGTCGCCAAGACCATCGGGCGGCCGATCGCCAAAATTGCCGCCCGCATCATGGCCGGCGAAAGCCTGGAAGACGCCTTCGCCCATTACGGCGCCATGCCCGACCCGCGCAATCCCGGCCACATCGCGGTCAAGGAAGCGGTGTTCCCCTTCGCCCGCTTCCCCGGCGTCGACATCTTGCTCGGCCCGGAAATGCGCTCGACCGGCGAGGTCATGGGCCTCGACCGCGATTTCGCGCTTGCCTTCGCCAAGAGCCAGCTCGGCGCGGGTGTTGATCTCCCCCGCGCGGGCACGCTGTTCGTCTCGGTGCGCGATGAGGACAAGAAGGGCATCCTGCCGGCGGTCAAGCGCCTTGCCGGCCAGGGCTTCAAGGTGCTCGCCACGTCAGGCACCGCCCGCTTCCTCGCCGAAAACGGCGTCGCCGCCGAGAAAATCAACAAGGTGCTGGAAGGCCGCCCGCACATCGAGGACGCCATCCGCAACCGCCAGGTGCAGATCGTCTTCAACACCACGGACGGCCAGAAGGCGGTCTCGGACTCGAAGTCGCTCCGCCGCGCCACGCTGATGCAGAAGGTGCCGTATTACACGACGCTGTCGGGCGCGGCTGCGGTGGCTGAGGCGATTGCGGCGCTGCGGGCGGGAAGCCTCGAGGTGAGACCGCTGCAGGAGTATTTTGCCTAGGGCGATTAGCCAATCTCCCTCCTTGTGGGGGAGATGGCCGGCAGGCCAGAGGGGGGCGCTGTCCCGCCGGCGCTTGTGAACCTGCCACTATCCGCTCAGCGCTGATACCGACAAACGATTAATCCGCCGCATCCAGCATGAAACGGCGGTCGGCTTGCTTCCTCCAAACATACATCCTCACGTCACGCTCACGCCGATCGCCTTTTGCATCGAAGGTCAGATCGCCAACCACGGTAGGGATCGGCTGGCCTGATCTTATGGAAGCGGCAACAGCCCTTGGTGCCTGGACTCCAGCCATTTTGATACCATTGGCGATCACTTGAACAGCCGCGTAAGTCTTCAACGTATAGGCTTCCGGCTCGAAACCTTGCGATCGAAAGCGCCTGACGACGTCCTGTGCGGCTGGGTTATCACGGTCCTCGAATGAAAACATGATCAGGGTGCCTTCAACTGCCGGCCCCGCTATTGCCGACAGATCTTTGACCATAGCCCCGTCCCCGGAAATGAACTGGACTTTCAATCCGGCCTCGCTGGTTTCCCGAATAAGCCGCCCGAAATCATCGGCGAGCCCCGCGAAAAAGACCGCTCCGATCTTTGCGGCCTCGATCTTGGCGACGAGTCTGGAGAAGTTGGCTTGTCCAGGCTCAATCCTACTGAACAGCTTTTCGGGTCGGCGCTTGGCCAACAATGCCTTTCTCGCTTTTGCGGCTAAGCCATCGCCATAGGGTGTGCCGTCGCTCACAATCGCCAGATTTCTTGCGGAAAAGTGTCCTGCCATATACTCGCCAGCAAATGTGCCCTGCACATCGTCTCGTCCCGCCGTACGGATGGTGTTCCATAGCTTGGCGTCGGTGAGTGCAGGATTCGTCGATGCCGGACTCACCATCAACGTGTTGTTCTTCGCGTAGATGATCGACGCCGGGATTGAAGCGCCGGAATTGTAGTGGCCAATGACGAAGCGAACACCGCCTTTTGCCAGCTTCCTAGCGACGGAAATTGCCGCGTCCGGCCTGCCCTCGTCATCAAGAAATGTGAGTGTTATCTTCCGCCCACCGATGCCGCCCTCACCGTTGATATCGTCCGCTGCCAGTTGGGCACCACGCCGCATCTCCTCGCCATAGACGGCCCAATCTCCGGTCATCGGCCCGACCACCGCCATAGGGATGTCGGATGATTCCGCGACGGCAAGGCGGGGTGCAATTGTCGCCAGCAAGGCAAACACCGCCAATCCAAGCAAGCGCAAAAGGACAAATCTCTTCGGCAATTTGCTCAATGACTCACCCTCCGTATCCCCGGGCGAGATCTGAGGAGGAATTCACTTGAAACACAAGCAGAAATTGCCGCTTTTCTCTAGGCACCATATGATCCCAGCGCGTAAATAAAAACAGCTCAGCCGCCTGCTTGTCCCACCCCGATCAGTTGGACTAGCCGAGAAAACCAATAAACCGCCCCGCAAACAGCACGGACGTCCACAACACCAGCGAAAGCGCCGCCAGGACGATGGCGACCCCACCAGCCGGCTCGTCACCGCCTTTTGCGCGGCGCATGAAGACGAGGAAATTGGCGCCGGCGAGGAGGATGAGTGTCATCTTGGCGAGGAAGATCGGCATCGCCGCATATTCGCTCGCCCTGACTGAAAACAGCAGCGAGCCCGTGACCAGCGCACCGCCGAACGCGCCCAATGCGGTGCGGCGCAGCAGCGCCACGAACGCCGGCTGCGGCAGTGAGCGGAAGGCGCCCAGGATCCTGAGGTCCATCAGCCAGACGCTGGTCAGCAGCGCGCCGATCGACATGATGTGCAGCGCGTTGACAATGGGGTAGGCGACGAAGGAGGCCTTCAGTCCCCGCACAAGCGCGAGTTGCTCGATGCCGGCGAAAAACCCGTCCATTCAGGCCGGCGGCACGCGGTCGGGATAGACATCATAGGTCTTGCCGCCGACGATGATGCGGACTGCCTTCATGCGCTTTTCGCTCTCGTCGCGCGAGCGGTGGCCGATCGCGGTCACCTCGTCGCCGACCTTGGCAACACCTTCCGTGAAGCCGGCGGCAATGGTGCGGGAGGGCGGAGCCATCTCCACCCGCCAGACCGCTCCCTCGGCGTCGACATCCAGCGTGGCGTGCGGATTGCCGATATAGATGGCCGTGATCCGGCCCTTGAGTTCGAAAAACCCGTCCTGCGTCCACGACCAGCCATGATGGGCATAGGCTGCGGTGGCGGCGGCCAAGATCACCGCCGCGGCCAGCGCGACGCTCCGATTGAAAGGTGACTGCATCGCTCGTCTCCTCGGTTCCGGCATTAGAGGGTAGGTCAGCGCGCGGCAGCGTCAAATCACATGAGGGCCTTTTGGGGCGCTGCGCTCCACAGCCATGGTAACGGCATGGATCCTAGGGTCTGCGCTCCGCTTCGCGTTCGCTCCGCCCTAGGATGACGAAGCGAGGGGAGGTTTCCAGCCAATCTCCAACGTCCGCGATTGGCCTTATGCACTGTACCTTCGTCATCCTAGGGCGGAGCAGGAGCGAAGCGACGTCGCGGAGACCCTAGGATCCATGCCGTTACCTTCGAGCGTCGGAGCCTCTGCTGAACATCGCCGCACTTACCGAGGCGCTTGCCCCGAACCTCACCCCGCCCAATCCACCTCGACCATTCCCAGCCGCTGATAGAGCCTGACGGCGGCGGCGTTCTCGACCGTGTTGGTCTTGAGGTCGACATGCACCGCGCCCCTTGCCTGAAACACCGCAAAGGCGTGCCGCATCAGCGCCTCGGCGATGCCCTTGCCGCGCGCCTCGGGATGGACGGCAAGGTCCTTGACGAAAGCCCGCGTCCAGCAGAGTGCCGCGCCCGCCAGCCGGCCCTTGCGGTCGATGACCAGGAAACACAAAGCGGGATCGAATTCGGCGTCGCCCGAAATGCGCGGCCACCATTCGTCGAACGGCCCGTCGGCGCCGTCGTCGAACACCGCGGTCAACAGCGCATGCAGAGCAAGCGCATCGGCGGCTTCGAAGCCGCGCATGAAAAAACCTTCTGGCCAGCGCGGCGCCAGAAGCGTGTCGTCGAGGACCTTGCGCAGTCTTATTTCGTTTGGCGCCGGCGGACGCGGCTCAGGCATCGGGCTGCATGCGGCGGCGCAGGCGGTCGCTGCCGAGGCCGGTTTCGCTCAGCATCCCCCTGCGTTTGGCGTCGTAATAATAGCCGCTCTGGTAGAGCCGGTCGGCGCGCTTGGGGTTGCCGCCTGAGACCAGCCAGGCGCCGCGCAGATATTTCACCGCATATTTCAGATTGGTCTCGGCGTCGAACAGGCCGCTCGCCGGCCCGTCATAGCCCATGCCGCGCGCCGTCGCGTGCTTGATCTGCATCAGCCCCCAATGGCCGCGATTGTAGGCTTTCGGGTTGAAGGTGCTCTCGCGGTTGACGACGCTGCGCACCAGATCGACCGGCACCTGGTAAAGCGCGGAATATTTCTCGATCAGCCGCTCGATCTCGCTGCGGCCGCCGGCGTTCGACTGGCCCTCTGCCAGGTCGGTCGCGGCCAGAGCGGCCGGGTTCTGCGGCACGGTGTAGGAAACCGGCTGAACGCCGGGCATGGCGGCGGTCTGTTCGGTGACCGGCATGGCGACAGCGGCCGTTGCGATGGCTGGCTGGGCATTGGCCGTCATGACGGCGGGCGCAGAAGCCGCCAGCGGCGTCGCCCCGGCAAAGGCGGCGGCCGGCTCGACCGGCAGCGCTGCCGTCTGGGCGAGGCCGGACGGTTCCGGCAGGACCGAAACCGTGTCGGGCAGCGCCAGCGTGAAGCCGGCATCGGTGTTGGCAGAGTTTTCCGTGAAGGCGGGCGCCGAGGTCACCGGCGAAGTCGAGGTGCAACCGCTGAGAGCGGCCACGGCCAACACCGCCGCAAGGACGGGAAAGAGGAATTTTGCTGGCAAGCGGCGCTCGGGTCCGGTTCGTCGGGTGTTAAGAAGTCCTTACACCAGCATCTTTCCCCCGGCAATCCGCGGTAGACGGTGGTTTTCGGGTGGCGAGCCGGGCCGGGAAATGCGATATTGTTCTGGATTTGTACTTCGAAGGATTCCGGAAAGGAGCACGCCATGGACGCCTCTCATGCCACCGCCGGCCACGCGGTATTCGAAACCGTGCTCGGCTTCATGGGCATCGCCTGGAGCGATGCCGGGCTGACCCGGCTCTGCCTGCCGCAGCGCAGTCGCGACGCGGTGGAGCGCCGGTTGCTGCGCCATGCCTCAGACATCGACCAGGCAGCCAAGCCCGAGCCGCAATGGGTTACGGAGCTGATCGCCTCGATCAAGGCCTATGCCGCCGGCGAGGATATCGATTTCTCCGGCGTGCCGGTCGATCTCAGCGGCGTCGACGAGTTCCGCCTGGCGATTTATGACGCGGCACGAAAGCTCGCCTTCGGCGAAACCACCACCTATGGCGAACTGGCCAAACGCGCCGGCCATGCCGGGCTGGCGCGTGAGACGGGCGCCGCACTCGGCGCCAACCCGGTGCCGCTGGTCATCCCTTGCCATCGCATCCTTGCCGCCGGCGGCAAGATCGGCGGATTTTCCGCGCCCGGCGGCTCGGCCACCAAGGAAAAGATGCTGGCAATGGAAGGCGTACGCGTCGGCCCGCCGCCGCCGTCACAAGTGTCGTTCGGGTTCTAGGTGTGCTGATATTCAGGTGACGCCCGCACCCCTGGGACGTCAACCGCCCCTAATCCGGAAGCAGGCGCCGGCGGAAACGCCGGTCGATCTCCACCCGCTTGCATTTGTAGACGGTGCAGGAATTCGTGTCGGCACTCGGCACCGAGGCCCGCGCCCTGACCTCGCCGATGTCGCAGAATTGCTGGCTCCGCACATAGCAGTCGTAGAGCGCCAGCCCCGGCACGCGCGCCGATCTGTAACGCAGGATGACGGCGCCCTCGCGCGCGATCGTCGCCTGCACCTTGCCGCAGCTCATGCGCGTCGGGTCGTAGCGCGAGACCGCCTGCGCCTCGGCGGCCACCAGCGTCAGGCAAGCGGCAAGCAGAACGATTTTCATGGCCCTCTCCCCCAAAACCCGGTCGCGCCCGAAGCCGGCGCGGTCCTCCCGCGTCAGGCGCGCAACGACGACGCTCTCACGCGATTGGGGCGGCCGTTGGGCAGCGTTGCCGCCGCGCCATTTTCCGCCCCGTCTTGTTTTTCGCGCGAAAGCATATTATATGCGGTCCATTGATATTTCGGCCGATCGATCCGGGCCTCGCGATATTCGCGTTTGCTGACGTTCTATCTCCAAAATCTCGATACAAACCGGCTGGGTTTCGGTCCAGTCAAACTAAAGCAAACGTAAAGGACTATCGAAATGGCAACAGGTACGGTCAAGTGGTTTAATTCCACCAAGGGTTTCGGCTTCATCCAGCCTGACAGCGGCGGCGCGGACGTTTTCGTTCACATCTCCGCAGTCGAGCGCGCTGGACTGTCGACCCTGGTCGAAGGCCAGAAGATCAACTTCGAGATCGAGCAGGACCGCCGCACTGGCAAGTCGTCCGCTGGATCTCTGAGCAAGGCAGCCTGATTTTGCGAATGGTGCGCGCCGGGCGATAGCCCGGGGCGCGCGGCAAGTCACGGATGTACTGGCGGTCGCGCGAGAAGCGCGCCGGAGCGAAAGACCCCGACAAGTCGAAGCAGCAGATTGCTGCCGGCCCGGCCAAAACGCTCCCGATCAGGCTACCAAGCATGGGAAGGCGGGATTTTGTCCCGCCTTTTTGCTGTCTGGATTCCGATGAACCACCGCCTTGGTCCTGTGGGACCACTTTGTGGTGTTTTTACCCCGGTCATGGTACCATCAACCCATGAGCAAGCTTGAACAGATTGAGAAATCCGTCGCCGAACTAAGCCCCGAAGAGCTCAAGGCGTTCGCCGCATGGTTCGAGGCGCTGCAGGCCGACATGTGGGACCAGCAGTTTGAAGGCGATGCCAAGGCCGGCAGGCTGGACAGGCTTGCCGAGCAGGCCTTGGCTGATCATCGCGCCGGCCGGACTCGGCCTCTGTGAAGCATTTTGCCGCTCCCTCGTTTTGGGAGGCTTACGCAAAACTGCCCTCGTTGATCAAAGCAAAGGCGAACAGACGTTTCGCCAAACTGAATTCTGGGCCGTTCCACCCGTCGTTGCTTTTCAAACAGGTCGGGCGCTGTTGGTCGGCGCGGGTTGATGTCAATTACCGCGCCGTAGCTGTTCGCGACCACGATGACGTGGTCTGGTTCTGGATAGGCACCCATTCCGAATATGATCGCCTGCTGAAATAGCCGCGCGACCATTCACGCCACGGGCCGAAGCCACAAGCGCGACGTCCGGAGCGAGCCGCGAAGCGGCGACAAGCGTGAGCACAGAACTAAGGCAACCACTCCAGCGGCACATGCCCCGGGTCGGCCTCGACCCGTTGCAGCCAGGCGGCGACCGCCGGATAGGCGTCGAGCTGAAAGCCGCCCGTCTCGGCCGTATGCGTATAGGCATAGAGCGCAATGTCGGCGACGCTGAGCGCACTGCCGGCGAAGAAGCTGCTCCCGGCCAGGTGCTTATCCATGACGCCGAGCGCCTTGTTGCCGCGCTCCAGCGTCAGCGCCAGCCGCTCGGGCGTCGCGTCCTTGGCTCTTTCAGGGAAGGTCAGCAGCGCTCTGCGCACGGCGATATAAGGCTCGTGGCTGTATTGCTCGAAGAACAGCCACTGATAGGCCAGCGCGCGTTCGTATCTGTCCGCCGGCAGGAACCGCGTGCCTTCGGCGAGGTAGAGCAGGATGGCATTGGATTCGGCCAGCCGGCGGCCGTCGTCGAGTTCGAGCAGCGGCACCATGGCGTTCGGGTTTTTCGCGACATAGTCGGGCTTGCGCGTGTCGCCGGCATGCGAGCTGACCTCGACATTGGTGAAAGCGATGCCGAGCTTGGCCATCAACAGGCGCGGCTTGTAGCAATTGCCGCTGTCGATCATTCCATAGAGTATCATCGGTGCTCCCCCTTGCTCGCAACCACCCGTCTCAGGGCTTGATCCAGCCTCCAGCCTCTATCGCGGCAGCGGCGGCTTCATCCAGTGATTTGTTTTGGCGTAACCATCAGCGCCGCTGATGCATTCATCCGAACAAAGGGATGACGTTGCTATCCCTGCCAAGCAGTCTGTCGCTCGACAGCGGCTCCTCATCGAACATCGTACCGGCCAGCGCCGGCCGGGCAAGATAAAAGCCCTGCAGCAGGTCGACGCCGCCATCCAGCGCGACGCGCAGATGCGTGGCGTTCTCGATGCCTTCGACCAGCACCTTGGCGCCACGGTCGTGCAGCGTCGAAACCAACGGCCGGAAAAACCGCTCGGCGGCGGCATGGCGGCAGAATTCGGCGAACCAGGTGCCGTCGATCTTGACGATGTCGGGCTGCACCAGCGCGACCCTTTCTTCCGTCGAATGCCCGGTGCCGAAATCGTCGATGGCGATACGGACGCCGTCGCGCCGCATCTCGCGCGCCAGGCTGACAAGCACCTTGTCGCCGGCAGCCTGCTCGGTGATCTCGCAGACCAGCATGCCGGGATGCAGGCCGAAATCCGCCAGATGCCTGGTCATCAGCCTGATTTCGGCCAGCGCCCGTGCGGGGTCATCGTTGATCAGCGGATTGTAGTTGAAGAACAGGTCGAGCCCGTCGACGCCGATGTTGCGGAAGTTGCGCAAATGCAGCACCCGACATATGGTTTCGACAAATAGCCGATCCGCTGCCGGCACGCCTTCGAAGAACATTTGCGGCGCCACCGGCCTGCCTGCACGATGCGGCTCGATCAGTCCCTCGACCGCGACGGCGGCGAGAAATCTGCCGCGCGGCGCGAAGACCGGCTGGTAGGCGCTCCTCAGCCGGAATGCGCCGTAGACGCCATATTCGATGCCGACCTCGTCGGCAAAGATCGCTTCGCCGACCTTGCGCCGCATATCGGCTTGCCCGGTCACGATGCCACCCTGCGGCCAAAGGGCCGCATCGGCCGTCGCGATGGCGGAACCGCCGCAGGCACCTTCTCCGCATCGGCCGACACCGCGGCCGCCTGCCCGCTCGTGTCGAAGACGCGGAAGCTGGTCGGCGCGAGCTCAGGGCGTGCCAGCACGTAGCCCTGCACCATCGAGGCGCCCGACTTTTCGGCAAGCTCGAGCTGCCAGCCCGTCTCGATGCCCTCGAACACCGTACGGATGCCTTGCTCTTCGAAGCTGGTCACCATGGCGGTCAGCAAGGCGAAGCCGGCACCGGATTCCATCAGCGTCATGATCCAGTCGGCATCGAACTTGACGATGTCCGGCCTGAGTTCCTTGATGCGATTGATGTCGGATTCGTCGGCGCCGTAATCGTCGACGGCAATGCGCAAACCGTTGCCCCTGAGCGCCTCGACGAAATTGTAGAGCGTTTCCTGCGACGCCGATTTCTGCTCGGTGACCTCGCAGACGACGCGGCGCGGATCGATGTCGGCCTCGTGCAGCACCAGCCGCATGTCGCGCAGCGCCTTGTCGGCGATGCCGCGATCGGTGAACACCGACGGATCGAAATTGATGAAGATGGAGGCGTCTCGCGGCAGGCAGGCGCCGGCGTTCAGAAGGTGCAGCGTCCGTGTCAGCGCCTCGATATGCAGGCGGTCGACCGCCGGACAGCTGTTGAAGAAACTCATCGGCTGCTGCGGCTCGCCGTCGCGGAACGGCCGGATCAGCCCTTCGAAGGCGACGACGGAAAGCTTGCCCTTGTTGAAGGCGAAGATCGGCTGGAAAGCGCTTTGCAGCGTATAGAGCCCCCAGACACCGCTGGCGGTGCCGTCATCATGGCGGATGATATGGGCAAGCTCGATGCTGCGCGTCACGGTTCCTCGCTGTACGAGACTGGCAGACCGGCCACGGTCCTGCCGTTCAAGCTTTTACCGATCGTTGATGAATTTATTGTTGCCAGCATTGCGCGTTGGCTCATTCGACAATGCCTGCGCTGGGCTTGCGCCGGGGCTTGCGCTTGACCAGATGATGCGACATGAGAGGCGCCGCGGCGCCTTCGCCGCGCCGGTGCTTTCTGGAGATATCTCTCATGGCCTTTCTTGCCGACGCCCTTTCCCGCGTAAAGCCTTCCGCGACCATCGCGGTGACGCAGAAAGCGCGCGAGCTGAAAAACGCCGGCCGGGACGTGATCGGGCTGGGCGCCGGCGAACCGGACTTCGACACCCCCGACAACATCAAGAACGCCGCAATCGAGGCGATCCGCCGCGGCGAGACGAAATATCCGCCGGTCTCCGGCATCGTGCCGCTGCGCGAAGCAATCGCGAAAAAGTTCAAGCGTGAGAACAATCTCGACTACCGGACGGAGCAGACCATCGTCGGCACCGGCGGCAAGCAGATCCTGTTCAACGCCTTCATGGCGACACTGAACCCCGGCGACGAGGTGATCATCCCGCGGCCCTATTGGGTGAGCTATCCCGAAATGGTAGCGATCTGCGGCGGCACCTCGGCCTTTGTCGAGACCTCGATCGACAACGGCTTCAAGCTGACGGCGGCCGTGCTGGAGAAGGCGATCACGCCGCGCACCAAATGGCTGTTGATGAACTCGCCGTCCAACCCCTCGGGCGCCGCCTATACCGAAGCGGAGCTCAAGAGCCTGGCCGACGTGCTGTTGAAGCACCCGCATGTCTGGGTGCTGACCGACGACATGTACGAGCATCTGACCTATGGCGACTTCGTCTTCAAGACGATCGCCGAGGTCGAGCCTAAGCTTTATGAGCGCACGCTGACCATGAACGGCGTGTCGAAGGCCTATGCCATGACCGGCTGGCGCATCGGCTATGCGGCAGGCCCGGTGCCGCTGATCAAGGCGATGGACATGATCCAGGGCCAGCAGACCTCCGGCGCCTGCACCATCGCCCAATGGGCGGCGGTCGAAGCGCTGAACGGCCCGCAGGATTTCATCCCGAAGAACAAGGCGATCTTCCAGGGCCGGCGCGATCTCGTCGTCTCGATGCTCAACCAGGCGCGCGGCATCACCTGCCCGTCGCCGGAGGGTGCTTTCTACGTCTATCCCTCCTGTGCCCAGCTGATCGGCAAGAAGACCAAGAGCGGCAAGGTGATCGACAGCGACGAAACCTTCTGCTCGGAACTGCTCGAGGCCGAGGGCGTGGCGGTTGTTTTCGGCTCGGCCTTTGGCCTCGGCCCGAACTTCCGCATCTCCTACGCCACATCGGAGACACTGCTCGAAGAGGCCTGCACGCGCATCCAGCGCTTTACTGCCTCGCTGGCCTGAGACGTTTCAGCCGCCATACTGCTCGTCGCTGACCTTCTCCAGCCAGTCGACATGCAAGCCGTCGAGCGCCTCCTGCATGGCGATGTGGGTCATCGCCGATTTGGCCGCGGCGCCGTGCCAGTGCTTTTCGCCGGCCGCAAAGGAGACGACGTCGCCGGCCCTGATCTCCTGGATCGGCCCGCCCCAGCTTTGCGCGAGGCCGGCACCGGACGTGACATAGAGCGTCTGGCCGAGCGGATGCGTGTGCCAGTGGGTGCGGGCGCCGGGCTCGAAGCTGACCAGCGTGGCCCTGAGCCGCGCCGGCGCCTCTTTCTCGATGATCGGCGTCTGCAAAACCCGGCCGGTGAAATATGTCTCCGGCGCAACGATCGTCGGCACGCTGCCGCAGGCAATGATCTTCATCGTCGCAATCCTCGATTTGATTCCTCGGTGTGCGGACTTAGACCCTACCACTTTCGTCCGATGCCGGCTGCATGTCCTGCCCGGCTACGGGCAAGGCGAGGCCAGAACAGGCCGGTGCGCGTGCGGTAGGCGTTGTAGGCATCGGCCAGCCTTGTCCGCGAAAATTTTCGCTCTTCGTCCAAGGCCGCGATCACATAGATCGTAACGATGCCGGCGACCGGCACCACCGCCCACACCGACCAGGTCGCGATGCCCCATCCGATCCAGAAGATGATGTAGGACGTGTAGAACGGATGGCGGACATGGAGATAAGGGCCTTCGGTCACCAGGCTGTCGGGATTGTCCGGATCGAACGCGAAACGCAGCCGCGCCTTGCGCGAGACCGAGATCGCCCACCAGAAAAGCGCCGAGCTTGCCAGTTCGATGGCGAGCCCGACGATCTTCGCTGCAACCGGCTGCCGCTCGATCCACAGCAGTGCAAGAAAGAACAGCGCCGTGCCGACGACGACGGCCGAAATGATCATGGCGCCTTGAGACATGCTCGATGACTGGAAATGCGCGCGCATCGACCAGGCATATTGGCCGAGCGTGGCGATGCTGCTGATCGAGAGGAGAAGGTCGAGTGTGGATTCCATCATCAGGGTCCCGGGGTTAGCTGTGGTGGATTCGCTGCATCATACCCGGCGCAAGCCGAGAAATCATTTCTTAACCACCGTTCTAAACAACATGGTGATCTCGGCATGCGATGTTGACCTCGAGACAATCCGAAGGTCCAACCAGATATGGCCGTTTCCCACCGCACGATCCGCACGCCGCAAGCGGATTTGCGCCTCAGCCAGTCGTCGGGACGCGGCATCCCGCTTGTCCTGATCCACGGCTCGGGCAGTTCGCGCGCCGTATTCGCCCGCCAGTTCGACAGCCCGTTGGCCGCTGCCCATCGATTGATTGCTTTCGACCTGCCCGGCCATGGCGAATCGTCTGACGCCCGCGATCCGGCGACGGACTACACCATCGCCGGCCTTGCCCAGTCGGCGGCTCAGCTCCTCGATGCCTTGGGGATCGGCCGCGCCGTCGTCTTCGGCTGGTCGCTTGGCGGGCACGTGGCAATCGAGCTCGCGAGTTTCCACCGCGCCGTCGGCGGGCTGATGCTAACCGGCGCGCCGCCGGTATCCAAGGGCCCTTTCGGCATGCTGCGCGGCTTCCATGCGCATTGGGACATGCTGCTGGCGTCCAAAAAGACGTATTCCGAACGCGATGCCGAGCGCTTCGAAACGCTCTGCTTCGGCGACACCGCCGACCCGTCCTTCCGCAAAACCATCCTGCGCACCGACGGCCGGCTGCGCGCCGCGGTGACGCGCGGCATGCTCACAGGCAAGGGCGCCGACCAGCGACAGGTGGTCGAGCAAGCCGCATTTCCGGTCGCCATAGTCAATGGCGAGAACGACCCCTTCGTCCGGCTCGGCTATTTTGAGACGCTGGCCTACGGCTCGCTGTGGGAGCATTGCCACATCATCCCCGGCGCCGGGCATGCGCCTTTCTGGGAGCGTGCGGACCTGTTCAATCCGTTGCTCGCGCGCTTTGCCGAGACGGCGGCAGTGCAGCGCGTGGACGCAATCCCGCTGGCGTCGCGGCGCACCGGCACCGGCTGAACGTCAACTTCCAATCCCTTCAACTTCAAATCCCTTGCCCTCCCGGCCTGCCCGTGGGACGATGCCCTTTGGGTAGGTGGCAAATTGAAAAAAGCCTCGCCCGCGACGGCCGACAGGCCGGCCGCCGCTCACAGGGAAACGCCTGAGTGGAGGTCAGCCATGGGTACTCGCGCCGGAGGACGACGCACGGGACCGAAATGCATTGCCATAGTCGGTCCCTTCGCAAGCGGTAAGACGACACTTCTCGAAGCCATACTCGCCCGTACAGGCGCCATTCCCCGCCAGAATCCCGTTTCGTCGGGAAATACCGTTTCCGATCATTCGCCCGAGGCGCGTGCCCATGCGATGAGCGTCGAGGCGACCTTCGCTACCACCGAATTCATGGGCGAGCCGTTCACCTTCGTCGATTGTCCCGGTTCCATCGAATTCTCCTTCGAAGCCGAGCCGGTGCTGGCCGCCTGCGACGTCGCCGTGGTCGTCGCCGAAGCCGACGAGAAGAAGATCCCTGCCCTGCAGCTGATCATGCGCAAGCTCGATGATCTCGGCGTGCCGCGCATCCTTTTCCTGAACAAGGTCGACAAGGCGATAGCAGGCGTGCGCGACACGCTGAAGATGCTGCAGCCTGCAAGCTCGGTGCCTCTGCTGCTGCGCCAGATCCCGCTGCGCAAGGACGGTGTCGTCATCGGCTCGATCGACCTCGCCCTGGAGCGAGCCTACATCTATCGCGAATATGCCGAGAGCGAGGTCGCGCAGATCCCGAGCGACGACAAGGCGCGCGAGCTCGAGGCGCGTTTTTCCATGCTGGAGACGCTCGCCGACCATGACGACCGGCTGATGGAGCAATTGCTGGACGAGATCGAACCGCCAAAGGATGCGATCTTCGACGATCTTGCCGCCGACCTGCGCGACGGCATAGTGACGCCGGTGCTGATCGGCACCGCCGAGAAGGGCAATGGCGTGCTGCGCCTGTTGAAGACAATCCGTCACGACGCACCCGACATCGAGGCGACGCGCCGGCGTCTCGGCGCGCCCGATGGCAATGCCACCGTGGTCCAGGTGATGAAGACCGTCCACACCCCGCATGGCGGCAAGCTGTCGGTGTCGCGCATCCTGTCCGGCCAGGTCGCCGACGCCGCCGAGCTGTTCCTTTCCAATGGCGAAACGGCAAAGGTCTCCGGCATCTACAAGATGCTCGGCAAGGACCAGTTCAAGCTGACTTCGGCCAAGGCCGGCGACACGGTCGCGCTCGGCAAGCTCGACGCCGTCAGGACGGGCCAGACGCTGAGCTCGACCAAGGGCGGCATCAAGCCGCTGGTCACGCTGGCGCCGCCCCAACCGGTCTTCGCCTTCGCTCTGCGGCCGAAAGAGCGCAAGGACGAGGTCAAGATGTCGGCGGCCATCCAGCGCCTGGCCGAGGAAGATCCCTCGCTCAACCTGCATCACAACCAGGATTCGGCCGAAACCGTGCTGTCTGGCCATGGCGAGATGCATCTGCGCGTCGTGCGCGAGCGGCTGGAAGGCAAGAACCAGATCCCGGTCGAAGGCCATGTGCCGGCCGTGCCCTACCGCGAGACGATCCGCAAAGCGACGCAGCAGCGCGGCCGCCACAAGAAGCAATCGGGTGGCCACGGCCAGTTCGGTGACGTGGTGATCGAGATCAAACCGCTGCCGCGCGGGTCAGGCTTCCAGTTCACCGATACGATCACCGGCGGCGTCGTGCCGAAGACCTACATCCAGTCGGTCGAGACCGGCGTGCGCGATTACCTGAAATCCGGGCCGCTCGGCTTCCCGGTCGTCGATGTTGCCGTCAACCTTTCCGACGGCTCCTACCATGCCGTCGATTCCTCCGATATGGCCTTCCAGATGGCGGCGAAGCTGGCGATGAAGGAAGGTATGGCCGCGTGCTCGCCGGTGCTGCTCGAACCGGTGATGAAGGTCGAGATCGTCACGCCGTCGGATGCGACGTCGAAGATCATCGCGCTGATCCCGCAGCGGCGCGGCCAGATCCTCGGCTACGACGCGCGGCCTGATTGGCCGGGATGGGACGTTGTCGAGGCGACCATGCCGCAGGCCGAGATCGGCGACCTCATCATCGAGCTGCGCTCTGCCACTGCGGGTGTCGCCAGCTACCGGGCCGTCTTCGACCACATGGCCGAACTCACTGGCCGGCTGGCCGACGAAGCGCTGAACGCCAACGGCAAGGCCGCCTGAAACAACAGCTTGCGGCCAGAACACAAGGAAACGGCGCCCGGATCATCCGGGCGCCGTTTCGTTGCGGACCGTCTTCGTGGGAGGCGAAACGGCAGGTCCGCCGCATGCTTGCCGCCGGTGCCTGGCGGCGGAGGAAGGTTCGGACGCGGTAGCCGCCTGAGCCCGGGTCGTCCGAGTGATGCCCCCATCCCCCGGACGAGCCACACCGCGTCCTATGCTCTGCTTAATCGATTTGGCGCGCCCGCGGCATGTTACCCGAGGTTACATGTCACTGTTACGCGCCAGTTCCGGCCGATTTTCTGGCGATGTGTTGGTTTCGGGCAACAAAAAAGCCGGATCAATGAAGACCCGGCTGAGTTTGATTGGAAGTGCCTGTTAAGGCTAACCTCCAGAGGGGAACACTCGAGAGCGCTAATGGGAGGAGAACGCGCTCAGGAGATGATCTATATATGTGCTCTTCATGCCCAAGAAACAAGCATCTATTTTGCAACACACACATGCAAAAAGGCGCCGGCTGTGGTCCAATCCGGCCCGAAGCGCAATAGGACCAGTTGAATCGCTGAAATGCAGCCTGCGGCAAGGCAAAAATCGATCTGCAGCCGCGAATCGGCAGCGATTCTTGCTCGGAAAGTCGAAAAACGCAGGATGACGTGGAATCGTGCAGCACGCGTTTGTTTTTTCGGCAGCCAGACCTTGCTGGGTGCATGTCGCCCAAAAGCCCGCCATCGGCGTCGCAACCTAGGCTGACTATCGACGCACTCTAAAACGACCAGCTGCGCGCCTTGGCGATGATGAAATCGCGGAAGACATGCAGCTTCGCCTGGTTCTTCATCGCGTCGGGATAGGCGAAATAGGTGTCGAAGGACGGCACCTCGGTCTCGGGCAGCAACTGCACCAGCCCGGAATCCTTGCTGACCACGTAATCCGGCAGCATGGCGATGCCGGCGCCGCCCTGCACCGCCCGTTTGATCGACAGGATGTCATTGATCTGCAGCGTCGGCACCCTTTGCCCGCCTTCGAAATCGCCGACCGTTTCCAGCCAGTTCAGTTCCGACAAATGCGCCGGCACCGGCACGCCGAAGGTGACGATGCGATGGGCCTTCAGCTCGGCGATCGAATTCGGCTTGCCGTATTTGTTCACATAGGAGGGCGCCGCGTAGAGATGGAAATGCACGGTGAACAGGCGGCGCTGGATGAGGTCGGGCTGCTGCGGCTGGCGCAGCCGGATGGCGCAATCGGCCTGGCGCATTGTGAGGTCGAGCTCCTCATTGGCGAGGATAAGCTGCAGGCTGACCTCAGGATAGAGCTCGATGAATTCCTGCACGCGCTCGGTCAGCCAGCCGGCGCCGAGGCCGACCGTGGTCGTCACCCTGAGCACGCCGGAGGGCCGGTCCTTAGTCTCGGTCAGCCGCGACTTGATGGTTTCGAGCTTCATCAGCACGTCGTGCGCCGTGCGGAACAGCATCTCGCCCTGTTCGGTCAGCACCAGGCCGCGGGCGTGGCGATTGAACAGCGGCACGCCGACGTCATGCTCGAGCGCGCTGACCTGCCGCGAGATCGCCGATTGCGACAAATGCAGTGTTTCCGCGGCATGGGTGAACGACCCCGCTTCTGCTGCGGCGTGAAACACGCGTAGCTTGTCCCAATCCAACGCCATGATTTCCCCTCGTCCTGTTTTCTGGCGTCCGCCTGTTTTGGCGTCTGAATGAAAAATCAGGCTTTTGCGCGGCTTTTCTCAGCCGCTTGTTCAACAATCACTCCGCCGCTTCGCGGTGAACCTCGATCCCCGCCAAATATTTTTCCGCCTCGAGCGCGGCCATGCAGCCAAGCCCGGCCGCCGTCACCGCCTGGCGGTAGATATCGTCGGTCACGTCGCCGGCGGCGAACACGCCCGGCATGTCGGTGCGGGTCGAATCCGGTGCCGTCCACAGATAACCGTTCGGCTTCTGCTTCAGCTTGCCGGCAAACAGCTCGACCGCCGGTGCGTGGCCGATCGCCACAAACACGCCGTCGACCACGAGATGCATCTCCTGCCCGGTCACCACATTGCGCAGCTTCAGCCCTTCGACCGAAGGCGGCATCGGCGCCTTGCCGGGCCGGCCGGTGATCTCGTCGACGACCGTATCCCAGATGACGCGGACATTGTCCTTCTGCAGCAGCCGCTCGCGCAGGATGCGCTCGGCGCGGAAATCGCTGCGCCTGTGGATGACGGTGACGCTCTTGGCCAGGTTGGAGAGATAGAGCGCTTCCTCCACCGCCGAATTGCCGCCGCCGATCACCGCGACATCCTTGCCGCGATAGAAGAAGCCGTCGCAGGTGGCGCAGGCCGAGACGCCAAAGCCCATGAAGGTGTGTTCGCTCGGGATGCCCAGCCACTTCGCCTGCGCGCCGGTGGCGATGATCAGCGCGTCGGCGGTATAGGTCGTACCGGAATCGCCCTTGGCGCGGAACGGCCGCACATTGAGGTCGACCTCGGTGATGATGTCGTTGACGATGTCGGTGCCGACATGCTCGGCCTGCTTGAGCATTTCGCTCATCAGCCATGGGCCCTGGATCGGGTCGGCGAAGCCCGGATAGTTTTCGACATCGGTGGTGATCATCAGTTGCCCGCCCTGCTGCAGGCCGGCGACCAGCATTGGCTTGAGCATGGCGCGGGCGGCATAGATCGCCGCCGTATAGCCGGCAGGGCCGGAGCCGATGATGAGAACAGGCGCGTGCTTGGTGATCATGAAAAGCCTCTGCGGGGGAGCAGCCATGGATTGTGGCATGAACTCTCGTCGATTGTTGCGCGTAATGTAAGTGTTGCCTGCGACGCCAGCAAGGCAAGTTGCCGTTCGTCCCCGGAAAGCTTCCGCACCGGCGACGGCGACAAGCAACCGGTAGCAAGATGATGCGAAAATCCTCGATCCACCGGATGGAATAGACAGCAAAGTCGTTTAACTACAAAGTCGCGAAAGATTCTTTCGCGTCACCACGGAAGCCCGCACGGAAGCCGCCATGCCGATCAAGGCCGATCTCGATGCCATCGACTGGAAGATCCTGCGCGAGCTTCAGCAGGACGGGCGCATGACCAATGTCGAACTGTCGAGCCGCGTCGGCATTTCGGCGCCGCCATGCCTGCGCCGCGTCAGGCGGCTGGAAGAAGCCGGCATCATCCGCGGCTACCGCGCCTTGCTCAACGCGCCGGCGCTCGGCCTTGACGTCGTCGCCTTCTGCCTGATCGGCCTGCATCACCAGGCCGACGCCGAGCTCAAGACCTTCGCCGAGCGCACCCGCGGCTGGCCGATCGTGCGCGATGCCTGGATGGTGTCGGGCGAGTCCGACTTCCTGCTGCATTGCGTGGCGAGCGACCTCGGCACCTTCCAGACCTTTGTCATCGAGGAACTGGCCTCGGCAGCCAATGTCGATACGGTGCGAACCGCGCTGACCATCCGCCGGGTCAAGGATGAAGGGCTAGTGGCGTTCCACGCCTGATCCGGACCGCAGCAACGGAAGCTTTGATATTCGACAATAGGAATTCTAAAACACTTTAGAATATTAATTCCAATATTAATATTCTAATAAATCTCGTCGATTCAGGCAAAACTTCCAATATAATCGCCAGTTTAATTCGTATTATCGTCTGCACTTACACTCCGAAATTAGACAGGCGAAGCGTTGAGCACGACAGCACCGACACGCTCAATGTCGGCAAGCGACTGGGGGCAGTTGCTGCTTCTGGGTTTTCTGTGGGGCGGCACCTTCTTCTTCGCGCGTATCGCGGTAGCCGAGATTCCGCCACTGGCCCTTGTCCTTTATCGGGTGTCGATCGCCGCCTTGGTTCTGCATTTATGGCTGAGGACATGTGGCATTTCGTTCGCTCCCGCACTGGCGAGGTCCGGCTCCTTCCTGTGCCTGGCTTTGCTCAACAACGTGATTCCGTTCTCTCTGATCTTCACAGGACAAACCGAGATTGGTGCGGGTCTTGCCTCTATCTTCTACGCAACAACACCTCTGTGGACGATCCTCATTGCAAACCTGCTGACGGCGGATGAGAAATTGTCGGCAACCAAGCTTGCGGGAGTGGGGCTCGGAATCGCCGGAGCCGCCATCATGATCGGCCCCGGGCTGCTGTCCAATCTTGGTGGCCCTGCCTGGGCGAAGCTCGCCGTGATCGGGGCGGCCATCTCATACGGCTTCGGCGTCGTCTACGCCAAGCGGTTCAAGAACATGAAGCCATCGGTGGTGGCGACCGGCCAACTCACTGCCTCCACCATAGTCATGTTACCGATCGTTTTCCTTCTCTACAGTCCGGCGGCGATCGTGACGTCAAGCGTCCCCATATGGGCGGCAGTGGCTGTTCTTGCGGTCTTCACGACGGCGCTGGCATTCATCCTCTATTTCAACCTGATCGCCTCGGCCGGAGCGACAAACGCTTCCCTCGTGACGCTTCTGGTGCCTGCCAGCGCGATCCTGCTTGGCACAGTGTTTCTCGGGGAAAGGCTGGAGCCGTTCGAGTTCGCGGGGATGACATCGATCATTGCAAGCCTGCTCATCATAGATGGCCGGCTTTTTCGCCGCTGGATGACGCAAAAATCCTAAACTTCGCGACATTGGCAGAAGCCAACTAATTGTGCTCTGACCCAAGCGCCTCGGTCGATACGGTGCGAACCGCGCTGACCATCCGCCGGGTCAAGGACAAAGGGCTGGTGGCACTTTCAGCTTGAGAGACCAGGCAAAGCGCCTGCGAAACAAAAACCCGGAAACAAAAAACCCGCCTCGGCGGGCGGGTCGTTGGTGGAAATCATCACCATACCCAAATTAATAGCATAGCTGCCGGCACAAAGCAAGAACAAAATTGTCTTCAGCGTTGAAGATTGGCGAAAACCGAGGCTACATCCAATCTCCCCCCTCGTGGGGGAGATGTCCGGCAGGACAGAGCGGGCGTGAAGGAACGCCAACCTCGTTCACCTGCGACCAGCCGATAACATGTCTGAGGGCATGATTGAAAATCCATCGACAGGTCGGCGGGACAGCGCCCCCCTCTGCCCTGCCGGGCATCTCCCCCACAAGGGGGGAGATCGGCAGCTTCAGCGCTGGCGCCTAATCGAATACCCAATCACCCCGCGTCGCAGAGGCGCGTTTCGACCATTTCGCAGAGATGGTGGTAGAGGCACAAATGCCCCTGCTGGATGATCGGCGTCGAGGTCGAGGGTACGTTGAGCAGGATGTCGGATAGCGGCTTCAGCTTGCCGCCGGTGTCGCCGGTCAGGCTGATGACCGTCATGCCCATCATGCGCGCCTGCTGGGCGGCGGCGAGAATGCTTGGCGAATTGCCGCTGGTCGAGATGGCGAGCAGCACGGCGCCCGCCGAGCCATGCGCCTCGACCTGGCGCGCAAACACCGTGTCGAAGCCGTAGTCGTTCCCCCAGGCTGTCAGCACCGCCGCATTGGCGGGCAGCGCGATGACGTTGTAGGCCTTGCGCTCCCTGAGGAAGCGGCCGACCAGCTCGCCGGCAATGTGGATGGCATCGCTGGCCGAGCCGCCATTGCCGGCGATCAGCAACGCCTTGCCCTGCGAAAGCGCGGCGACGACGGCGCTGACCGCCCGCTCCATCTCGCTGGTCAGGTCGCGCTCGACCATCGCCGAAATGGCGGCCGCCGAGCGGGCCAGGTAATCGTTCAGTTCGGACATGAAATCCTCAGTTTCCGGCGCGTAATCTGCCAATGGTGCCGGTGGTGCTCTTGCCGGCGACGAGGTCGACCAGCACGACGCGCCCGCCGGCCTTCTGCACGACATCGGCGCCAACCACCTGATCGACCGTATAGTCGGCGCCCTTGACCAGTATGTCGGGGCTCAGCGCCTCGATCAGCGAAAGCGGCGTATCCTCCTCGAAGATGACGACGGCGTCGACGGAGGCAAGTGCTGCCAGCACGCAGGCCCGGTCATGCTGGTCGTTGACCGGGCGCCCCGGCCCTTTCAGCCGGCGCACCGAGGCATCGCTGTTGAGGCCGAGCACCAGCCGGTCGCACAGGCTGCGCGCCGCGTGCAACAGACTGACATGGCCGGCATGCAGGATATCGAAACAGCCATTGGTGAAGCCCACGCTCAAGCCCTCGTCCTTCCAGCCCGCCACCAGCCGCGCGGCGGCGGCGGCATCGAGGATGGCATCCTTGTGGGCAACCGGACCATGCGAGCGAAACAGCGCGCCGGTGAGTTCCTCGATCGTCAGCCGCGCCGTGCCGCGCTTGCCGACGACAACGCCGCCGGCGGCGTTGGCGATCGATCCGGCCATGACGCGATCCGCCCCTGCAGCAAGCGCCAGTGCAAACGTCGCGATCACCGTGTCGCCGGCGCCTGAAACGTCGAACACTTCGCGCGCCTGCGTGGCGATATGCCGGGCGTCGTCCGCACCGATGACGCTCATGCCCTTTTCGCTGCGCGTCGCGACGACGAAATCGAAACCGTGCGCCGCAATCAGCTGGCGCGCCGCCGCCTCGATCTCGTCGTCGGCGAACACCGCGCGGCCGACCGCCTCGCCGAGCTCCTTACGGTTGGGCGTGATTGCCGTCGCGCCGGCATAACGCGCATAGTCGCTGCCCTTCGGATCGACCAGCACCGGCTTGCCCGCTTCCCGACAGATCGAGATCAGCTCGCCGGCGACGCCGTCGAGCAGCACGCCCTTGCCATAGTCGGACAGGATGACGATGTCGGCGCGCGCCAGCGCGTCGCGGAAAGGCCCGACCATCATCGCCCGCTCGGCATCGCCCAGCGGCTTGATTTCCTCTTCGTCGAAACGCAGCACCTGCTGGTTGAGCGCGCTGAAGCGGCTTTTCGACGACGTCATGCGATCGGCATCCTGCGCCAGCCCGCCGGTGTCGACGCCAAACTCGTCGAGCATGCGCATGAGGTTCTTGCCGGCCTCGTCAGCACCGATCACTGAGACCGGTATGGCGGCGGCGCCGAGCGAAACGATATTGGCGACGACATTGCCGGCGCCACCCATCGCCAGCGTTTCGCCGCGCCCGTGCAGCACGGGGATCGGCGCTTCCGGCGAAATGCGCTCGATTACGCCATTGACGAAACGGTCGAGGATGAAATCGCCGACCACCAGCACAGTGGCGCTGCCGAAGCGCGAGATGGCGCGGTGAAGAGGTTCGGGTGAAGGCAGCTTGATCATGTCAACGCGCGGGAGAGCCGATTTCAGTGACAGGGAAATTCGATTGGCAGGGCCGGCCGTTCATGGCGATGCCGATATACCGCAATTCCAGCCAACGCAACGGCAGGCCTTCGACCGATCGCGGCAGCGCGACGGTGCGTCAGCTTTTCTGCAACGCGACATGCACGCCCAGCCCGACGAGCACCGCACCGCCGGCGCGCCGCATCAGTCGTTGCGCCCGGCTCGAGCGCCGCAGCCTGGCGGTCACCGCGCCGGCCAGCATCACGCAAACAATGTCGGCCGACGAGAACATCAAATTGACGATCGTTCCAAGCACGACGAACTGCAGCCAGACCGGAAACCCTGCCGAGGCATCGATGAATTGCGGCAGGAACGCCATGAAGAAAATCGCCGTCTTGGGATTGAGCACCTCGACGGCAACGCTCTCGAAAAAGGCGCGGCGGGCGGATTTCGGCTGAATTCCCGGCAAAACCGCATCGCCTTGGGCCTTGGCGCGAAACAGCGAAACACCGAGCCAGATCAGATACAGTGCACCGACCAGCTTGACCGCCATGTAAAGCACCGGCACGGCATGGAAAAGCACCGACAGGCCGACAGCGGCGGCGAAGACATGGACATAGCCGCCGAGATGGATGCCGAGCGCCGCCATCAGGCCGGACCAGCGGCCGCGCGCCATGGTTTGCGCGGCGGCATAGAGCATCGCCGGACCGGGGATATAGGCGAAGATCGCCGTGGTGGCGAAAAAGGCGACAAGCAGTTCGGTTGACGGCATTACCTTGCTCCTGTCGCCGGTCGGCCGGCAGGCCGACCGAAACGAGACCTTTGCGGCGCCACTATGACGCTCATCCTGCCGCCCGCCACCTGCTTTGTCGACAGCCCGGCCCGGCTCCCCTATAAGGCCAAAATCCCACAAGGGCTACAACCGGCACAAGGTACCAGAGGCTTTCATGATCATCGTCACGGGCGGCGCCGGCATGATCGGTTCCAACATCGTCGCCGCGCTCAACGCCGACGGTTTCAGCGACATCCTCGTCGTCGACGACCTCACCGACGGCCACAAGATCGCCAATCTCGCCGATCTCGAGATCGCCGATTATCTCGACAAGGACGATTTTCTGGCGCGGATGGAGGCCGGGGACCTCGGCCGCATCGAGGCCGTCTTCCACCAGGGTGCCTGCTCGACCACCACCGAATGGAACGGCAAGTTCATGATGGAGGTCAACTACACCTATTCGAAGCACTTGCTGCACGCCTGCCTGGCCCTGCGCGTACCCTTCCTCTATGCCTCGTCCGCTTCGGTCTACGGCGGCGGCGCCGAGTTCCGCGAGGATCCGCAATACGAACGCCCGCTCAACGTCTATGCCTATTCGAAAAAGCTGTTCGACGACTATGTACGCCGCACCGTGTTCGATACCGATTATTCCCCGGTGGCGGGCCTGCGTTATTTCAACGTCTACGGACCGCGCGAGGCGCATAAGGGCGCCATGGCCTCGGTCGCCTTCCATTTGTTCAACCAGGTCGAACGCGGCGAAAACCCCAAGCTGTTCGGCGCCTATGACGGTTTCGGGCCCGGCGAGCAGAGCCGCGATTTCATCCATGTCGGCGATGTCGCCGACGTCAATCTGTGGCTGTGGAAACGCGGCTCGAGCGGCATCTTCAACTGCGGCACCGGCAAGGCCCAGCCGTTCCGCGCCATTGCCGAAACGGTGATCGATACGCTCGGCCAAGGCCAGATCGAATTCATCGAATTTCCCGACCACCTCAAGGGCAGCTACCAGAGCTTTACGCAAGCTGATATGTCCCGCTTGCGCGCAGCCGGTTACAATGGCCAGTTCCGCACAGTGGAAACCGGCGTCAGAGACTATGTCGAATGGCTGAAAGCCCAACGATCCTCGTGATCGGCCCACGCTGGGTGGGCGACATGGTGATGGCGCAGTGCCTGTTCCAGGCGCTGAGGGAGCTTCATCCGAGCGCCGCCATCGACGTGCTGGCGCCGGCCTGGGCAGCCCCCCTGGTCAAGCGCATGCCCGAAATACGCCAGCAGATCGATCTGCCGCTGAAATCCGGCGCGTTCGAATTCCGCGTCCGCAGGCGCTTCGGCCGCCTGCTGCGCGGCCGCTACGACATGGCCTATATCCTGCCGGGCAGCTGGAAGTCGGCGCTGATCCCGTTCTTTGCCGGCATTCCGCGCCGCGTCGGCCATCTCAAGGAAATGCGCTATGGGCTGCTGACCGACATCGTGCCCTTGCCCGATCGCCTGAAACGGCGCACCGCGCAGGCCTATTTCGGCCTTGCCCAGGGCGGCGGCTTCCGGGCTCCCAAGCTTGCCGTCGATCAGGATAACCAGGCGGCACTGCTCGGCCGTTTCGGGCTGACGGCGAGGAAATTCGTGGCACTTATGCCCGGCGCCGAATTCGGCCCGGCCAAGCGCTGGCCGAGCGAACACTATGCCGGCCTCGCCCGCGAGATGATGGCGAAGGGGTTTGGCGTGGCGCTGTTCGGATCGAAGAACGACGCCGAGGTGACGGCTGAAATCGCCGCGCTTGCGCCGGGCGCCGTCGATCTCGCCGGCCAGACGCGGCTGGAGGATGCCATCGACCTGATCGCCGCGGCGAGGCTCGCCGTCTCCAACGACAGCGGGCTGATGCATGTCGCCGCCGCGGTCGGCACGCCGGTTGTCGCCGTCTACGGCTCGACCTCGCCGCAGAACACGCCGCCGCTCGCAGAGCGTCGCGAACTGGTCTGGCTCGGCCTGTCCTGTTCGCCGTGCCACAGGAAGACCTGCCCACTCGGTCATCTCAACTGCCTGAAGACGCTGGACGTCGAACGCGTCGTGGTGGCGGCGGAGCGGCTGCTGGAAATGCCGGCCGCCGCATGAAGGTGCTGATCGTCAAGACGTCGTCGATGGGCGACGTCATCCACACCTTTCCCGCGATCGAGGATGCGCGCCGCGCCCGGCCCGGCCTGTCGTTCGACTGGTGCGTGGAAGAGGCCTTTGCCGGCATCGTGGCGCTGCATCCCGCCATCCAAACCATCCACAGCGTGGCGATCCGGCGCTGGCGCAGGAAGCTGCTCGAGCCCGGCACATGGCGGGAAGTGGTCGGCTTGTGCCGCGCCTTGCGCGATTGCCGCTACGACCTCGTTCTCGATGCGCAAGGCTTGTTGAAATCGGCGCTGGTGGCGCGGCTGGCGGCAGGACCGATCGCCGGGTTCGACCGCTCGAGCGCCCGCGAGCCTTCGGCGAGCCTGTTTTATGGCCATCGCTACGCCGTGCCGCGCGACCTGCATGCCATCGAGCGCACGAGACGGCTGTTCGGGCTGGCGCTCGGCTACGAGCCGGATTTTTCCCGGCTTGACTCCGGCATCGTGCCGCCAGCCGGAAGATCGACTTTTGTCGGCGAAAAGACCGCCTTCCTGCTGCACGGCACCAGCCGCGAGGACAAGAAATGGCCGGTCGCGGACTGGATCGAAACCGCCCGCCTGCTGGTGGATAAGGGGATGACGCCGGTCACCACCTGGTCGAACGACCGGGAAAAGGCAGTTGCCGAGGCGATCGCCGGCGCCGTTTCGCAAACCGTGGTGGTTCCCAGGTCGCCGCTTGCCGAGATCGCCGCTGTCATCGGCGGCTCAGCGCTGGTGATCGGCGCCGACACCGGCCTGACCCATCTCGCCAGCGCCTTCGGCCTGCCGACGGTGGCGGTATTCCTCGCCACCGAGCCCGGCCTGACCGGCCCGCGCGGCCCATTCTCATCGACGCTGCTGGCCAGACCCGGCCGCAGCATCACGCCGCCGGAGGTGATGGCGGAAGCCGAGAGATTGCTGGCGCTTAAATTACAAGGCGCTGCATAGGACCTTTTCAGAATTCGCTCTGGCGAGTCGAATAGCGTGGTTTTCGAGAACCGGAGCGGAGCGTATTTTAAAGTACGTGAGCACCGGAAGCGCAGAAAACCGCGCTAGTTGGCCGCCAGAGTAGAATTATCAAAAGGTCCTAGATGAACTGCACCTGGACGATCTCGTAGCCCCTGGCGCCGCCCGGTGCGTTGACCTCGATGGCGTCGCCGACTTCCTTGCCGATCAGGGCACGCGCGATCGGCGAGGAGATCGAGATGCGGCCGGACTTCACGTCCGCCTCCTGGTCGCCGACGATCTGGTAGGTCTTTTTCTCCTCGGTATCCTCGTCGACCAGCACCACGGTGGCGCCGAACTTGACCTTGTCGCCGCTGAGCTTGGTGACGTCGATCACCTCGGCCCGCGCGATCAGATCCTCGAGTTCGTTGACCCGGCCCTCATTGAGGCTCTGCGCCTCTTTTGCCGCGTGATATTCGGCATTTTCGGAGAGGTCGCCATGCGAGCGCGCTTCGGAGATCGCCTCGATGATACGCGGCCGCTCCTGTTGCTGGCGCCAGCGCAGTTCTTCCTTCAATGACGCGAACCCCTCGCCTGTCATCGGGACCTTGTTCATATGCCTGACCTTTCCTGCCGCCGCCCCCGCAATCGGGAGCGACCTTGTCGATGGTACAAAAAGAAAACGGTCCGGCAGCCTCGGGCTAACGGAACCGTCTCACCACAATTTCGCAAGATATAGCAATCTTCGCGGGTTTTTCACGTCCAAAAAGTCGGTTTTTGAAAAATCATCCACCAATTGCGCGGCTGACCCGACGTCAAGCGGGTTTCCAAGATCGCATCGTGTGTACCGTGATGCCAAATCCCGGTTGTGGCCAAACGTGCGCAGCACAGCAAAAAACCGGCTGCGATCGCTCACAGCCGGTTATGAGGAGCGTTCCGGAGGATCAGCTCCTCATGAAATGATCGATCTGCTCCGACAGCATGCCGTATTCGCGAGACCCCTTGCCCGTGCGCTTCTCGATTTCGCGGAGCTGTTCCTGGGCGCCGGCAAGATCGCCGATCTGCAGGTGCGCCTCGCCGAGATATTCGCGCACCAGCGTGTAATTCGGGTCGATGCGCAGCGCTTCCTCGTAATAGCCGAGGCCGACGGTGACACGGCCGGAATGGCGGTGCGAATAGCCAAGATAGTTGAGGATGCGCGGATCCTGCTTGTTGGCGGCGAGGCTGAGCACGGCGATCGCCTCGTCATAGCGTCCATCCATGGCCAGCGCGCGACCGGCATCATAGATGCTGTCGTCGTCCAGCATGCCTTGCTTCGGCGAGACACATTTCTTCTGCTTCTTGTCCCAAACCTCCCCCTTCTTGCACTGGCTCTGGCCGCCGCCGCCACCTCCCCCGCCTTCACCAGCCGAAAACGCCGGCGCCACAAACAGCGGTAGGGCGGCGATGGCCATGACCTGAATCAGCAGTCGTCTGCGCATTACACTCTCCTTTGAACCTGACAATGCAACACTAACGCCGGGCCGAAGCCGTTTCGTCCCCGGAAAATGCCATTCTATCTCAAAACCGCGATCTCTCCCAGGAAGGCCATCTTATCCCGGGAACAGAGGGCGTCGGAAATCATGGTTCACGATTAACGCCGACGCGCAAGAGAACGTGACGAGCGCTGCAAATCCGCTATCATCGGGCCGACCGAGCACGAAGCAGGGAGACGGCCGGTGCAGCAACGCGTTGAACGAGACTGGGAGCTTTCGATCGGTCCCGACACCGTGCGCCTGTTCATCCTGAAGGCGAAGGCGCTCAGCGCCGCCGTCAACGAAGACTATGCCGACGGCGCCGAGCACGAGGTAGAGCTCGACGGCAACGCGCACGACAACCACCATCACGACGGCCTTGCCGAGGAAAGCTCCGAAAATCTCACGGAGGAGGAACTGCGCGAACTGATCGACGACCTCAATGTCGACGAAGCGGCCGAACTGATTGCGTTGGCCTGGGTCGGTCGCGGCGACTATGACGCGACGGAATGGACGGACGCGCTGACCGCCGCCCGCGAGCGCGCCAACAAGCGCACGGCAAAGTACCTGCTCGGCATGCCGCTGCTGGCGGACTGGCTCGAGGAGGGCCTGGAAGCGATCGGCGCGTGACGGCGCGGTTACCGATTGTGATCGCCGGCCCGCCTCGCCCAAGGCAACTTCCCTGCATTCTGGCCGTTGCGAAGTAATGGCGGCGTTTGGCTTTTTCAGATTGGGTAGATTGCTGCTGGCCGTTACGGCTACGTCGCTGACGGGACCCGCTCTGGCCAAGGCGCCCGAACTGCCGCAAACTGCACCGGTTCCGCAGTTCAACCAGGAAGCCACGCCGCCGTCGCCAGCCGACATCCCGGTCCCCGAGCCGCGCCCGGCGGATGCCCCGGAGGCTGAGCCGCCCCAAAACGAGCAGCCGCAAAACGGGCAGCCCCAAAATGGCCAGCCCAAGACCCAGCAGCCGGAGCCGCCGGCGATTGCACCACAGCCTCCTGAAAAGCCGGCGCAGGCTGAGCCGCCGGCAAGCCCACCGGCCGCGCCACCAAACCCGGCCGAGGCAGACAAAAAGACGGAGCAAGAAATCCTTCCAGATCCTCGCTCGGCCGCCATTGCCGGGAAGGAAATGCCGGCCGAAGAATTGGCCTGCCGCAGGCGGCTGAAGTCGATGGGCGTCGATTTCGAGGAGCGCAAGCCCGAGCATGATACGGCGGTCGGTTGCTCGATCCCTTACCCGGTCGTGCTGAAAACGCTCGGCAAATCCATCGCCATCGGTCCCGAAACCGAGCTCAATTGCCAGATGGCGGAAGCGGCCGCCCGCTTTGCTGCTTCGGTCATCCAGCCTGCCGCAAAGGCCGAGTTCGGCACGGATATCAAATCGATCGGCCAGGCCTCCGCCTTCGTCTGCCGGCCGCGCCACGCCGGCGGCAAACTGTCGGAGCACGCCTTCGGCAACGCCCTCGACATCGCCAGCTTCACGCTTTCCGACGGGAAAGAGATCGATGTCGGTCCAACGCCGCCGCAGAAGCACGCGGAATTCCTGGATGCAGTGCGCAAGGCCGCCTGCGGGCCGTTCAAGACCGTGCTTGGCCCGGGCAGCGACGCCGATCATTCCCTGCATCTCCACTTCGACCTCGAACCGCGCCGCAATGGCGGCACGTTTTGCCAATGACGCCGGGCGCCGACAGTGGCGCCGCAATTTGGCCGCAGGCGTGAACGGCGCCGCTGATTTTTCCTTTACACTTCAGGTTTAGAGTCTGTGCCATCCAGGGACAGGGACCCTTCCGATGGCCGGGCTATTTGGCGCTGCGCTTGCCGCTGCGCGGCACACAGGACGCGCGCGCATGGCCGGCAGGCTTGCCGCCATGCTTGCCATTGCGGCGATCTCCGCCTGCAACACCGGCAGCGTATTGTCGCTGCAGCCGGCCGTCGATGTCGGCAGCCAGACCGCTGCCGTTCCGCCCAATTCCGACCCGCAAGATTCCGGCCCCCAAGATTCCGGCCCGGAATATTCCGGCATGCAGCGCCTCGTCCCGTCCAACCCCTATTTGACGGCCGCCTATCCGCGCTTGGACAACCCGATGTCGCCGGCCGAACAGATGCCGGCCGCAGAGATCGATTGCCGCAAGGAACTGAAGCGCCTCGGCGTCATCTACACCGACGTTGCGCCGATCCACGAAGGCCAGTGCGGCATCGACTATCCGGTCAAGGTCTCGGCCATCGGCAGCGTCGAGATGAAGCCGGCCGCGACGCTGACCTGCGACATGGCCGCCACCTTTGCCGGCTGGACCAGGAACGAACTCGTCCCGTCGGCCCGCTGGCGCTATTTTTCAGGCGTCAGGACCATCCACCAGGGCTCGAGCTATTCCTGCCGCAGGATTGCCGGCGAAGGTGTTTTGTCGGAACACGGCAAGGGCAATGCGCTCGACGTGATGAGCATCGAGCTCAACAATGGCGACGACATCGACGTCCGCAAGCCCGGCCTGTTCGCCTTCCGCACACGCGGCTTCCTCAACAATGTGCGCGCCGACGGCTGCCAGTACTTCACCACCGTGCTCGGCCCCGGCTACAATTACGATCACCGCAACCATTTCCATTTCGACATCAAGAACCGCAAGAACGGCTACCGCGCCTGCCGCTGACCGTTCCGGTTTTCAGATGAAATTGGAACAAGTATTTCGCGAGAGCGTCCGGATCAGCTGCGTTGCGTGCCGCCGGTGGAAGCCTTGATGTGCTGCGCGACCAGACCCTGGACGTGCCACAAGTTTCTGTCGCGGATTCCGCTTTCCTCGAGCATGCTGACGGTGCGGAACAGATACTGGGCGGACGAACCCCAATGTCCGGCTGCGCGCGCCAATGTCTGTGCCACCTGATCGAGCGGCAGCCGCCCGGCATAAGCCTTGCCGTCGGGCGCCGCGACGAATGCCAGGGCGCGTAGCGGACCATCGCTGGTCTCGACCCAGATCCAGCGCGGCACGTTGGTAGGCGGGTTGGCGTCGATCTCCCGTCGCATCAGCCGACCGAGTTGCCCGAAATGATCTTCTGCCGGAAGTCTGTAGACAACGCCTTTGCAGCTGCCGCCACGGTCCAAAGCCAGCATCAAGGCCGGAACATCACGGGTTCCCCGCCAGCGGGTCAGCTTCATGCAGAACGAGCGGTGCCACCCTGGCGCCGTGGCCGGGCGCTGCTCGACATAGTCGAATTCGGGATTCCAGATCAGCGAGCCGTAGGCAAAGACCCAGAGCATTTCGGGCCGGTATTTCAGCAGCAGTTGCTCGACAAGACCATCGAACTCCGCGTCGGTGTGCTCTGTCGTCCCGGGCTCGGGGCCGGGGTCGGGCTCGACACGTTCGACCAGCGCGACAAGGTCGGCGGTCAACGCCATGGCAGTGCCGCGCGCCGGTTTGCCCTTCATCACGCCCTCATTCGTGCTAGCCGGTTCTACGCCATTTCATGCTACGATAGACCGGCTGCGCGCCGCTTGCCAAGGATTTCGACGGCCTGACGGGCCTGCCAATTCGAGCGCCAATGCATGAGCCAACGAAGCCTTCGACGACGTGCAACGACCTGGCTGGTGGCATGCTGTGCCGCTTATCTTTCGCTCGCCTATTTCGCCGCGCCTGAGTTCTGGACGTTGCGGGACCGCAATTTTCGCAGCCGGCAATTCGAGATGGTGACGCACACGCCGCAAGGCATTCTGGGCGATCCGATCAATGTCGGCCTTGTCGGCACCAGGAAGGAGCTTGTCCATGCTTTTGCCGTCGCCGGCTGGGATACGGCAGACGCGATCACGCTGAAGACCGCGATCGAGATCGGCGAAAGCGTGCTGTTTAACCGCCCCTATCCCGATGCGCCGGTCAGCCGGCTGCTGTTCGAAGGCCGCGCCCAGGACCTCGCCTTCGAAAAACCGGTCGGCGCCAGCGCCGACCGGCGCCACCACGTCCGCTTCTGGCAGACCGATGCGACCGGCGACGACGGCCGGCCGCTTTGGCTGGGCTCGGCAAGCTTCGATCGCGGCGTTGGCCTCAGCCACGATACCGGCGCGATCACCCATCACATCGGCCCCGACATCGACGCCGAGCGCGACGAGTTGATGCGCGACCTCGCCGCTGCCGGCATACTGATCTCGACCAGCCAGATACCAGGCGTCGGCGCCACAAAGGCCGGGCGCAACGGCGAAGGCGATCCCTATTTCACGGACGGCAAGGCCATTGTCGGCGTGCTGCTGCAACTGCCGTAGGCGCCATCAGCCTTCCCGTCTGACAGCCATTTTCGTCGACGAGGTCAGGGCACGGCGATCACGATCTTGCCGAACGGTCCCGTCTCCAATCGCTCAAATGCCTGCGGCACCTCGTCGAAGCCAAACACCTTGTCGATCACCGGCTTGATCGCAAGCGTCTCGATCGCCTGGTTCATCCGCTCGAAAGCGCGGCGGTGGCCGATCGATATGCCCTGTACGACGATCCGGTTGCGCAGGAACGGAATGATCGGGAAACTAAGCTCCATGCTGCCGAGAAGGCCGATGAGCGACAGCCTGCCGTCGGCGCCCAGCGCATTGAGCGAGTGCCGCGCATTGTCGCCGCCGACCATTTCCAGCACATGCCTGACGCCGGCCCCGTTTGTCAGTTCGCGCGCCGCCTCGTCCCACGCCGGCTGGCTGCGATAGTTTATTCCTCGCCAGGCGCCGAGCGCCTTCGCCCGTTCGAGCTTCTCGTCGCTGCTCGAGGTGACGATGGCGCGCAGGCCGAAGGCGGTCGCGAACTGCAGCGCAAACAGCGACACGCCGCCGGTGCCCTGGATGAGAACGGTTTCGCCCGGGATCGGCTTGGCCGCCTCGACCAGCGCGAACCACGCCGTCAGCGCCGCGATCGGCAGCGTCGATGCCTCGACGTCGCTGAGCGACGGCGGCGCCGCCACGGCGGCATCCTCATGAAACAGCACATGCTCGGACAACGTGCCGGGCAGCGACGAACCCAACGTGTACTTGTGCAGTACGGGCGGGGCGTCGCCGTCCGGCCAGTCGGCGATCACTTGGCCGAGCACGCGCTGCCCGATGCCGAAGCGGCTGACTTTGCTGCCGGTAGCGACCACTTCGCCTACCGCATCCGACGTCGGCACGAACGGAAAGCTGAGGTCGGGTATCAGCACGCCATCGACGATCATCCTGTCCTTGTAATTCAGCGATACCGCTGTGACGCGCACCAGCAGGTCATGCGGCCCGGGTTCGGGCAGCTTTCCCTCAGCCGGCTTCAGCCTGGACAGGCCGAAACCGTTCATCTGCCAGGATTTGTTTTCGGTGCTCATTTGGTTCGCGCTCCGCGGTTGATGGCTGCGCGGACATTTACGGCGTTTCACTATGGAGAAAAGCGCTTCCATGTGGCATGTTTCGCAACAGATTAATGAGTGAAACTCTACAATAGGAGCGCTTCATTGGAATCGGCCAATCTGCAGGGCATCGTCGCATTCGTTCATACCGTGGAGGCCGGCAGCTTCACCGGCGCCGCTGTCCGGCTGCATGTCACGAAATCGGCGGTCGGCAAGTCGATCGCACAGCTGGAACAGCGATTGGGCGTTCGCCTGCTCAACCGTACCACCCGTAGCCTCAGCCCAACCAGCGAGGGCCTAAGCTACTATGAAGCCTGCGTCAGGGCGCTGGCCGAGATCGAAGCCGCCCAGTCACTGCTCGCTTCCCGCAAGCAGGTGCCTTCCGGGCGGCTGCGCGTCGACCTGCCTCTGGCTTTCGGCCGGCGATGCGTCGCCCCGGTGCTGTTCGACATTTCCAAAAAATTCCCGGATCTGACGATGGAAATCTCGTTCAACGACCGGCGCGTCGACCTGATCGAGGAAGGCATCGATCTAGCGGTGCGCATGGGCGATCTCGACGACAGCCTTTCGATCGCCGCGCGCCGCATCTATGCCCAGCGTTCGGGCATCGTCGCCGCCCCCGCCTATCTCGACGCCCATGGCAGGCCGCAATCGATCGAGGATCTCGCCAGGCACAGCCTCATCGGCTACGGCCGCGACGGCGCTGTCCATCCCTGGACCGTCAGGCATGCCGACGGCCCTCTCGAAAAATTCGCGCCCAAGGCGCGGCTGGTGCTCGGCCACGGCGAACCGATGCTCGATGCGGTACTGGCCGGCTGCGGCATCGTCTTTCTGCCGACATGGCTGACGGCCGACAGCATCAGGCGCGGTGAGCTCGAAATGGTTCTGTCGGACTGTCTTGTCGAAAATACCGTGGTGCATGCCATCTGGCCGGTAACACGCAACCTCGCGCCAAAGGTGCGCGTCGTCGTCGACACCCTGATCGAGCATTTTTCCGCGCCGCCCTGGGATGCCGCTTGATTGCTCCGCCGGCTAGTTGAAAAGACAAAGGGCCATTGCTTAAGGTTTGCGCTGCCAGGGCGGCGCCGACTTCGACAATTGATAACCTCCAAGACGAATTGGGCATTATCTTTTCTGCCTGAAGCGATTGCCCTGAAAAATCGCAACCGTCCTATTTTCGAAAACCGCGTGGCAATGCTATGGACCCGGCATGCTTTATGCTGAAATTGCCATCGTGGTCGTCCTCATCTGTGTGAACGGCCTTCTGTCGATGTCCGAGCTCGCCATCGTCTCGTCGCGGCCGGCGCGCCTCAAGGCGATGATCGACCGCAACGTCAAGGGCGCTGGCCGGGCTCTGGCGCTCGGCGCCAATCCGGGAAAATTCCTGTCCTCGGTGCAGATCGGCATCACTTTGGTCGGCGTCTTGTCCGGCGCCTTTTCCGGCGCCACGCTTGGCGAGCGGTTGGCCACCTTCCTGGCGTCGGCCGGTATCCGCGAAAGCCTCGCCGACCCGCTCGGCGTCGGCATCGTCGTCGCCCTAATCACCTATGGCTCGCTGATCATCGGCGAACTGGTGCCTAAGCAGATCGCCTTGCGCGACCCCGAACGGGTCGCCGTCAGGGTCGCTCCGGCAATGACCATCCTCGCCAGCTTCTCGGCGCCGCTGGTCTTCCTGCTCGACTTTTCCGGCCGTGCCCTCCTGTGGCTGCTTGGCCAGCGCGGCCAGAGCGAGGAGAAGGTCACCGACGAGGAGATCAAGATGCTGGTCGCCGAGGCCGAGCACCACGGCACCATCGAATCCGACGAACGCCGCATGATCGCGGGCGTCATGCGGCTCGGCGACCGTGCCGTGCGCGCGGTGATGACGCCGCGCACCGAGGTCGACTGGATCAATTTGCAAGCCGACGAGGCCGCCATCAGGAAGCTGCTGATGGATACCCAGCATTCGCGCCTGCCGGCCGGCGACGGCGGCGTCGACGCCATGATTGGTGTCGTCCAGACCCGCGACGTGCTGGCCGCGATGCTGGGCGGCCGCGCCCTGGACCCGCGCCGGCACGTGCGCACCGCCCCGATCGTGCATGACCAGGCCGACGCGCTGGATGTGCTTGCGACGCTGAAGGAATCCGACGTGCCCATGGCGCTGGTGCACGACGAATACGGCCATTTCGAAGGCATCGTCACCCCAGCCGACATACTGGAAGCGATCACCGGCGTCTTCCGCTCGGACCTCGATGCCGGCGACGAGGAAAACGCCGTCAAGCGCGAGGACGGCTCATGGCTGCTCGCCGGCTACATGCAGGCCGACGAGATGGCGGAGGTTCTCCGCATCGACCTGCCCGAGAACCGCGACTACGAAACCGTCGCCGGCTATGTGCTGTCGCATATGCACCATCTGCCGGCGACCGGCGAATGCGTCGACGCGCAAGGCTGGCGCTTCGAGGTCGTCGACCTCGACGGCCGCCGCATCGACAAGCTCATCGCCACCCGACTGCCCGGCGCCCACCGCGAGGTCGTGCGGTAACGATCGACGCGACTTATGGGCTATATGCTCGCGGCGCCACCGCTCGCACAATCAAAGTTGATTGGGAATACCGCCTATGGTCGACCACCTTTTCGCCGACCCATATCTCGCTGCCGTCTACGATGCCTGGCACCCGAGATCTGCGCGCGACGACTATGATTTCTACCTGCCCCGCATTCTAACAGCAGACGCGGTGCTTGATGTCGGATGTGGAACGGGCACCCTCCTTCACGAGGCACGCCTGGCCGGACATTCAGGGCGGCTCTGCGGCATCGACCCAGCACCCGGCGTGTTGAATCGCGCACGAACGCGCACGGATATCGAATGGGTCCTCGGCGATCTCCAATCGGCCGGCTGGACAGCCGAGTTTGATCTCATTGTGATGACGGGGCATGCATTCCAGGCCCTTGTCAGCGACGAAGACCTGCGGGATTTGATGGCGGCTGCGCGACAGGCCCTTGTGCCAGGCGGATGCTTCGCGTTCGAGACGCGGAACCCTTCTGTGCGGGCGTGGGAGCGCTGGACACCGAAAATGCGGTCGTCGTTGAGCTACCTGACGGGTCTCTGGTGCAGATCACAACAGAGGTGATCATGCCGTTCGATGGACAGACGGTGACATTCACCCACAGGTTCGGCGGAAAGCATCCGAGCCTTCCGCAAGTTAGTCGCAGCACCTTGCGATTCCTCGACACGGACGCCTTATCGAGCCTGCTGGGGAACGCGGGGCTACGGATCGAACAGCAATTCGGCGGCTTTGACGGCAGCCCACTTGGCCCTTCGAGCCCCGAGATCATCACGTTCGCGACGAGATGAAAAGGAGCATCCGCTCTCCAACCTGCAAGGAACGACAACTCGCGGACCCATTGCGGACGTGGAGCCGTATTTCGCGGCGACTGCCGCCGACCGTAGGTCAGAGCCAAGCTTGGCAATCGCAGGATTTAGCGATCAATCGATTGCCTCGATGCCTTGCGCCTTCAGCCGTTCGATATGGTCCTTCATCTCTTTCAGCCGCTCGGGGGAGTGGCCCTGCCACTCGGCGACCTCGCCCGTGATCCTGAGCGGCTCACGGGAGCGATAGGACTGCGTCGGATTGCCGGGAAATTTCTTGCCCGTAAGATTGGGGTCGTCCATGATCGGGCCGGTTGGCTCCACGATATAGACCCTTTCCCGTCCGTCACCAGCGGCCAGCTCTGCACCCCAGATGGCCGCATCCAGAGTGCCGGTCAGATAGACCCAGGCTGCCTGCTTTCTCGCGCCGTAATTGGAGCTGTAGCCGGCTTCTATCAGGTCTCCCGGTTTAAGGTCGACCCGGGTGCCGTGGTAGAATTGGCGTGCGTTGTCGGGGGCTGTCATCGGCTCGCTACCCATCCTCGCTGTCTCAGGCATCATGGTGCCGTGGTGCGCACTATTTCATGCACGTCACCAAATCAAGCATCTGGCCGTGCGGTTATCGGCTCCCGACACCCATTCCGGTTATGCCGCCCGATGCACGCTATCGGTCGGCTGCCGGTGCAGGTATTATCGGCGCCCTGTACGTTGCTAGGGTGGAAAAATGGATCTGCAAACCTTCAGGGATTCGATTGCGAAACCACAGCCGCCGGACGGTTTGAGCCCTGCCCTGCAGGCGCTGTGGTGGGATGCAAAGGGCGATTGGGCTAAGGCGCACGAGTGCGCGCAGCGGCGCGACGATACTGCGGGCATGCACGTGCATGCCTATCTCCACCGCAAGGAAGGCGACCAGTCGAATGCCGAATATTGGTATCGCCGCTGCAACGCCGCGCCATCGACCTTAAGTCTTGACGAGGAATGGGAAGAGTTGGCGCGTGCACTTTTAGGGCAAAGCTGACGCCTGCTCGGCCCCTCGCAAAATAGCCGGTCCTGCAACCACTTGCCGGGGCTTCAGCTGGCGCCCTGTGGCATGTCCCTGCCGTTCCATTCCGCAGTGCGCGCCCGCGCCTCTTCGGCGATCAGCTTGAACTCCCGCATCTTCGCAGCCTCGATGGCGAATGCGCTGCTTGGCAGGACGCCGGGGTCCTCCTGACTGTTCTGAAACTGAAAACGGGCCTCCAGCTCGGCCCATATTCGCTCGGGTGCCGTATCCTTGCTGGCAAGCAGTGCGACGACCAGCGCCAAAGTCTCGCGCTGGGCGTTCAGCCGCCCTTCGATCTCTTCATTCGGCAATTCGGACATGCGGGTCGCTTCCAGTTTCTGGCTCAACGGCAAAATCGCACCCTTGTTCCGGAATTCAGCGCCTGCGCGGTCGGGCTGAGCGGCAGATGCTCGCGATCGCTGTCGCGCTGATCTTTTCTCCTCCGTTCTATTGACTCCTCAATATATGACGTGTCATACGATGACATATCATCTAATGGAGAGGAAAAAATGAAAGTACATGCCATCCGGACCGGGTCGGTCCGCATCAAGACGGCCCAGATCGAAGGACGCGGCCATGGGCTTGCCAGCATCTTTGCCGACAGGAACTGGTCCGGCTGGTTGCCGACCTTCGCCTGGGCCATCGAGCATGACGAAGGCGTCATTGTTGTCGACACTGGACAGGCGGCGCATCTGCTGAACGGGCACGGACGCTCGCTGCATCCGTTCTTTCGCTGGGAAGTGCACTTTCGTATCGAGCCGGAAGAAGAGATCGGGCCGCAGCTGCGTGGCCTGGGCATCGGGCCGCGCGACGTCAAACGGGTGGTGCTCACGCATCTGCACATGGACCACGATGCGGGCTTGGTGCATTTTCCCCATAGCCAGATACTCGCCGCCCCCAGTGAGATCGACACGGCGTCGGGTTTCATGGGAATGCTCCGCGGCTACCTGCCGCAGCGCTGGCCCGACTGGTTCAACCCCATACGGCTCGAGCTCGACGATGGACCGTTCGGCCAATTTGCGGCGAGCAAGCGCTTGACCAAAGCGGGCGACGTCGTGGCGATCGCAACTCCTGGTCACACTGCCGGTCATCTTTCGGTGCTGGTGGAGGATGGCGACGCAACGCTCTTTCTCGCCGGCGACACGTCTTACAACCAGGCACTGATGCTTGCCGGCAAGGTGGACGGCGTGGGACCCGATACAAAAATTGCCGCCGCCACCCTGCGAGCCGTCCGGCACCTCGCCGAGCAGCAGCCGACGATCTATCTGCCGACCCATGATCCGGAGAGCGCCGTGCGGCTGGCGACGCGTCAGCTGGTGACCGCCCCGGTCGAACTGGGAGCGGCGGCATGAAACCAGAAGAGGAGCTCCGATTCCTCATTCTCGGCGCCCAGCGCGAAGGCAACAGGCTGCTTACCGACTTGCTCTCGCCGCTTGGCGTCACCCCTTCCCAGGCTGAAGTCATCAGCTGCCTGAAGGCCGGCGGACCAATGTCGCTCAATGCTGTTGGCAAGCTGCTGGTCTGCGAGACCGGCAGTCCCAGCCGGCTGGTAAGCACGCTGGTCGAGCGGGCGCTCGTCGTCAGGCGGGAAAACTCCGACGATCGCCGGCAGGTGGAGCTCGAACTGACACAGGAGGGGCACCGGCTCGCCGCCGAAATCCGGCAGGTCGAATCCCGGCTTTACGGATGGCTGGGCCAGCGGCTCACGCCGAACGAGGTCACAACCGCCGTCGGGCTGCTGCGAGTTCTGGTCGCCGGAACAGCCGCCGGCAACGCAATCGCCCGGCGCGATGGGCCATCATCCGATCTCCCGAAGGAATAAGTCACAAATGTTCGACATATCAATCGAGATCGACAGGCCTGCCCAGACCGTCTTCCGTCATATCGAGGATATTGAAGCGGCTCCGGCCTGGTACTCGGCTGTGCAGTCCGTAGCCAAGCTCACGGCCGGCCCGGTCGGGCGGGTCCTCGAAAACATCGTGGAGGTCACCGAGTTCGAAGTCGATGCACTGCTGACTTTGTCCAGCTTGAGCGGGCCGACGCCATTCACCTACCGCTTTCGGCTGGCGCCGACAGGCCACAGAACGCATCTCCACCTCGAGGGTTCGATTACCGGAAAAGGGCTTCCCGGGCCGATGGCGCTTCTCGCGCCGCTCGCGTCCAGCTTCTTCGAACGCGGCATGCGAATAAATCTTGAGAGCCTGAAGCGAATTGTCGAGACTGCTCGTCCAGCAGAGTGATCCCTGAAGTTCTGTTGCAACTCTGTGCCAGCGTCTGCACGCATCGCCATTTCGCTCCTCAAGCGACCTTGGGCAAGCCTTCCAAACAAAGCCATTTATGTTTCCTGTCAGGCCAGTGGAGCGTTGCCGGGGCCGGAAAATGCGGGTCCTCCAGACAGCCGACCGAGACCGACAGCGCATCCTTCAATCCTTCTGCCCGCATGAAAACGACCGATCCGCAAATGGTGCAGAATGTCTGCTCCAACCATTGTCCCGACGACCAGGTTCTGCGCCAGAATCTGGTCTCCCCTTTCTGTCCGACGAGGGCCGCGTCGGCGTAGATGGCCCGGTACGAAAACGCCGTCCCGGTGCATCGCTGACACTCCAGCCAACTGCACGCGATGCGCCTGCCGGCGGAGCTGCGTCGCGGTCACAGGAGCCGATGCAGGAGCGAGGCCGCTAGGGCAGCCGGCAATCATGAGCGAAACCCAGGCGCTGTTGGCAGCTGACCATCTCAAGCGGACGCTATGAAACCTTCTGATTTTTAAGCCGTTATCGCCGGATGCCCGAGGCTAGATTCAAGCCGAAATCGGTTGACGCCGCCCAATTGCGCGATGCCGAGAGGTCGCGCCACGAGAAACACTCGACTGTCGAAGCCGCGTCCGAGGTCGTCGGCGAGGCCGCGCCGCCGCCGGATTTCATCGAACCCGATCCGGAGCTGACACCCGAAGAGGCTGAGCAGGCGCGCAAGAGGTACCTGCTGAAGCGTTTCTGGATCAGCGCGCGCGGTTACTGGGGCAGCATTGGCGATAGGCTCGCTTGGCCATGCACGATCGGGCTGTTGGTCCTGATCGTCACCAATGTCGGCTTCCAGTATGGGATCAATGCCTGGAATCGCGCAATTTTCGACGCCATTGAGCAACGCAACGCCCATACCGTATATCGGCTGAGCGCCGTTTTCGTGCCGCTCGTGCTCGGAAGCACAAGCCTTGTGGTGGCACAAGTCTTCTTTCGTATGACGATACAGCGCCGCTGGCGCTCCTGGCTCACCACCGCAGTCATCGCGCGTTGGCTCGCAAGTGGCCGCTACTATCAGCTGAACCTCGTCGGCGGCGACCACAGCAATCCCGAAGCCCGCATCGCCGAGGATTTGCGGATTGCCACAGAATCGCCCGTCGATTTCATTGCCGGTGTCATCGTCGCATTTCTGTCGGCCTCGACCTTCATCGTGGTGCTGTGGACGATCGGCGGCGCCTTGACCCTGCCGATTGCAGGTTCGACCGTCACCATTCCCGGCTTCCTGGTCGTCACCGCGGTAATCTATGCCGCAATCACGTCCACCTCGATGGCGGTCATCGGCCGCCATTTCGTCCACCTCTCCGAGGAAAAAAACCAGGCGGAAGCTGAGTTCCGCTACACGCTGACGCGCGTGCGGGAAAACGGCGAGAGTATCGCATTGCTCGGCGGCGAGGAGGAGGAGCGCAGCGGCATGGACAAGACATTCGCCCATGTGCTCAGGCAGTGGGCGCTCCTTGCAGGCCAGCACATGCGCACAGCGCTGGTGTCGCAGGGGTCGAGCCTGTTTGCGCCGGTCGTGCCGGTTCTGCTTTGCGCTCCAAAGTTTCTCGAAGGCAGCATGACACTTGGACAGGTAATGCAGGCTGCCTCGGCCTTTGCCATCGTGCAGGGCGCGTTCGGATGGCTGGTCGACAACTACCCCCGTCTCGCTGATTGGAATGCCTGTGCACGGCGCATCGCCTCGCTGATGATGTCGCTCGACGGGCTCGAGCGGGCGGAACAGAGCAACACCCTTGGACGCATTAAGCGCGGCGAAACCGAAGGCGATGCGATGCTTGGGCTGAACAATCTCTCCGTGTCGCTCGACGACGGTACCGCCGTGGTCAAGGAAACCGAGGTCGTGATCAAACCAGCCGAGCGGGTGCTCGTTGCCGGCGAATCCGGCTCAGGCAAGAGCACGCTGGTGCGGGCCGTCGCAGGCCTGTGGCCGTGGGGTAGCGGCAGCGTCAACATCCACGCCGACAGACGGTTGTTCATGTTGCCGCAACGGCCTTACATCCCCACCGGGACGCTTCGCCGCGCAGTCGCCTATCCAGGCGCCGCCGACAACTGGACGCTGAAAAAGATCAAGGCGGCTCTCGACAAGGTGGGACTCGATTATCTCAACGCCAAGATCGAAGAGGACGCGCCATGGGACCAGACCTTGTCGGGTGGCGAAAAGCAGCGGCTCGCCTTCGCGCGTCTTCTGCTGCACAGCCCCGATATCATAGTGCTGGATGAAGCAACCTCAGCACTTGATGAGAAGAGCCAGGACAAGATGATGGAGATGATCATTCGCGAATTGCCGAAGGTCACCATCATCAGCGTAGCGCATCGCGCCGAGCTGGAAACCTTTCATAGCCGCAAGATCACGTTGGAGCGTCGCGAGGGCGGCGCAAAGCTTGTCAGCGATATCGATCTCGTCCCGCGCAAGGGCAGACGGAACTTGCTTGTGCGCCTCCTGAGGCACCGGGGCGCCCAACCGAAAGCCAGCACGCCCTTGAGCAAAGCGGCGCTGCCCCAAACAAAGCTGCCCCAGACAAAAAAGTGAAGGCCACCGGTCGGGACCCGGCGGACCATCGCCCGTTCGAGTCACTGCCCACATCTGGTCTTAAAAGTGCCAGCCGTGATACCTTGATGCCGTGCAGGTGTTGCTGTCGGAACGTCAGATGGCACGAGCGCATTCCATTTTCGTAGTGCAACGCCGAGGCTGGCTGTGCAAAAGCCCGGATTGACTTCAAGGCCCGGGTTGATTTCAAAAGCCCAGGTTGTTTCCAAAAGCCCAGGTTGATCAAAAGCCCAGGTTGATTCAAAAGCAAAGGGACCAGCAATGACAATCGCCAAGAACACGATCTGCCTTTGGTATGACAAGGACGCCGAGGCTGCGGCCCGCTTCTATGCCGAGACTTTCCCCGACAGCTTGGTGAAATCCGTCCACCGCGCTCCCAGCGACTACCCGTCCGGCAAGGCGGGCGACGTGCTGACGGTCGAGTTCACGGTCGCCGGCATCCCCTGCCTCGGCCTCAATGGCGGTCCCGCGTTCAAACACAACGAAGCCTTCTCCTTCCAGATCGCCACCGACGATCAGCAGGAGACCGACCGCTACTGGAACGCCATCGTCGGCAATGGCGGCCAGGAAAGTGCCTGCGGTTGGTGCAAGGACAAATGGGGCATCTCCTGGCAAATCACGCCGCGCGTTCTGACCGAGGCGATGGCTGCCGGCGGCGACGAAGCAAAGCGCGCATTCGAGGCGATGATGGAGATGAAGAAAATCGACGTTGCCGCGATCGAGGCAGCGCGGCGCGGCTGATAGTGCTGGGGTGACCCGAAGCAGAAGTCGGTGCATCACCCGGCTGAGGAGATCATTGACAAGATCAGAGCGGAGCGGCTGGGAATGCCGCCGTGCCCATCATGTCCAGGCAGGCGTGCGATGGTGTTGAACTGCGCCGAGTTTTACGACGCCGAGCTGCGACGGCACAACGAGGTCTTCAGGGCTGCCGTCAAGGCGGGAACGCGTGATCGCGTGCTCGATATCGGATGCGGCTCGGGACAATCTTCTCGCGATGCTGCCCGCGTCGCGGTGGAAGGCAGCGTGCTCGGGGTGGACGTATCGGCCGAGATGCTCGAGTTCGCCCGGAGGCGTAGCGCGGACGAGGGATTGCGAAACGTCGCCTTCGAGCGCGGCAATGCGCAATTGCTGGCGTTTCCGCCTGCCGGCTTCGATCTGTGCATCAGTCGCTTTGGCGTGATGTTCTTTGCCGATCCGGCGGCGGCGTTCGCCAATATCGGCCGGGCGATGCGACCAGGGGCACGTCTTGTGTGGATGGTATGGCAGGGCCAGGACCGCAACGAGTGGGCGACTGCCATTCAGCGGGCGATTGCGCCGGGGACCGCCATATCGGCAGCCGCCGCCACCCCGTTTTCGCTCGGTGACCCCGTCATCACCGCGGAGGTCTTGCGTGCGTCCGGTTTTGTTTCGGTCGACTTTGCCGAAGTGCATGAACCGGTTTTCTATGGCCTGGACGTCGACGCGGCTTATGACGCTTTGCTTGGCCTGCAACTGGTGAAGGATCCGCTGGCTAGCGCGGATGTGGATGTCGCTGCGGCGCTGCGGCGGTTGCGCGAACTGCTCGACGCGCGCTTGACCGCGGACGGCGTGCTTTTCGACTCGCGTGCCTGGATCATCACCGCAGTTCGGGCGAGCTGATAGTAGCGGTTTTTCGGACATTGATCTGTAGGCGAACTGTCCCCTCGGCTCGGCCTTCCCGTCACCCCATTTACGGCGTGACTTCCGAAAGCAGCCAATCCCGAAAAGCCTTGACTTTGCGCTGACGGATCGCCGCTGGCGGGTAGACGAGATAGAAGCTGGAGGGGGATTTCAGGGCGTGGCCGAAGGGCCGGACAAGTCGCCCGGCGGCAAGGTCGGCTGCAACGAGCATGGTCCGGCCCAGCACCACCCCTTCGCCTTGTGCTGCCGACTCCATGGCAAAGGTGGCAGAGTCGAAGGTAATCCCGCTCTGCGGGTCCACGCCCTCGACCCCGGCGCTTGCGAGCCAGGTCGCCCAGTCGATCGGAAAGCTGTCACGGATCAGCGTGTGATGTTTGAGATCCTGAGGCGTGCGGAGCGGATGTGCACCCTCAAGAAGCTTTGGGCTGCACACTGGAAACACCTCCTCGCCGGTCAAGAACTCTGACGTGAGCCCCGGATAATTTCCGCTGCCATAGCGGACCGCGACATCGATGCCGTCGCCGAGGAAATTGGTCAGCTTCCCGCTCGTCGAAACCCGCACATCGATGTCGCCATGCGCGCGGTGAAAGCGATAGAGGCGTGGCACCAGCCATCTCCCCGCGAAGCCATCGGAGGTACTGACGTTCAGTGTCGAGCTCGAATAGCGGGCCGTTGCTGCAGCGGTGGCGGCGGCCAACTGGTCGAGCACCTCGCGCACCGCCCGCGCATAGGGCTCGCCGACGGCGGTCAGGCTCACCGAACGCGTACCGCGCTCGAACAGCTGCACACCGAGCTGATCCTCAAGGTTCTTGATCGCCCGGCTGATGGCGCCGTGGGTGACATGAAGTTCCTCTGCCGCCTTGGAGAAACTCAACAGGCGCGCCGCGGCCTCGTAGCTCGGCAAGGTGGTGAGGGGAGGCAGCTTCCGGGGCATGATTCGATACCTGCATGTGTGAGCGTTGCTCACATACTGTCGCCGATAAGTCGTTTGTCGTCCAGACCGGAAGACGGCATGTTTGCTCACGTAATCAGTCATCCGCCGCCGCTGCAAGAGGCAAGTCTGATGTGACTGACACTCTCGCTGACGAAAGTCGCGGGGCAACCGCCCACATCCACGGAGAGCACCATGAGCGCCAAACGAGTTGAACCCATCGTCGACGTCCTGACCGGCATGGCCGGCCGCATCCTCGCCTCGAGCAGCCGGCGCCGGACCGAGCGGCTGATTGCACGCTTCTCGACCCGCCGGCTCGAAGACCTCGGGTTTGCCCGCGACTGGGACGGCTCGATCTATCGGCAGTCGGACCGCCGCTAGCCTGAACGAAAGTAACGGCGGACAGGTTCTTCGCGAAAGATCGCTGTCGCAAGGAATTAACGGAGAACGGACATGGCCACCATCCATCCATTCCTCTGGTTCAACACCGACGCCAAGGAGGCCCGCGATTTCTATCTCTCGGTCTTCAAGAACGGCAAAGTGCTCGAGACGATCGAATACACCGACTGGGTGTCCGGAACCAACAAGACGGTCCCGCATGCCACCTTCGATTTCGAGCTCGAGGGACTGCACCTTACAGCGCTCAACGCCGGGCCGCAGCCGCCCTTCAACGAGCGGCTCTCGCTCTACATCGAGACCAAGGACCAGGCCGAGACCGACTACTACTATGAGGCGCTCACCGCCGGCGGCGGCAGGGAACAACCCTGCGGCTGGCTCACTGACAAGTTCGGCGTCTATTGGCAGGTCATCCCGGAAATCCTGCCGCGGCTCAGTGCCGATCCGGATCGCGAAAAGGCCAACCGCGTCCGGCAGGCGATGTATGGGATGCGCAAGATCATCATCGCCGACCTCGAAGCCGCCTACGCCGGCAAGGCTTGACCCTCACCTACATCGCAAACGAATGGAGACCTCCCGTGACATCGCTCGTGGACAGGAAAGTCATCGTCGTCGGAGGCAGTTCCGGCATCGGTCTTGGCGTCGCGGAAGCTGCGCTCAACAGCGGAGCCAAGGTCGTGATCGTCGGGCGGTCGCACGAGAAACTGCAGGCCGCCGAACGGGCGCTCAATGCGGGTAATCGCGTGACAAGCTTGGTCGCCGACATGACCGACGAAGCGGGCGTCGCTCGCCTGTTCGACAAAGTCGGTGCGTTCGATCACCTCGTATCGACAGCCGGAACACTGCCGCCCGGCGACCCCATCGAGCGCGCCGACATGGAGGCGGTGCGGCGCTTCGTCGACAACAAGCTGATTGGCGCCGTCATGCTCGCCAAGCACGCGGTGCGCACCCTGAGGGCCGACGGCTCCATGACCTTCACGTCGGGTATCAACAAGGACAAGCCGCCGGTGCCGGGAGGCTCAGTCGTCGCGGCGATTGCCGGCTCATTCAGCTACTTCGCCCGCGCCCTGGCGCTCGAACTGGGCCCGACGCGCGTCAATGTCGTGTCGCCCGGATGGGTCGACACACCGATGTGGGACATCGTTGGAGAAGCCAAATCCGGCTTCTTTGCCGACATGGCTGCCCGGTTGCCATCGAGAAAAATTCCGACCGCTGCGGACGTCGCCGCCGCCTACCTCTACCTCATGGAAAGTGACTTCACGACCGGCGAGACAATCCGCATCGATGGCGGCCATAACCTGATCTAGCCGCCATTTGCACGGCGCCTGAATGGGTTGAGGCGGCATGACCGCTAGTCCGGCGCACTCCTGCCGAAGGTGGCGAGCGCCGGCGGCGTCATACCGGCGTAGCTCAATCGGGGTTTACATCGGCAGCCAGGCACCTAGTGTTAACGTTTCGCGCCGTGCACTTTGAGTGCGTGGATGATCGAGGACGGGACCGTGAGCTCTGGCCGGCCCCTCAAAACCTTCCAAAAGGATGACTACCATGACACAGGCCAAGAATGGCGACACCGTGCGCATCAATTACAATGGACGCCTGGCAGACGGCACCCAATTCGATTCTTCCGGCAGCGAACCGCTGCAATTCACGCTGGGTGAAGGACAAGTGATCCCCGGTCTTGAAACCCATGTCGAGGGCATGGAGGTGGGCGCGAAAAGCACCGTGACTGTTCCCGCCGAGGCCGCCTATGGCCCCCACCGCCCCGAAGCGGTGATGACCGTTGACCGCGCCCGCGTACCAGACAACATCAACGTCGATATCGGCACTCGATTGCAGGTCAGAACCCCAGAAGGGCGCCCCATGCCGGTAACAGTCGTCGGCGTGGACGACGCCAGCGTCAAGCTCGACGGCAATCATCCGTTGGCCGGGCGGGATCTGGTGTTCGACGTTGAACTGGTCGAGATCGTTCAGGCGGCGTAGGGCACGGTCAAGGCCGTGTTGGCTACGACCTGGGGTGACGCACTTGCGCCGGAGATTTCGGCGGTGCGTCACCTGTCGGAGGGAAAGACCGCGAGCAGCGCGGCGTTCGCGGTCGGTTACGAAAGCGTGTCACAATTCAACCGGGGGTACGGTCGTCTGTTCGGTCTCGCTTGACAGCGGACTTCTCGTGACCGCAAAATCTCGTGATGCGGGCGATTGGTTGGAATAGAATTGCGCGTGTCGGGGCAATCGTGCTGATGATCGGCACAAATGTTCCTGTGCCGGCACGTTCCGACTCGCTCCTTCTCACAAGCCCGTCCCAGCCAGCCAATGTCGGCGATGCGATGCTGGCGGCTGCCAATTATCATGATTCCGGCGACTATGATCGCGACCTTGCGGCAGTGGCGAAGCAGGCAGGCGATTGGGTCGTCAAGCGCGCAATGGAGGTGCCTCGCCCCGCGCTGGTGCTCGATATCGACGAGACGGCTTTGGCCAACTGGGAAGTGATCACACGTGACAACTTCGGCCGCCCGATCGGCGGCGCCTGCGACATCGCAATCGACGGTCCCTGTGGCTGGGCCGCCTGGGATCAGCTTGCGAAGGATCCGGCCATTGACCCGGTGCTGGAGGTCTTCCGGCAGGCGCGAACGGCGAAAGTCGCGGTGTTCTTCATCACCGGACGTCCGGAGGACCAGCGTCAGGCAACCGAACAGAACCTGCAGTCGGCGGGCTATGCCGGCTATGAGCACCTTTACATGGTCCAGCCTGGAGCCAAATATGGTTCCGCCGCAGATTTCAAGGCACTCATAAGAGCCGAAATCGAAAAGGCCGGCTACACGATAATTGCCAATGTCGGCGACCAGCCATCCGACTTGTTCGGGGGGCATGCCGAGAAGCTGTTCCTGTTGCCAAATCCGTTCTATCGGGTTCGCTGACGGCCGGAACGGCACAAGCCCGGATCCCCGGCTCCTTGCCGAGCACTACTAGGGTATCAAGACGACCTTGCCGGTCGCGCCGCGCTCCTCCAGCAGGCGATGCGCCTGACTGGCCTGGTCGAGCGGGAAGCGACCGCCGTTGGTCACTTTAAGCTCACCACTTGCCGCCAGATTGAAGAGCCCCGACAGGTCGTCACGGAGCACGTCTGGAGACAGCAGCGGCAGCAGTGCAAAACCCCTCAGCGACTGGTTGCGGCCGATCATCGCCTCCATCTCCGGGGCGCCGAGCGCGTATCTGCCAAGTGCGGCAAACGCCAGCTCTCCGCGAGGTGCCAGAGCCTCCAGCGCAACCGCCGTCAGCGGGCCGCCGACAATGTCGTAGACGATGTCGACGCCGGCGCCGCCTGTCGCTACCCGGATGCGCTCTGGCCAGTCCGTTTTGCTGTAGTCGACGGCAACGTCGGCCCCCAGCGACAAAGCAAGATCGAGCTTGGCCTTGCTGCCGGCAGCCGCGATGACATTGCTCGCCCCTGCCCGCTTCGCAAGCTGGACAAGCAACGAACCGACGCCGCCCGCGGCAGCGGCGACCAGCACCGATTTGCCGGCCGGCGGGCTTTGCCGCGACAGATGCAACGCCGTCAGTCCTTGCACCATCAATGCCGTCGAGGCTTCGAACGAGAGCGCATCCGGCAAGGGCACGGCCAGGCTTGCGTCAATCGTCACATAATCGGCATAGCCGCCTAACGGGCGGCTCGAGGCGAACAACGGCGCGGCGACGCGCGTGCCGAGCAAGGAAGCATCCACCCCATGCCCGAGCGCCTCCACGATCCCGGCGGCCTCGACGCCAAGGATCATCGGCAGTTGCGGCGTCACCGCGTAGCGATCTGCGCGCATCAGCACTTCGAAGAAATTCACCCCGGCCGCACGAACGCGGACCAGGACCTCGCCGGCTTGCGGCTCGGGCTTCGGCACCTCAACCATTTCGAGAACGTCAGGGTCGCCGAAACGGTTCAGTTGAATGGCTCTCATCACACGCACCGATCGTTATTGGCATCGGCCGCTGTTTGCCACTATCTGCCTGGCTTCGACCACACACCGATTTGTCCGCCGCTGACCGGGAGGTGACCATGGCCAAGCTGATCAAGAGACTGCCGATGCTGCCGGCCGAGCGCGCGCTGAAAGTGATTTCGGGCCGCTGGAAGGCGATCATCCTCTACCATCTCTTCGACGGGCCGCGGCGGCTGTCGGCGCTGCAAGGATTGATGCCCAATATCACGCAGAAAGTGCTGATCCAGCAGCTTCGCGACATGGAAGAGCACGGCCTCGTTCGCCGCGAGATCTTTGCCGAGATCCCCTCGCGCGTGGAATATTCGGCGACGCGGCTCGGCCTCAGCCTCGAGCCCATCCTGCTGGCACTTTGCCAGTGGGGTCAGCACCACGCCGACGAGTTGAATGAGATGGACCGCCTTGCCGATTGCATCATCAGGCCAAGGCAAGCGCAGGACGCGCATGCCGTCTGAAAAAAACGGGCGGCGCATGCGCCGCCCTGAATCCTTGGGAGAATTAATCCTTGGGAGGATTGTTCGAACCTGCGCTCAGGCCGCCTTGACTTCCTCGGCGACGGCATCGGCCTGACGCGCCGTCTTCAGTACCCTGGCCCACCATGCAATGTCGTTGACGAGCGCGGTTGCCGCCTGGTTGAGGTGCTCGAATTCATCGAGCTTCTTCTCACCTTGCTTGACCGCAAGGAACTCGGCCCAGGCGATGTGGACGGCGGACTTCACCGGCGCCATCTGCAACTCGATCGCATGCAGCCTCAGCTGCTCGACCGCACGCGCGCCACCAACGCTGCCATAGCCGACGAAGCCGGCCGCCTTCTTGTTCCACTCGTTGGCGGCGTAGTCGATGGCGTTCTTCAGCACGGCCGTCGGGCCATGATTGTATTCGGCGGCGGTGAAGATGAAGCCGTCGAATCCGGCGACCTTCTTTTGCCAGCGCTGCGCCACTTCGTTCTGCGACGGCGCCCAGGCGGAGGATGCGACCTCATCGAAGAACGGCAGCGGGAAATCGCGCAGGTCGACGACTTCGACATCGATGTCGGCATGCGACCTGGCGATCTTGGCAATCCATTGGGCCGGGACGTCGGCAAAGCGCGCGGCGCGGGTCGAACCAATGACGATGGCGATTTTGGGTTTTGACATAGAGGGGCTCTCCTTACAGGAATACTGGTATCGTTTAGATACCTGCGCTATATGAGTAACTGGCCGCTCAATGTGCAAGGAGGCACTTTTTTGTTACCAAGGCACCCGCACCGCACCGAGGACTGCCGCGCCATCTCGGAAATCCTGCAGCGCGTCGGCGACAAATGGACCGTGCTCGTCGTCGGCAAGCTCGGCGACGGGCCGCTGCGTTTCAACGAGCTGCGCAGCGCGGTCGGCGGCATTTCACAGAAGATGCTGACCACCACTTTGCGCGGGCTCGAGCGCGACGGCTTCGTCACGCGCACCGTGTTCCCGACCATCCCGCCGCGGGTCGACTACGAATTGACCGACCTTGGCTACGAGCTTCTGGTGCCGGTCGGTGCACTCGGCGAATGGGCGCGCAAGAACACCGAGCGTGTCAAGGTCGCGCGCGAAAAATTCGACGCCATGCACAGCTGAGCCCTTGCGCTGCAAGGGTTTGAACCTGACGGGGATCCTCCGGATGAGCCCTACTGCTGTAATTGCATCTTGCTCTTCGGCAGCTTCTCGATCCGGTTCCATTTCGGGTTGGGACTGACCACCTTGCCGCCAATCGTGCAGGTCGTGGTCGTCTCCTTCCGGCAATTGCTCACCGTCGTACCGCTGGTGTCGCATTTCGTCGCCGAGCAGATCTCGCACTTGGCCGCCTGCCCGTTGATGGTGCGGTTTTCCGACGTGCAGGTGGCGCCTGGATCGCCTTTTTTGACCTCGGCAAAAGCGCTTGCGGACGACAGGCAGAGCAAGGCTGCAAACGCACCGGCCAGGGCAGCGTTCAGCATGTGTTGACGCATTGTCTTTCCTCCCAAGATCCCGTCGCTCGCGCTGCAGGCGCGCATGCGGGAACCCGTTGGTCAAAGACCACGCCGCATCGCTGCCCGCATCCCCCGCGCGGGAGAGACGGCTGTTTAAATCCATCTTCTGGAATCAGGCCGGTCAGCCTTCCGCGGGAACCGCCTTCGGCTTGCCTTCGCCGTCCAGCGCCACCATGACGAAGTCGGCATGGGTGACCTTCTCCATCAGGTCGGAGAGATAGCGCTGCGCCCAGGCCTCGACCTTGAGCGTCATCGAGGTGCGGCCGACGCGTTCGACATGCGTGTAGATGCACAGCGTGTCGCCAATCTTCATCGGCTTGGCGAAGGACATTTCCTTCACCGCCGCCGTCACCACGCGGCCCTTGGCGCGCTCGGCGGCGCGGATGCCGCAGGCGAGATCCATCTGCGCCATCACCCAGCCGCCAAAAATATCGCCCGCCGCATTGGCGTCGGAAGGCATGGCCAGCGTCCGCAGAGTCAAATCGCCGATCGGCCGCCCGTCCGCGTAATGCACCATGCGGGAAATCCTTCGAGATCGATTGTCCCATCCCGTATCGGGGTGGCGACGATGCGTCAACGCACCGTCGGGAATGTCGCAGTTTGAAAATTCGGCTACGAGCTCAATGAGCCGTTGGGCGTACGTTGCCGTCGACCGCTCAGCGGGTGAAGCCGACCGCGGGAGGTGTCGGCGCTTTGTGGCGTCACCATGCATGGTCCCGCCGGATTCTCGCGACGCCGTACGCCAGGATGACTTTCGTTATCGTTTGAAAGGGTGAACGCTGGTTGTCGGGGAGCACCATCGGTGGTTACCCTGATGACGACGCGGGAGGACAGCTCACGCCCGGCAAGCGGGCGAAATGATGAGATTGGAGGAGACGATGCCAGGTGATGAAACCGCGATTAGGGAATTGCTGGACAGTCGATCGGCTGCCATGGGCGCCAAAGACATCGAGTGGCTTATGTCCCTTTACTCCGATGACATAGTCTATTTCGACCTCGTACCGCCGCTTCGGTATGTGGGATCGAACGCCCTTCGCGAGCGGTTCTTGGATTGGTTTCCTCGCTGGTCTGGTCCGATTGGCCAGCAGCTTGGCCAACTGGATGTCGCAGCCGGCGACGCGGTTGCCGCCGCATGGATGCTCATCCGAGCGCACGGCACCATGAAAACAGGCGCGAATGTCGACTACTGGGTGCGCGTGAGCAATGCGTTTCGTCGATCTGGAAACAGATGGACGATCACGCACGGCTCGATCGGCTATGGCAGCTCAAGCGCGTGGATGACAGGCCGGTCTGGTCCCTGTCCTGCCTCTACGTGCGAAAACAATACCGCCGGCGGGGCGTAACATCCCAGCTGATTGCACAGGCCCTGGAAGTCGCAAGGCGCGCAAACGCTCCTGCCCTCGAAGCCTATCCTTTCGACGCCGACGTATCGCCGAGCGCTTCCGGCAGCGGATATGCCTCCACCTTCGCGCGCGCCGGGTTCAGGGTCGTCGCCCGCAGGACGCCGGCCCGCCCGATCATGCGCTATGATTTCAGGCAGATTGCCGATCATCGCCTGTGATGCTCGGACAGGCTTGCCGACAAAGCACAGGCGAAGGCGTGACCAACGTCCTGAGCTCAGATGGCGGGGCTTGAATTCGAATTACGAATTACGGTGACAGTGCACTAATTGATCGCAACCCGTTGCGCAGAGTTCGCGCTCCAATTAGTGGCACTGTCACTGTAACGCACTGTAATGCTTAGGGCAGGACACTGAATGCAAACGAAGTGCCGGTCGCTTTTTTCACAGGCGATGCCGGAAGCTCCGTGATCGCGGCGGTCCGCGGCGTCTAGGCTGAGCGAAAATTCGGAGCCAGCCGCAGCCACCATGCAGACCTATGACTTCATCATCGTCGGTTCCGGTTCGGCCGGCTCGGTCCTGGCCGAAAGGTTGTCGGCTTCCGGCCGCTTCTCGGTGCTGGTGCTTGAGGCCGGCGGCAGCGACCTCCGCTTCTACGTCCAGATGCCGCTCGGCTATGGCAAGACCTTCTTCGACCCGGCGGTCAACTGGAACTACAAGGCCGAGCCTGACCCCGGCCTCGCCGGCAATGTCGACCACTGGCCGCGCGGCAAGCTGCTCGGCGGCTCGAGCTCAATCAACGCCATGGTCTGGATCAGGGGCGCGCGCGAGGATTTCGACGCCTGGCGGGATGCCGGCAACCCCGGCTGGGGCTTCGACGACCTGCTGCCCGCTTTCAAGGCGCTGGAGGACAACCAGGCCGGCGCCGACCAATGGCGCGGCGTCGGCGGGCCGCTACATGTCACCGACTGCTCGACCTCCGTCCATCCGCTCACCAAGCGCTATCTCGCCGCCGCCAGCCAGGCCGGCCTGCCGCTCAACCCGGATTTCAACGGCGCCACGCAGGAAGGCGTCGGCGTCTATCAGATCACCACCAGGAACGGCCGCCGCATGTCGGCGGCGCGCGCCTTCCTGCGCCCGGCGATGAAGCGCAAAAATGTCCGCGTCGAGATCAATGCGCTGGCGACAAAAATCCTGTTCGAAGGCAAGCGCGCCGTCGGTGTCGAGTATCTCCAAAATGGAGAGACGAAAACCGCCCGCTCCGGCCGCGAGATCATCCTGTCGGGCGGTTCGGTCAATTCGCCCCAATTGCTGCAGCTTTCAGGCATCGGCCCATCGGCGTTGCTTGGTGCGCTCGGCATTCCCGTCATTTGCGCCAACGAGAATGTCGGAGCAAACCTGCAGGACCATGTCGGCATCAACTACACCTTCAAGGGCAGGCTGCCGACGCTCAACCAGATCCTGCGCCCGTGGTGGGGCAAGCTGCTGGTCGGCATGCAATATATCCTGCTGCGCTCGGGCCCGTTGTCGCTGTCGATGAACAATGCCGGCGGCTTCTTCCGCACAGATCCGGCCGCGGCACGGCCCAACATGCAGCTCTATTTCCAGGCCTTCTCGACCGTCATTCCGAAGAGCGGCGAGCGACCGATCCTGACGCCAGATCCGTGGCCGGGTTTTTCCATCGGCCTGTCCAACTGCCGGCCGTCGAGCCGCGGCGAAATCATGATCCGCTCCGCCAATCCGCGCGATTACCCGAAGATCGTCGCCAACGCGTTTTCGACCGATGCGGACGTCGCCGAAATGCTGGCGGCGGTGAAATTCGTCAGGAAGATCGCCTCGATGCCGGCGATGGCCGAGATCATCGAGGAGGAGGTTTTGCCGGGTCCGTCGATCGCCTCCGATGCAGATCTCATTCAGGATTTCAGGGAGCGCTCGGGCACCGTCTATCACCCGGTCTCGACCTGCCGCATGGGGCCGGACCCGGCGCGCGCCGTCGTCGATCCGCGCCTGAAGGTGCATGGCCTGGAAGCCCTGCGCGTCATCGATGCCTCGATCTTTCCAGACAACATCACCGGCAACACCAACGCTGCCGCGATCATGACCGGATGGAAGGGCGCCGAACTGGTTCTGGAGGATCAAAAATGAAGATCACCGACGTCAAGACCTGGGTTGTCGGCAATCCGCCGCCCGGCATCGGCGGCAAGTATTTCATCTTCGTCAAGCTCACCACCGATGGCGGCGTCGTCGGCTATGGCGAGGCTTACAACGCCACCTTCTCGGCCCATGTCACCGCAAAAATGGTCGAGGATATGGCACAGCGCTATCTCGTCGGCCGCGATCCGCACGACGTCGAGACCTTCTTCCGCCGCGCCTATTCGTCCGGCTTCACCCAGCGCCCCGACGTGTCGGGCATGGGCTGTTTCTCGGCGCTCGAAATCGCCTGCTGGGACATTATCGGCAAGGAGGCCGGCAAGCCGGTCTACAAGCTGCTTGGCGGCCAGGTGCACGAAACGCTGCGTTCCTATACCTACCTTTATCCGCACAGCGGCAGCGTCCACTCCGAGGATGCGCGCGGCAAGAACGTCTACAACGATCCTGATCTGGCCGCCGCCTGCGCGCTCGAATATGTCGAGCAGGGTTTCAATGCGGTCAAGCTCGATCCGGCCGGCCCCTACACCGCCTTCGATGGGCACCAGCCGCGCCTCGTCGACATCGACCTCTCCGCCCGCATGGTCAAGGCGATCCGCGAGGCAGTCGGCACCAGAGCCGACATCCTGTTCGGCACGCACGGCCAGTTCACCGCTTCGGGTGCATTGCGCCTCGCCCGCGCCATCGAGCCCTATGATCCGCTGTGGTTCGAGGAGCCGGTGCCGCCCGACATGCCCGAGGTCATGGCTCAAGTGGCGCGCGGCACTTCGATCCCGATCGCGACAGGGGAAAGACTGACGACCAAGTTCGAATTTGCCCGGGTCATCGAGAACCGTGCCGCGACCATTCTTCAACCCGACCTTGGCCGCTCCGGCGGCATTCTCGAAACCAAGAAGATCGCCGCCATGGCCGAGGCCTATCACATCCAGGTCGCGCCGCATTGCTATTGCGGGCCGATCGTCGGCGCCGCCAACATCCAGCTTGCGGTGACGCTGCCCAACTTCCTCATTCTGGAATCACTGAAGCAGTGGGACGGTTTTCACGAGAAGCTGCTCAAGAAGAAGATCGAATGGCAGGACGGCAACGTCATCCCGTCTAAGGAGCCGGGCCTCGGCGTCGAGCTCGATGAGGCCGTCTGCGAGGCGCATCCCTGGACCGGCAAGGACCTGCATTTGCAGATGATGCAGACACCGTTGATGCCGTGAGTTGTCAAGCGAGACCGACCAACAATGTCACGCGATTTCAACGTGTTGAACCTAGGATCGGAATCACCGCCGAAACAACTTGAATCAATCCCTCAACGGCTTGATTCAATATCTCAGCGTCAATGCGCCGGGCAGGATCTCGAAGGTCGCCGGTATGCGACCCGGCGATTCGCCGTCTATGTCGATCAGCGCGGCGTTCTTTTGCACATCGCCGAGCGGCTCGACAACCACCTTCTTGCCGCGCAGGATGGTGATCGCCGGATGGTTGCGGTGCCGCCCGCCATAGAGCAGGCGGATGTCCCAGATCAGCTTCAGCTTGCCGGCGGCGCGCAGGATGACGATGTCGAACTCGCCGTCGCTAAGCTCGGCGTCGGGCGCGATCATCATGCCGCCGCCGAAGAATTTCCCGTTGGCCACCGCCACCAGCGCCATGCGCGCCTCGACCGGGGCACCGTCATCGACGGTGATCGCAACGTCCTGGAACCGGTAGCGAAGGAATTCCCAGACCGTGCGCCAGTAGAACAGCGCCTTGGCCGAAACCTTGCCCTTGCGCTTGTCGGCGTTGACGGCACGGTCGGTGGCGCCGGAAAGCCCGAGGCTGGCGATGTTGATGAAATGGCGGCTGGCCAGCGCGCCGTGGTCGTCGACATAGCTGATGCACCCGGCATCGACCTTGCGCCCCTTGGCCTCGGCAATCCGCTTCAGTGTCAGATCGACATTATTCGATAGGCCGAGCCCGCGGGCGAAGTCGATGCCGGTGCCGCACGGCAGCAGCCCAAGTTCGGCCGTCCGGCCGCTTTCCCGGAAAGCCTTCAGCAGCCCGTCGGCGACTTCGCTGGCGGTGCCGTCGCCGCCGGCCGCAATCACCAGCTCGAAGCCGATGGCGGCAAGGTCGAGCGCCAGCCGTTCGGCATCGCCCTCGGCCTGCGTTTCACGCAGCTCGAAATCGCCGAAATGTCTTTTCAGCGAAGCCGCAACCTCTGGCCAATGCCGCTTGAGCCTGCCGCCGCCGGCGATCGGATTGAGAACCACCGCGACCTTCAAGCCTGCCTCCCCAAGGCCATCGAACACGCCTTCCAATCATTTGCCGCCATTGAAGCCCGCGCCGGCCCGCGGGGCAAGATCGAATGTCCGACAATGCGGCCTCCGCATCGAGGCGGCAAATCCCGGCCGGCGTCGGCAGAGATCGGAAAGTCGCTATTTTGGCAGGGTCAGTCCCCGATAATCCCGCTATTCACAGGCTTGCGGCAGTTTCGCCAAACGCTTATCCGGCGTACATTAAACCCATCTCAGGCGGCTACCGATCGCCACGCCGAAAGGCAAAGCGGAACGGCGGATTTCCTGAGGCCCGTACGGCCCTGAACGAGAACAGGCTTGCTTGTTGGAGGGATGGAAGCCGAGACCTACGGGGCCGCGGAAAGCGTGCGAACGCCAACGGCGGACCGATGCTGCCATGAAGGACGGCAAAAACCTTCGATGGCGCGCTGGGCAAAGCTCGCAAGAGTGGAGACCGGCGTGGTCCGGAACGGACGCTGCCCTCGGGTGGCGACTGGCAGGACCGTCAAAATCAAGGCCGGCATGGCGCGACATCTTTCGGGAGTTGCCGCCGCGACCGTGTCCTGATCTGACAGGGAGGCGCTGGGAGAAATCCCGGCGCCGACTGTCTTTGTGGCTCTTCCTGACGATTTTGCCGGCGACGCTTCACCCTGCGCCAAAATCAGCTACTATCCATTAGCCGTCGGGGGCCGTTTGAGAAGGCTGACGGCAGGGGGATACTTCATGACGCTCATCCAGAAGCTTGCTGTTGCCTATGCTTTCCTGTTCTTCGGTGTTGTTGCGATCGGCTATGTGCCGGCCTTCAACGATGCCGGCGGCAATCTGTTCGGCCTGTTCTCGCTGCAATGGTATGACGATTTGCTGCACGCCTTCTCCGGCGTCTGGGCGCTGGCCGCCGCCTTCATCTCGCACCGCCAGGCGGTGTTCTATTTCAAGCTGTTCGGCTCGGTCTATCTGTTCGACGGCGTGCTCGGCCTGGTCACCGGTTCCGGCTGCCTCGATGGCGGCATTTTCATCAACGGCTTCCGCTCCTTGAACGACATCGAATTCCCGGCCCGCTTTTTCGCCAACCTGCCGCACATCGTCATCGGCGGCTTCGCCGTCTATGTCGGGTTCTGGCTGTCGAAACGCGTGTACGACCATTTCGCCACGGCCTGACCGGCCATGTTCCTGTTCCGCTTGCTGAAGCGCATCATCAAGGCGATCCTCTGGCTTGTCGTCATTGTTGTGTTGATCCCGATCGCCGGGCTGGCGTACGGCTTTCTCACAACGCCGTCGCTGGACACAACACCATTGCCGGGGATCGCCGAGGGTGCCCCGCCAAAGGCGCTGGCCGACAAGGTACGTGCCGAGATCCCCGGCTACCAGCGGCCGGAGGAATCGACCTTTCTGACCTATCCGGAATGGGCCATCGTCTACGCCGCCCGCGAATATGCCGGCTTCGTCGACAAGAACCAGCCGAGCGGTTTTCCCTATCTCTCCTATATCGGCCGCTTCTGGCAGGACTATGCGATGGTGGTCCGCGCCAGCTCCGCCTACAAGTTCAACCTCGACAACCACCAGATGCTGGTGATCATCGGCACCAGCCACACGATCGAGCACGCCATCCAATGGGCCTATGAAAATACGGTCGGCCGCATTACCGAAGCGACGGCCGGCAAGCGCACCGCCGTCGACATCTACCAGGCCAAGGTAGCGGCCGACTATGCTGGTTTTCTCGACCAGGTGCCGTGGTACCAGTTTCCCTATGCCGAAAAGCGTGCCGGCCTGTTTGCCGTCCAGCCGGCAGCGGACGACAGCGCCGTCCGCACCAGCGAACGCAAGCTCGCCTTCGGCCTCGCCTACACCATCAAGCAGGGTTACGCCGATCTGATCAAGTCGGCGCTCGCCGCCACCACCGACCCGGCCTTGCTCGACATCCACGTCTGGGCCAAGGGTCCGGTCAGCGAGGTGACCCGCAACGAGCCCGACACCTTGCTGGAGCGCGATCTCGGCGCCGACGGCACGGTCTTCGTCACCAGGCGCTATCAGGTGTTCACCGACATGATCCCGCGCCTGATCGGCAAGGGCGTCTCCTTCGTCGAGATCGGCGGCAATGACGAGATCATGGTCACCGTGCTTTCCAATGACGAGATCAATGTTCCCCAAGGCGCACGCACCTTGTTCAGCTACCCGCTTCCGGCGGAACCTTCGACGCGCCGCACCGGCCTGACCGTCGCCGTGCGCAAGCTGCACATCGTGCTGCCGGCGCTGATGACGGCAGGCGCCAGGCTCGAACACGTCTACGATTACTGAGGCCTTTCAGTCACAGCCGGCCTCGGCAAGACGCTGCGTGACGCTCCGCCACGCTCATTCCACAATCGCGGCCAAATCCCGCCTTGTTCCGCAACGATTGATGATGCCGTAGCACTTTGATCTTGCGCACATGCGCCGGGCAATTCGGAGGGACAAGACCGTGATCAAGACCGCCCTTGTCGCCATGACCATCGTCGGCTGCGACTGCGACGCCAGGCTTTGCGAATATATCGGCGAGACGCCCGCCAAGTGGTCGACCATCGCTGAATGCGAAGCGGCAATGAAAAGCCAGATGCTGCGCGAGCGCAATTTCGATTATCCGCTGGTCTCGGGCATCTGCCGGACACAGAACTCGTCTTCGTCATCGCAGCTCGCGGCGACCACTTCGGAGCCCGAATTGACGACGGCCAGCACGGCCGCGACAGACCCGCTGCCGCCGGAGCTGAGCCATCGGCCCAGTGCAGCGGTCGGAACGCAGGCGACGGCGACGGAAACAGAAGCCGTCCGGCCGGTCGCCTACGAAGCGGCGGTCGATGGCGGCAGCGCCCTGCTCTACCGCACGAAGACCGGGTGCGCCGTGGTCAAGACCGATCTCGGCCGCGCCGCATCGGCAACGATCGGCATCGCCAGGCGCTCGGCGAACTGGCTGGCGGCGAAGCTGCCTGACGGTCTGTAACCGGCACTTCAGGCCGTGCCGATCAGTGCCTTGATGGCGCGGTAAAAAGTCGAGGAAAACAGCTCCCCCGGATCGTATTGCCGCTTCTTCGCCAGGAAGGACGGCAGTTCCGGATAGGAGGCAAGCAGCTCCTTGCCCGTGTAGTGGAGTTGGTAGGGCAGGAAAAAACGCCCGCCATGCTTGATCGTCACGTCGATCAGCGCCCTTGTCAGTGCCCGCATCCTGGCATTGCCGTCGGCGTCGGTCGGCTGATTGATGTAGAGCACCAGCGAATAGGCCGGCTCCGGCGCATAATTCAGCGCCACATCCTCCTTGTGGACGATGCGTACCGACGCGTTGAGCACCGGCAGGCTCTGGTTGCGCAGGATCTCGCGCGCTTCCGCGATGAACGGGTTATAGGCCGCCCGCGGGATGAAATATTCGTGCAGTATGTCGGTCTCGTCGAGCAGGTCGTTGAACAGATAGGGCACTGAATCGTGCATCGGGTTGTTGCGCGTGACCAGGCAGGCCTCGCCCTCGGCCATTGCCGCCGTCCGCGCCACCGTGCAGCTCTCGAATTGCGGCTCCAGCGTCTTTTCGGTGAACCATTTCAGCTCCTGGAACAGGCTGCCCCATTTCGCCAGGTTGATGATCACCCGCTTGAGCCCAACCGAGCCCGGTTCACCGATTGCCGGCTGGTCGGCCGGCGGCTGGTCGGCGACCTTGTCATAGCGATAGACGATCATATCCTCGAGGAAATTGCCCGGCGCAGTCGACAGATGCCCATAAAACAGACCAATCGCCCTGTTTGGCTCCAGCACCTCGGCGAAGAACGTCGGGAAATCGTCCGATTTGATGATCTCGCGCGAGGTGCGGTAGACGGCGTTGTCGACGATGTCGAGTGTCGCCTCCAGCACCACGCCGAACAGGCCGTAGCCGCCGACGACGTGGCGGAACAGCTCGGTGTTTTCGGCCGGTGAGCAGGTCGTCACCGAACCGTCGGCCAGCATCACCCGCATCGAACGGATCGAGCCGGCGACCGAGCCGGCCTGATGGTCCATGCCATGCGCGTTGACCGACAGCGAGCCGCCGACCGAAAAGATGTCGGTCGACTGCATCGCCTTCACCGCGAAGCGCGGGTGCAAAAGGTTCTGGATGTCGTGCCAGCGCGCGCCCGGCTGCAAGGTCATCGCCTTCGCCGCCGCATCGACGCTGATCTTGTTGAATTTGCGCATGTCGAGGACCAGTGCGTTATCGTCGAAGGCGTGGCCGCCCATCGAGTGGCGCACCGCCGCGACCGAGACCTTCAGGCCATTGGTGCGGGCAAAGGCCAACGCGCTCGCAATGTGGTTTTCCTCGCTGACTTCGATAACGCCGTAGACCGGCGTCATCGAAACGCCGCTGGCATCGTTGATGTCGCCGCCCTTGGTCAGCCATGGCAGCGACGGATCGTAGGCTGGCGCGTTCTCCAGCGGCTTCAGCGCCAGGTCGATGCCGTCAATGTCGGCAATGCGCCCGGAATTCTTCTGCGCCGACGGGCCGCGGGCCAGCCGCGCCACGGTCGTGCCGCCCCAGACCATCGCGCCGCCGACCACCGCCGCACCAAGCAGCAGCCGCCGCGACAGGCGAAACCCCTTGCGTTCCTCGATCATAGCCCCACCCCACTGTCCCAGGAATAGCGCCTGATGGAGACAAAAACCAGTTGCCAATCAGACGTTCGGCGAATGATGATCCGGTTTGTCTGGCGGAAATGTCGAAAGCAGTCTCACCATGAAGCTTGCAGCCCGTACCGCGCTTGCCCTGTTGCTCGCGTTTGCTCCGGCATCAGCCGACGCGCAAACTCCTGGTCAGGGCGACGACAAGGTCGTCAGCGTAGCTGGCGACGATCCGGAGATGGCGGCCGCTATCGAGCAGGCGCGTGCCGGTCTCGACGACTTCCTGGCATTGGCCGACGCGCCTCCATCCGGAACCGCCGACTTCCAATTGAAAGTCATGGTCAGGGACGGGGACGCCACGGAACATTTCTGGGTCATTCCCTTCCACCGTACGGCGGCCGGATTTGCGGGAACCTTGGACAACGAGCCGCAGACCGTTCACAACGTCGTGGCAGGCCAGGAGATCGAATTCAGCCGGGACGATATTTCCGACTGGGGTTATATGAAGAACGGACGCCGGGTGGGAAGCTTCACTGTCTGCGTTCTCTTCAAAAAGATGTCGAAGGATGACGCCGACTATTATCGCCAGAACTATGGCTTCGGTTGTTGACGGCTGAATTCCAGTTCAACCGGCTTCTACATCGTTCACGCCGATCTTTCGCACCAGCGCCGCTGTCGCCAGGATCGCGCCCATGTCGGCGATCATCGGCGCGACATGCTTGGTGTAGTCGAGGCGCGTGGAGATATCCGGCAGCTCGAAGAAATTCCTTTCCTGCGGCAGCAGCAAGAAGCCGTCGCTGCCGCTGAGCGCAACGCGTGCCGGATCGTTCGGCCGGGTTTCGCCGAGCCATCGCAGCGCCTGCGCCAGCCGGCCGGTCACCAGCGGCTGCGCCGCCTCGATATTGTCGGTGCGGAACTCGTAGGCGGCATCGAGCTCCGGCACGCCGCTGGACAGTTCCTGCATCTTGCTGCCGAAGATGCCGCGGAAGAAGCCGACGACCTTGTTGGTCCGGCGCGCGGCGACCAATGTGCCGGGGAACGGCACGATCGTCTCGAAGGCGACGATGACGCCCTTGAACACTGCTGTCGTGCTCTTGCCCGTCCCTTCCCGGAGATCTGCTTCGTAAAGCTCGAACGGAAACCTTTCATAGCGGCCGGAAAAAACATCGTCGAAAGACTGCCGGCTGAACGGGCCAACCGTCTCACGCGGCAACCGGTCAAACGAATTCGGCTTGACGTTGTGCCGGTATTGCATGTTCTCGATGAAGCCGAAGACGATCGGCAGCAGAGTGCTGCGGAACGACTGCCGCAATTTGCCCGCCGGCTTGATCGCCTTGAAATAGAGCAGGATTGCCGCCAGGAAGCCGCCGATATAGAGGAACACATGCGGGGTCGAGAACCACTGCTCGTTCGGGTCGGCAACCCCGTTGAAAAGCCAGGCCACAAGCGCCACGAACACCAGCAGCAGTCCGATGAACATCGGCACCCGCCAGCGCGTCTGGCGATGGGCCGAAGCTCTTTCGGCCTCGTAGACCTCGATGTTCTTCCTGATGCCGGCGATCACCGCTTCGCTCGGCATGAAATCCGCTGTTTCCATCGCCCACCCGCCGCCACAAGCTTGCCTGCGTAGCGCATGATAGCCGGTTTTGTGGACCGCGTCAGCGCAGCCATCAGCGCCCGGCACCGAAGATTGCATCGAGGCGGGCCGAAACTCTTTGCCTGGATTTTCCCTTCAACGTTTCGACCGGGACCAGCCGCTCATGATCGCCGGTGCGCAGCCGCATGAAGGCATGCAGCCGGTAGGCGGCGATGGCCCCGCGCGTGCCGGGATCGGCGCTGATGTCGACGACGAGAATGGCGCCGATACGGCCCGGCCATGGCTGGCGCGCGAAGGCAGTGCCGAAGAAATCGCCGAGCCCGTAGGCAACGAGCGTCTTGCCGATCCGCTCGATCGGCTGCACGACGTGGGCATGATGCCCGGCGACCAAGCCGACGCCATGTTCGGCCAGAAGCCGCGCCAGTGCCCGCGTCTTCGCACGCGGAAAATGCCGGAACTCCCAATCCCAATGCGGCACCGCGCAGAGGAGATCGACACCCGATGCGGCACCGCGCGGCCATTGCGTCGGATCGCCTTGCATCGAGACTCGGCCCGCGAATTGAGCCGCGCCGGCGTTGCGCCACAGGGTAAAGCCGGCAAGGCCGATGGTCAGCGGCCCGACCGCAAACCGTTCGACTGGAGCCCCAGCACCGATGGTGCGGCTGCCGAGCCGCGCTATCGCGGCGACAGTCTCGTCGAAGCCGGCAATGCCCTGGTCGAGCACATGGTTGTTGGCCAGCGACAGCACCAGTCTTTCCAGCGAAATGCCGGCGGCGGCCAGCGCCTCGGCAAGAAACCGCTCGCTCATCGCATGGTGCGTGCCGAACCTCGTACCCAAAACAGAGCTCGGCCGTTCCACGACCGGGCTTTCGCAATTGCCGACCACGAGATCGGCCGAGGCGAGCAGCGCCGCGATCGCCGGATCGCAGTCCGGCACACGACGATTGGCCACCGCCGAGATGTCGCCGACGAATGCCAGCCGCACCGTCCGCGCCGGCGCCGGTTCGAGCAGGGCTGCCGCCATCGGAGCGAAGCCGCGAGCCGCGCCGCCGAGCGAAGGCCGGAGGAAACGGGGCAGCCAGGACAGTTTGTAGGAAAGCGGATAATTCGACACGCGACGCCCAATCGTTTGCCCTGTGTAGACCGTCCGCCGGATTGATTGAAGCGTCGACTGTTATCGGTGAACCACAGGGCTACAGGCGCGCGAACCAAATGCGTGTATGATCCACTGCGGAGCGACAAAAGGGGCGATCACGATGACGCGTTTTTCCAGGCTGATGGCAGGCGCCATCGTTCTTCTCCTGCCGCTGTCCTCGGCCAGAGCCGCGGCTCCCGAACCGACGGCCCTGTTCGAGGCAAAAACCGTGGCCGAGCGCGACAGCGCGCTAGCCGCGCTGGAAGCCGCCGCGCCCGGCAATCCGGCATCGGCCTATGCCGCCGGCGCCGGTGAATTCTTCACCGCGCTGGAGATCCTGGCGGGCGGTCTGCACCGCCACGGTTTCGACAGCCCGCAATCGTTCATGCTGCCGCTGATGCGGCTGCCGGTGCCGGACAATGTCGATCCCGAGCCGCTGACCTACGAACAATTCCGCGCCATTCTCGTTGCCTTTCGCGACCGGTTGGAGAAATCCGCAGCCACGCTGGGCTCGGTACCCGCCGACGCCGACATCGGCATGGTCATCGACCTGACCCGTGTCGGCATCGACCTCAACGAGGACGGCCAGATCGCACCGGATGAAAGCGCCGCCGCGATCATGGCCTCTCTGTCACGCGGCGGCGGTGCGCCAGACGCGGCCGCACCCGCCCTCACCTTCCGCTTCGACCGCGCCGATGGCTACTGGCTGCAGGGCTATTCCGAATTCTTGATGGCACAGGCCGATTTCTGGTTGGCGCATGACTTCAGCAACACCTTCGACGGTTCGTTCCATATGCTGTTCCCGCGCGCCAACCTGCCGCTGCAGGACACGCTCGTTCCGCCGGACGGCGGCATGAGCGGCGGCATGTTGTCGTCCGAATGGCGCATCGCCGACTTCATCTCGCTGGTCCATCTCGTCAACTGGCAAGTGGTCGAGCCGGAGCGCCGGCAAGCGGCGCGCCGCCATCTCATGGAAATGATCCGGCTGTCGCGCGAGGACTGGAAAGCCATCCGCGCCGAAACCGACAATGACCGTGAATGGCTGCCCGGGCCGCAGCAAAAAGGCGCCAGCCCGCTCACCGGCCTCGAGGTCGGCGAGCAGCAGGTGCAGGCCTGGCTCGCCGCGCTGGCCATGGCCGAGGATCTTCTGGAAGGCCGCACCTTGCTGCCGCATTTCCGCATCGCCGACAAAGGCATCAACATGAAGCGCTTCTTCGACGAGCCGAAGCCCTTCGACCTGGTGCTGTCGATCACCGGCCCGGCCATCGCGCCCTATCTCGAGCGCGGCAAGATTCTCACCAGCGAGGAGTTCAACCAGATCCAGCGCCAATTCGGCGGCGCCGGGTTTCTGACATTTGCGCTTTGGTTTAATTGAGCGGGAAACTTGGACGGTGCTCCTGACACCCTCCTGTCAGCAGCTGGATTGTGCCTCGCGCCCCTCGGCACTCCGCTCTTTCCATTTTGGCCGATACCTCCCATATTCGGGCCATGGCCAGACTCTCCGACAAGAAAACGCCGCCGCCGGCGAATGACGATCGCGCATCGCCGCCCAAGCGGCGCAGTCCGCTGACCGATTTCCTCGATGCCTCGGAGCCACTGCACGGCTTTGCCGAAGCGCCGCAGGCCGAGCTCACCGGCGCGCCGCTAACCGGCTCGATCGCCGACTGGGCCGAGCAGATCGAGCAGGAAGCCGAGAAGGAAGGGCGCGTTTCCGGCAAAGTCGGCGGCAAATTAGCGAAGCCGGCGAAAAAGATCCCCGAGCGCTCCTCTTCCCCCGGCCGTACGGCACGCGGTACCTCGATGGGCGGCGCGGCTTCGGCGCGGGAGCGCACTGCGGCCGGTCTCAACCCTGTCGCTGGCCTCGATGTCTCCCTGGAAGAGGCCGAGACCATGGCTTCGGGTGGCGTCACCGCCACCGTCGCGGCGCTGTCGGCGCTGATCGAATCCGGCAATCCGCTGCACAAGGACGGCGTACTGTGGACGCCGCACCGCCCTGCCCGGCCGGAAAAATCCGAAGGCGGCATCGCCATCAAGATGGTCTCGGATTTCGAGCCGGCCGGCGACCAGCCGACGGCGATCAAGGATCTGGTCGAGGGCGTCAACAGCAACGACCGCACCCAGGTGCTGCTCGGCGTCACCGGCTCGGGCAAGACCTTCACCATGGCTAAGGTGATCGAGGAGACGCAACGCCCCGCTCTGATCCTGGCGCCCAACAAGACGCTTGCCGCGCAGCTCTATTCCGAGTTCAAGAAATTCTTCCCGGAAAACGCCGTCGAGTATTTTGTCAGCTACTACGACTATTACCAGCCTGAGGCCTATGTGCCCCGGACCGACACCTACATCGAGAAGGAATCCTCGATCAACGAGCAGATCGATCGCATGCGCCACTCGGCGACGCGCTCGCTGCTCGAGCGTGACGACGTCATCATCGTCGCCTCGGTCTCCTGCATCTACGGTATCGGCTCGGTCGAGACCTATACGGCGATGACCTTCCAGATGCAGATCGGCGACCGCCTAGACCAGCGCGCGTTGCTCGCCGACCTCGTCGCCCAGCAATACAAGCGCCAGGACATAAACTTCGTCCGCGGCTCGTTCCGGGTGCGCGGCGACACGATCGAGATCTTCCCGGCTCACCTCGAGGACCGTGCCTGGCGCATCTCGTTGTTCGGCGACGAGATCGAGGCGATCACCGAATTCGATCCGCTGACGGGCCAAAAGACCGGCGAGCTGACGAGCGTCAAGATCTACGCCAATTCGCACTATGTGACGCCGCGCCCGACCTTGAACCAGGCCATCAAGTCGATCAAGGAAGAACTCAAGCATAGGCTGGTCGAACTCGAACGGGCCGGTCGGTTGCTGGAGGCGCAGCGGCTGGAGCAGCGCACCCGCTTCGACCTGGAGATGCTTGAGGCGACCGGCTCCTGCGCCGGCATCGAGAATTACTCGCGCTATCTGACCGGCCGCCAGCCGGGCGATCCGCCGCCGACCTTGTTCGAATACATCCCCGACAATGCGTTGGTCTTTGTCGACGAAAGCCACGTCACCGTACCGCAGATCGGCGGCATGTATCGCGGCGACTTTCGCCGCAAGGCGACGCTGGCCGAGTACGGGTTCCGCCTGCCGTCATGCATGGACAACCGGCCGCTGCGCTTCGAGGAGTGGGACGCCATGCGCCCGCTGTCCGTCGCGGTTTCGGCGACGCCCGGCGGCTGGGAGATGGAGCAGTCCGGCGGTGTTTTCGCCGAGCAGGTCATCCGCCCGACCGGCCTGATCGACCCGCCGGTCGAGGTGCGCCCGGCCAAGACGCAGGTCGACGATGTGGTGGGCGAAATCCGCGAGACCACCAAGGCCGGCTACCGCACGCTGGTCACCGTGCTGACCAAACGCATGGCCGAGGATTTGACCGAATATCTGCATGAGCAAGGCATTCGCGTGCGCTACATGCACTCCGACATCGACACGCTGGAGCGTATCGAGATCCTGCGCGACCTGCGCCTCGGCGCCTTCGACGTGCTCGTCGGCATCAATTTGCTGCGCGAAGGCCTCGACATTCCCGAATGCGGCTTCGTCGCCATTCTCGACGCCGACAAGGAGGGCTTCCTGCGCTCTGAGACATCGCTGATCCAGACCATCGGCCGCGCCGCGCGTAACGTCGATGGCAAGGTGATCCTCTATGCCGACCAAATCACCGGCTCGATGGAGCGGGCAATGGCGGAGACCAACCGTCGTCGCGAAAAGCAGATGGAGTGGAACGCGGCCAACGGCATCACCCCGGAATCGGTCAAGTCGCGCATTTCGGACATCCTGGACTCAGTCTACGAGAAGGACCATGTCCGCGCCGACATTTCGCAGTTCACCGACAGCGCCGGCGCGATGATGGGCAACAATCTGAAGGCGCATCTCGACGCCCTGGAAAAGCAGATGCGCGACGCCGCCGCCAACCTCGATTTCGAAAAGGCGGCCCGCATCCGCGACGAGATCAAGCGGCTGCGCGAGATGGAACTGTCCATCTCGGACGACCCGCTGACCAAATATGCCGACATGGAAAGCCCGGTTTCGGGCCGCGAAAAGGGCAAGCACAACAAGGGCGTGGCCAAACATCGTACAGCAGAGGAACAGGAGCGTTTCCGCAAGCTCGACGAGGCACGTGCCGCCGAAGAGGCAGCCAAGGCTGCACGGCCCAACCTCTTCCGCAAGCCGGAGCTCGACGAAATGGGCGCCGACGGTGCCGTGCCGGTCAAGAAGCCGCTCTTCGCCAAGCCCTCGCTCGACGCGATGGGACCCGGCACCGACATGCCGACGCCGGCCGGTGCCGTGCCGCGCTCGCTGTTCAAGAAACAGTCGGCCGAAGAAGCGCACGGCTCCGATTTCGGCATCCCCGGTGACTCGACAAAACCGCTGTTCAAGAAGAATTCGCTCGATGAGATGACGGTTCGGCGCACAGAAAAGCCGATCGAAGGAAAGGTGCCGGCAAAGCCACAGGCAATCTCCCCCCGTGTGGGGGAGATGCCAAATGGTGGCAAAGAGGGCAGGGCAGAGAGGGGCGCGAAGGATCACGACGATTCTGCCAAGCCAATCGTTCGCCAGCGTGCCGGCATCGGTTCTTACGAAGACCCCGCCGACGCCCGCCGCGAAAAGCGCCGGCCCGGCAAGACTGGTCGGCCAGGACGGTAGAGAGCTTCCCTTCTCCCCTTGTGGGCCTGTTGCGTAATTCGCTGATTGTGATTCTCTGAGGTGGACGGTCTGAGGGAATCGCGATGGCAGTGAAGCAGACGGGCCAGTTGAGCTTGGCGGAGGCTTTTCTAGGCACCAAGCTTGTGGGCGGCACTTCGCCGCTCGACCGAT
>NZ_JAMYSW010000010.1:0-212430 GCF_040322135.1 Mesorhizobium sp. M0189
TCGACGGCCTCAGGATTTCCAAAACCGGCCTCGCCGCACTCGATCTGAAGAGCCATCATTCAATCCGCGTCCGTATCGGCGTCAAGGACGACGCCAAGCGCCCCGGCGGGATCAACATTTTCGGCAAGGGCTTTGGAAATTACGATCAGGACATCCTGCTCCGGATCAAAACTGGTTGATATCATGAAACCGGGTTCTGTAGATAACGCAGCAATTTCAATGAACTGGCTTTCTGCTGAGCCAAAACCTTCGTCTAATTGTCCTACTTTTGGCTATTTTGGCTTGACGAAGAGCTGCCAATTCCTCTTTGATATCGGGCAAGATGATTTAAATCATCGTTTGTGATATCGATGGGAGGAATGCATGAAGGCAGCCGTTACGGCACATCCGCATTATGTTGTCTCGGAAATCGATCCGAGGCTCTACGGATCCTTCATCGAGCATCTCGGGCGGGCAGTTTATACCGGCATCTACGAGCCAGGCCATCCGACGGCGGATGCCAATGGCATGCGTCAGGACGTCATCGATCTCGTCAGAGAACTTAATGTTCCGATCGTCCGCTATCCCGGCGGCAATTTCGTCTCCGCCTACAATTGGGAAGACGGCATCGGCCCCAAGGAAGAGCGCCCGGTGCGGCTCGACCTCGCCTGGCATACGTCGGAAAGCAACGAAGTCGGCCTGCACGAATTTGCCGATTGGTGCACCTCCGCCAACACCGAGATGATGCTTGCCGTCAATCTCGGCTCGCGCGGCCTTGACGAAGCCCGCAACCTTCTGGAGTACGCCAACCATCCCGGCGGCAGTAAATGGAGCGACAAACGCATCGCCAATGGCCGCAAGGAGCCCTTCGACGTCAAGCTCTGGTGCCTCGGCAATGAAATGGACGGCCCCTGGCAGATCGGCCACAAGACCGCGGACGAGTATGGCCGCTTAGCGCATGAGACGGCCAAGGCAATGCGCGCCTTCTCCAAGTCGCTCGAGTTGGTGGTCTGCGGCTCTTCGAATGCCAAGATGCCGACCTACCCTGAATGGGAAGCGACGGTTCTCGACCATACCTACAACGAGGTCGACTACATCTCGCTGCACATGTATTTCGACAACGAAGCCAACGACGCTTCGAACTATCTCGCCATGAGCGAAAAGCTCGACGACTACATTGTCTCGGTCGCCGGCGTCATCGACTATATCAAGGCCAAGAAGCGCTCCAACAAGCAGGTCTACATCTCGTTCGACGAATGGAACGTCTGGTACCATTCCAAGGAGCAGGACAAGAAAATCCTCGGCGGCAGCGACGGCTGGCCATTCGCCCCGCCGTTGCTCGAAGACATCTATAATTTCGAGGATGTGCTGCAGGTCGGCCTGATCCTCAACACCTTCATCCGCCGTTCCGATGTCGTCAAGATCGCCTGCCTGGCACAACTGGTCAACGTCATCGCGCCGATCATGACCGTTCCGAATGGCCCGGCATGGCGGCAGACGATTTTTTATCCCTATCTGTTTGCTTCTAACTACGGCCGCGGCAATGCGCTAGATCTCAAGGTGGAAAGCCCGACCTATAAATCCACCGTTGCGGGCGACGTCGCCTACGTCGACATTGCCGGCGTGCACGACACGAAGACCGGCCACGTCACCTTCTTCGCCGTCAACCGCCATTCGAGCGAGGCAATCGAAACAGTGGTCGACCTCACCGGCTTCGGCGCAGCGGAAATCGTCGATCACCGGGTCGTGGCGCACGCCGATCTGAAAGCCGTCAATTCGGCCGAGAACCCAGGCAATGTCGGCCCAAGGAAGGGTGAGGGCGCCTCACTCGCCGGCGGCAAGCTGAGCCTGTCGCTGCCGGCCTATTCCTACCAGGTCATTCGCCTGAGGCTCTGAGTTCAGGCGGATCATCGAGACAAGCGCAAGCGCTGAGGAGGAGCGTCGACGTGACGGCCGATATCGAGATCAGAAACGTGAGCAAGCAGTTCGGTGCCATGACGGTGCTGGATCATCTGTCGCTCTCCATAAGGGCACGCGAATTCATCGTGTTCCTGGGGCCGTCCGGTTGCGGAAAATCGACGCTTCTTCGAATGATTGCCGGTCTCGAAGCTGTCGATAGCGGCGAGATTGCCATCAACAATGAGCGCATCGATCATCTGCCGCCGGGCAAGCGCGGCATTGCCATGGTGTTCCAGTCCTATGCGCTTTATCCGCATATGACGGTGCGCGACAACATGGCCTTCGGGCTTGCGAATATCGGCGTTCCAGGCAAGGTCATCGAGGCGCGCATCAACGAAGCCGCCCGCATCCTCGAAATGCCGCATTTGCTCGATCGCAAGCCGGGCCAGCTCTCCGGCGGTCAGCGCCAGCGCGTCGCCATCGGCCGTGCGATCGTCAAGGAGCCGAAGGCGTTCCTGTTCGACGAGCCGCTCTCCAATCTCGATGCGGCGTTGCGCACCCGCACCCGCATCGAACTTGCCCAGCTTCATCAGCGCCTGCAGTCGACGATGATCTTCGTCACCCACGACCAGGTCGAGGCAATGACGCTCGCCGACCGCATCGTCGTCATGAACAATCGCAAGATCGATCAGATCGGCACTCCGATGGAGATCTACGAGCGTCCGGCGACCAAATTCGTCGCAGGGTTCGTCGGTGCGCCGGCGATGAACTTCGTTGATGCGACGCTCAACAAATCCGGCGAGAACGCCACGGCCAGGTTTGCGGACGGCATCTCGGTGCAGACCGAGATCGCCTCCAGCCAATTGACCGATGGCAAGTACACTTTCGGCATCCGTTCGGAAGACGTCCGTATCGTTGCCGCCGGACAGGGCAATGCCGATGGCGTGGTCGATGTGCTCGAGCGGCTCGGCGAACGCACCCTGATCTACGCGCGGCTGGGCGATGGCCAGCAGATAGTCGGTTCCGATGCCGGCAACAGTCGCGTCGCCGTCGGCGACAGGATCGGGCTCGCCTTCGACGGCCAGAAATCGCATCTGTTCAATGAGACCGGCCGCGCCTGGCATGCGAGGGAGGCCTGAGATGGTTGACCGGCTGGCGATGTCCCCGACCGCGACGCTTGCTGTCGGCGCCAGAACGCCGACCGCCGACATCTATGCGCCGCAATGGCGAAACTTCATTTTCGTTGCGCCATTCTTGTTCTTCTTCACGACGCTGCTGCTCTTCCCGCTGCTCTGGGGGATGTGGCTGAGTTTCCACAAGGCCGACACGTTCTCGTCCGGAAATTTTGTCGGTTTCGGCAATTACGTCAGGCTGTATCACGACAAGGTCTTCCTGCAATCGATCTGGAACACCTTCTACTTCGTGCTGCTGACGGTGCCGACGCTGGCGCTGATCGGTCTTTTCCTGGCGCTTTGCCTCAATCGCCGGACGCGCACTGCTGCGGTTTTGCGGACGCTGTTCTTTTCCTCGTCGGTGCTGTCGGTCACCATCGTCACGCTGATCTGGCGCATCGTCTTCATTCCGAATGTCGGCCTGTTGTCGACGATCTACGGATGGTTCGGCGCGACCGCGCCGGCTTTCATTTCCGATCCCAACCTGGCGATGGTCGGCATCGCCATTGCCACCATCTGGTGGTGCATCGGCCTGCCGATGATGCTCTTTCTCTCGGCGCTCCAGCAGATTCCGCAGGATATCTACGAGGCGGCGGCGCTGGACAATGCCAATCGCTGGCAGACGCTACGCTCGATCACGCTGCCGTCGATCAAGCGGACCTTCATCCTGGTGATCATTATCCAGATCGTGCTGCAATTCCAGCTGTTCGGCCAGGCTTGGCTGATGACGCGGGGCGGTCCGAACAACCTGACCAAGCCGATCGTGCTCTACATCTACGACACCGCATTCCGCCGCTGGGATCTCGGCCTGGGCGCCGCTGCATCGGAAATCCTGTTCATCCTCATCCTGATCGCGGCCATGGCCCAGTACCTGGTGACACGCAGCAGGGGAGACCAGGCATGAGCGCTCCAGCCGCTTCCATCAAGGGACGGGCATTTGGCGACCATTTGTTATTGGCCCTGGTCCTCCTGCTTTCGATCGTCATGATCGCGCCGGTTCTGTGGGTCATCGGCCTGTCACTCAAGGACAATGCGGAGCTGATGGCAGATCCGAATTCGGTGTTTCACGCGCCCTATACGCTGAAGAACTACATCAACACGGTCGGCACCTCGTCGGTGTTCATCTGGGTGCGCAACAGCATCATCGTCTCGGGCGGATTGACGCTCGGCACCTTGATCCTGTCGTCGCTCGCCGGCTACGGCTTTGCACGGCTGAATTTCCCCGGCCGAGACGTGCTGTTCGTGATCGTGCTGTTCGGCCTGGCGGTCCCGGAGCAGGCCGTGCTCGTCGCCCGTCACCAGATCTTCAGCATGCTGAAGTTCCACAACACCTATCAAGGGCTCATTCTGCCGGGCCTTTCGGCTCCGTTCGGCGTCTTCCTGATGACCCAGTATTTCAAAGCCATCCCGAAGGAGTTGGACGAAGCCGCCATGCTCGATAACGCCAGCCGGCTCAGGATTTTCTGGAAGGTGCTTCTGCCGCTCACGCTGCCTGCGCAGGCAACGCTCGGCATCTTTACCTTTCTCGGCGCGTGGAACGATTATTTCTGGCCGCTGATTTCGGCAACGAGGAAGGACATGTTCACGCTGACGGTCGGCATGGCCTCGACGCAGACCAACTTCGCCCAGTCCGAAGGCATCGGCTTCCTGATGGCGCAGGCGGTGTTTGCCGGTGCACCGATCCTGATCGTCTACCTGTTTTTCCAGAAATACATCGTCACGGCGGTCTCCGGCGCTGCGGTGAGATAACGAAGATTGCCTGACGGCCGGGGGGAATGCGCAGCGATTGAAGCACGAAGGCCAATCCAGGGTGGAGCGGCGGAAACTCAGTAGGAGGAACTGATATGAAACTGAAGAAAATGCTGTTTGCCGCAGTCTCTGCGGGCGCAATGATGCTCGCAAATCCAAGCTTCGCGGCCACGGAACTGAGCGTGCAGCGCTTTTTCGGCGCCTGCGATGCCGATTTCGGCACCAACACCGATCCCACCAAAGCCGTTGGCGAATGCGGAATCATCACCTCGCTGATCAACAAGTTCAACGCCGACAATCCCGATGTCCACGTCAACGTCACCACCGTGGAATGGCCCGGCTACGATCAGCTGACCGCGCAGTTCGCTTCAGGCGACGCTCCGGACATCGTCACGATCCATGAATCCGTACTGTCGGATTATCAGTCGAAGGGCCTGTTGATGCCGCTCGACGATCTCTTGAAGTCAGTCGGCGTGACACCCGACGCCTTCACCGACGCGGCGCGCAATGGCGCCACCAAAGACAGCAAGATCTATGGCCTGCCGATCGACAGCTGGACGATGCTCTATCATGTCAACATGGATCTTTTCAAACAAGCCGGCCTCGTCAGTGCCGACGGCACGCCGATTTTTCCAAAGTCGCCCGAGGAACTGCTCGCCCAGGCCGAACAGTTCAAGCAGAAGACGGGCAAGCCTTATTTCGTCCAGAACCTGACCAATGAGACTGCGCTCTACACACGCAATCTCTACACTTATCTTTTCCAGCAGGATTCCGATTTCTTTGCCGATCCGAAGCATGTGAAGTTGAATACGCCGGAAGCCAAGAAGGTCGTCGAGATGTACAAGGCGATCTTCGAGAAGGGCTACACCACCAAGGACCTCGATTATGGCGGCTCGATCAATGCCTTCCTTGCCGGCGAGGGTGGCGTCCACCTCAACGGCACCTGGGTGGTCGGCGATTACAACGCCCAGTCCGAAACCAAGGGTACGGCGCTCAACAAGGGCGGCTATGCGGTTTATCCGTATCCGCAGCTGTTTGGCGGCACCCACGCGCAATATGCCGACGGCCACACCTGGGCCGTGTCGCAGAAAGACCGCACGCCTGAACAGATCGCGGCCATCGGCAAATTCCTGAAGTTCTTCGCCGACAACGACTTTGAGTGGTCGCGCACCGGTCACCTGCCCGCCTACAAGGCCGTCATCACCTCGGACGCCTTCAAGGCCCTGCCGCATCGCAACACGATCTCTGCGGTCGCCGACCTCGGCAAGCCGCTGCCGTCGGCCGTACAGCGCCAGTTTGCGATCCAGGACATTATCGGCGAAGAGATGAGTGCAGCAATCAGTGGCCAGAAGGACGTCGACACCGCCCTTGCCGACATGGAAAGCCGCGTCAACGAATTGCTCGCCAACATTTGACCACGGGTTTCGAAAGGCCCTCCCAAGGCGCCCCCGCGGCTGGAAACGGCCGCGGGGTTTTGGTGAGGCGGTGGTTGCAGTGGTTATTGCGTGACTTGCCCGTGGCGACCGGGTCGAACACGCCAATCACGGCGCCGCAACCTCGGCAGCAGCCGACGCGAGCCCTGACTGGAGGATTCCGCTAGAACGCCGCGGCCATGGGCATTGCGATCTTGTTGGGGATCTGGATGTCGATCTCCAATCTCGACGTCGTTTCGCCGTGATCCATGCTCACCTGCAGGAAATCCTGGTCGACCTGAACATGCCGGGCGATCACCGCCATGATCTCCTCGCGCAACACGGAGACGAGATCGGGCTGGTTGCGGCTTCGACGCTCGTAAGCCAACAGCAGTTGCAAGCGCTCGCGCGCCACGGGCGCGCTGCCGCGGCGCTTGAAGATATCGAGCAGGTTCATGCTGCCCTCCTTCCCAACAGCCGGTCGAGGAGGCCCCTCCGCTCGAAAGGCAGAACGACCGGCAGGTCCTCGCCCTCGAGTCTTCTTGCCGCGTCGATATAGGCGCGTGCGGCGGGGTTGGTGTTTTCGCTGAGCGTAACCGGCGCGCCCACATTGGATGCGCGCAGCACGTCCTGGCTCTCGGGAATTATTCCCAGCAGAGGCGTGGACAGGATCTCGAGAACGTCATCAATGCTGAGCATCTCGCCGCGGGCAGCGCGGGCAGCGTCATAGCGCGTGACGAGGACGTGTTTGGCAATCGATTCACCTTGCTCGGCTTTCATCGTCCTGGAGTCGAGCAGGCCGATAATGCGATCGGAATCGCGGACCGAGCTCACTTCCGGGTTGGTCACGATTACCGCCTCGTCGGCAAAGCGCATGGCAAGTTGCGCGCCGCGCTCTATGCCGGCGGGGCTGTCGCAGAAGACGTAGTCGAAAACCGATCGCAGCTTGTCGATGACATCGGCGACGCCTTCCTCGGTGAGGGCATCCTTGTCGCGCGTTTGCGAGGCCGGCAGCAGGAACAGCGTGTCGAGTCGCTTGTCACGGATCAGCGCCTGCGAAAGCTTGGCAGTTCCCTGAATGACGTTGACGATATCGAAAACCACGCGCCGCTCGGCGCCCATGATCAGATCGAGATTGCGCAGGCCGACATCGAAGTCGACGAGGGCCACCCGCTTGCCGGTTTTCGCGACCGCCGCGCCGAGAGCGGCCGTCGAGGTCGTCTTGCCGACACCCCCTTTGCCGGATGTGACAACCACTACCTTGCCCATATTTGTGCCTCCAATGTTGTTAGTTGAGCGGTGCGACGCAAAGTGCGCCGTCCTCGAGAAAGGCCTGTACCGGCCTTCCTCGCGAGGAGGCGTCCATCTCCTCGGCGGTGCGGTACCAGCCGTCTACCGCCAGAAGTTCGGCTTCATTTTTCCGGCAAAAGATACGAGCCGCAGAATTTCCCGTGGCGCCGGCGAACGCACGCCCACGCAGCGTGCCGTAGACGTGGATCGACCCCCCGGCGATGATTTCGGAACCGGAACTGACGGAGCCGACAATGACCACATCGCCATCGGGGTGAAAGATCGACTGGCCGGAGCGGATCGGTGCCTTGATCATCAATGAGTTCGGCGCCTCCGGCTCTTCCGTCTTGGCCTCAGCGGCGGCTTTTGGGTCCGGCTGCACGTAAAGCGCGTCAGCGGTGGCCTCCTTGGCGCCAACGAGGAGCGGCGGCAGATCAGCATCGAGACCAACATTGCCGTCCGCCTCGATCGCGTAGATGCGAATCCCGCGCTCCGCGAGCTGTGAGACCAGATCTTCGATCTCGCCCGCCTCGGGCTTGAGCATATTCAGGTCGAGCACGACCGGGCGACCGGCAAAGAAGCCGGGAGAGTTTTCGGTCCAGTGATCCAGGCTTTGCAGCCATTCCCCCAACGGGGCCTCAGGGGTGAGGGTGAAGGCTACAAACGAGCGCGCTCGAAAGCGTATGGACTTGTTTTGGATGGGAGCGACGCAGGTCACAGAGGCGACTCCTTACTGATTGGTTAAGGCTAGCCCGGCATGGTTAACGAACAGTTAATGGCGGCCTTCCGAGGCTTCCATTCTTGCTGTTTCGGAGCGCACCGACGGTCGATCTGATTGGACCCTGGAGACCCTCGCCGTTGCCGAAGATCGGCCGATGGGCGGAAATGAGGCGTTGCGACGGTGCGGAGGTGCCATTCGACCTCCGCACCGCAATCGCCATGGCACTTTTGTCAGTTACCCATCATCTGCTTGGCGTTTTCCGGCGTGATCGCCGTCGTTGCAACTGTGACCGTCGGCTCGACGGATGTGGCGCAATTGAGAAGAACCGACTTTGCCATATCGATCGCCTCCTTGGCGCCCGTCGGATAAGTGAAGGTTGCAGCCCATTCGCCTTCGGCAACGGCCCGGATGCCGCCGGCAGGACCTGGCAATCCGTCGGTGCCGATGATCTTGATCTGCCCTTCCTTGCCGGCGCCCTTGGCGGCAAGGCGCGCTCCGGCGGCCATCATGTCGTTGCTGGCGTAGACCATCTTGATATCGGGATTGGCCTGAAGCATGGCTGCGAACGCCGTCTGTGCCTTGTCCGGCAGCCAGTCCGCCGCCTGCTCGGCGACGACCTTGATCTTGTCGTTCTCCTTGACGCCGTCCTTGAAGCCGTTGAGCCGTTCCACGGCAGGGGTCGAACTGGGCAGCCCTTCCAGAACGGCAACTTCACCGCCGTCAGGAAGCAGTTTCGTGGCGGTATATTTGCCGGCTTCGAAGGCGATCTTGTAATTGTCGCCGCCAATAAAAGCCGTGTAGTCCTTGCCCGGATCGCCAACCGTCTTGCGGTCGAGCTCGATGACGGGGATGCCGGCCTCCATGGCCCGCTTCACCGCCGGCGTCAGCGGCGATGCTTCGAAGGGCGATATCAGCAGCAGGTCGACCTTCTGGGTGATGAAATTGTCGACCTGTGAGGTCTGGGTGTTCACGCTGCCGGCGCCATCGGCGATCTGCAAGGTGAACTGGGACACTGCCTTGGCGGCGGCGGTGAGTTCGTCATTGACGTGCTGGCGATACGGCTCGGCATTGTTGGCCTGAGAAAAGCCGATTACGAATTCGCCGGTCTTGGAGCAAGCCTTGACCAATGGTTCCGCAGCTTGAGCCCCTCCGGCGGCTGCGAGAAAGGTCCCGGCAAGCAGACACGTTTGCCAGGCCCTTTGTCTGCTATTGCGTGTGCTCCTGATAACCATGGTTGTTTCCTTCCTGTCGATGCCCTTGGCTCGACTGTTGGTTTGCTGAGCTTCACTCTCCCGACGCCGGGTAAGCTGGCGTTCAGGGGTCTTCCAATGTCGCCCACTTAACGGACCAGACCTTCGCGGCGACGGACGAGGGACTGAAGAACCGCCGCCAGGATGATGATCGCGGCTGACGCGAGCAATTGCAGGGCGGGTGTGATGTTGTTGAGTTGCAGGACGTTGGCGAGCGCGCCGAGCATGATCGTGCCGGCGACCGTGCCGACCATCGATCCGGCTCCACCGAACAGGCTGGTACCGCCGATGACGACCGCGGCGATGGCGGTAAGTTCGTAACCGGCGCCGTCATTGGCACTGCCGAAGTTGAACTGCCCTGCATGGACGATGCCGGCGAGAGCGGCCGCGAAGCCGGTGATCGCATAGACGGTGATCTTGACGGCGGACACCGGAACGCCCGAGAGGCGCGCCGCCCGCTCATTGCCGCCGACGGCAAAGACATAGCGGCCAAAGCGGGTCGTGTTGAGAACCACTGTGGCGATCGCCGCAAAAGCGATGAAGACGATGGTTGCCACCGGCACCACATTGTTGAACAAGCGCTCGCCCAGAATGGCAAATACCGGAGGGGCAAGCCCGGGTCCGTCGCCATAGGAGATGTTGATGTACTCGTTGCCCGAGACGACCAGGGCCAGACCGCGCGCGGCCTGAAGGCCCGCGAGGGTGACGATGAAGGGCTCAAGGCGGAAGCGCGTCGAGATCGAGCCCTGAACGGCACCGAAGACCACGCCGGCAAGAAGCACGGCAAGGATCGTCGGCACGAGGCCAACGCCACCATTGATCATCATCGTGGCCGTGACGACACTGGCCAGGCCAAGCAAAGCGCCAACCGAGAGGTCGATCCCCGCAGTGATGATGACGAAGGTCATGCCGATCGCGATGATGCCGGTCTCGGACACGGCGCGTACGATGTTGGCGATGTTGTCCGGGGCGATGAACAGTATCTGTCCGTGCCGGCGCGGCGAGAAGATGATGCCGCCGATCACGACGACCACCAAGCCGATCAGGCTCTGGAAGCGGACGATGAGTGCAAGCGGATCGCGCCGCTTCTGAGCTGTCTTGCCGCTCGGCAGTTCGGTATCCGCCGTGCTGGTGTCGGACATCAGGAGGCCTTTCCGGTTGCGGCGGCAAGCACCGTGTGTTCATCGACGCCGCGCTCGAATTCCGCCACGTTGCGGCCCTCCCGAAGAACCACGATGCGATCGCATAGGCCAATCAGCTCAGGCATTTCGCTCGAGGCGACGAGTATGCCGAGGCCTTGCGATGCCAGATCGCGAAGCCTGGCATAGATTTCCGCCTTCGCGCCGACGTCGACGCCACGCGTCGGTTCATCCAGCAACAGCAGCCGCGGATTGCCGAGGATCTCCTTGGCGAGCACCACCTTCTGCTGGTTGCCGCCCGACAGCGCGCCGACCGGGATGGCCGCATTGCGCGGTCGTATGTCGAATTGGCCGAACGAGCGCGCCACAGCGGCTGCTTCGCGTGCAATCGACATGAAGCCGCGCGGCGAGATTCGTCGCAGCACCGACATGACCAGGTTGCGGCCGACCGCTGTACGCAGCATCAGCCCGCTTCCTCGCCTGTCGTCGGTGACGAGGGCGACGCCGGCCCTGCGCGCAGCTCTGATGGACTCGAGGCGCACCGGGCGATCGTCGACCTCGACGGTGCCGGCCCAACGGCCGGCCAGGCCGGTGCCATAGAGCGCGCTGAGCAACTCGGTACGGCCGGCACCCATGACGCCCGCCAGGCCGACAATTTCGCCCTCATGCACGTCGAGCGAAACGTTTTGGGGAACCTGCCAGCCGGCGCTGGCTCGAGCGGGATGGAAACGGGCGTCCTTGAGATGAAGGAGCCGGCGACCTGCGGTGCGTGTGCGTTTCGGGTAAAGGTCCTCCAGAGGCCGGCCGACGAGAAGGCTGACCAGTTCGGCCTGTGGTGCGTCCGGGGCTGTCGTCCCGGCCACGCGGCCATCGCGCATCACCGTTACCCGGTCCGCAACTTGGGGAACCTCCTCAAGCCGATGCGAGATGTAGATGATGCCCACGCCGGTGGCACTGAGCTTGCGCATGATGGTGAAGAGCCTGTCCACCTCGCTGACCGTCAGGGCCGCCGTCGGCTCGTCCATGATCAGGACACGCGATGCATAGGACAGTGCCTTGACGATCGCCACGACCTGACGATGCCCGATCGACAGTTCGCCGACGGGCCGTTCGACATCGATGTCCAACTCGATGGCGGTCAGCCGGGTGCGGGCTTCTTCGCGCATCCTTGCGACATCGAGAAAACCGCCGGGCTTCACCAACTCGCGACCGAGGAAAAGATTGGCCGCGACATCGAGGCCAGGCACGAGATCGAGTTCCTGGAAGATCGTGGCGATGCCGGCGGCCTGCGCTTCGCGCGGATTGGCAAAATGCACCGGTGCGCCATCGATCGTGATCGTTCCTTCGTCAGGGGCGTGCACACCGGACAGGATGTTCATCAATGTCGACTTGCCAGCGCCGTTCTCGCCCAGCAGGGCATGGATCTCGCCCACGCGCAGTTCGAAATCGACGCCGCGCAAAGCGTGAACGCCACCGAAACGTTTAACGACGCCATTCATGGTCAGAAGCGGCGAAGTCATGCCGGTCTTCCGCAGGATGCGCGCAGGCGCAGCGTTGGCTCAAGGCGAACCGTGCGTCGTTGGCCATCTGGAAGTCCAATCCGCTCAATCAGCAACGCGGCTGCCTGCCGGCCCAAATCCTCGCAGGGCTGTTCGACCAGCGTCAGTCGCGGCTCGAAGTAATCGGCCCATTCGAAATCGTCGAAGCCGACCACCGATATGTCCCTGGGGACAGCGAGCCCTCGCTCACGGACCGCGCGCATCACGCCTATCGTCGACAGATTGTTGCCGGTCACCAGGGCAGTCGGAGGCACCAGCAGCGACAACAGCGCATGGGCGGCGGTGCTCGCACTGGCGGTGGTCGCGTTTCCCGTCACGACGTAGTCCGGCACAAACTCCAGGCCGTTGGCCTCCAGTGCCGCGCGAAATCCGTTCATGCGCTCCAGCGTGGTGGCAAATCCCCGCTGTCCGGCAACAAAACCGATGCGGCGATGTCCGAAGGACACGACGTGGTCGATCAGCGCGCGGATGGCCTCGAAATTCTCGACACCGACCTGATCAAAGCGATCGTCAGGTAGTCGGTCGATCAAGACGCAGGGCAGGGACCGTTCCGAGAGATATCGCAATGCAGCTTGCGGCGCGGCAGAGGGCGCCAGGATGATCCCGTCGACGCGTCGCTGGTGCAGTGCCTGGACGACAGCCAGTTCCTTGTCGGAATCGTCCTGCGTATCCGACAGGAACACCATGAGGCCAAGGCGCGCGCACTCGGTCTCGACGGCGCAGATGATGTCGCTGAAATAGGGGTTTGAGATCGCCGAAATCGCCAGGCCGACACTGCTCGTCGAGGCCAGCTTTAGCGAGCGTGCGACACTGTTGGGCATATAGCCGAGAGCAGCGATCGCCTCGCTCACCGATCTGGCAGTGGCCGGGGAGACATAGCGGGTTTGATTGACGACGTGTGAAACGGTCGACACCGACACGCCTGCCCTGCGAGCGACCTCGACGATCGTCGTCATCGCGGAGCTGTCGCGCTCGACGTGGTGACGGGCAAGCGCACGCACGCTCCTCCTCGAATCTTGCGTTTCCCAGTCTCACAATCTTTGAATCCGCCTGGGCGGCCGTTGTGACTTTCCGAAAGCTAGCGCCATCGAAACGTTTGCGCAACCGGTTTTCTGGCTTGATGTGACTTGCTTGCGCCGAAATCAGCCAGGACTTCCGTGCCGGCCATCAGCTGCGGCTGGATGCCACCGCGATCTGTTGGCCGGGCGCGACAACTAGAGCAAGGCTTCGTACCGATCGCCAATCTTGTCGACTGCGAAATCCGCCGCCCGGCTTTTCAGGACGGCAGCAGGGGTGGGGTGGTCCAGCATCTCGGCCATCGCCTTCGCCAGGGCTGCGGCGTCACCGACCGGCACCAAGGTGCCGAAACGGCCGTCACCGAGTATCTCGCGCGGGCCATACGGAGCATCGGTGGAGATTACCGGGACACCGGCAGCCATGGCCTCGACCAACACGTTGCCAAAGCCTTCGCTGGTGGATGTAAGGACGAACAGATCGGCTGCGGCATAACAGGCTGCCGGATCGTTGACGTAGCCGGCAAAGAGCACTTCCCCGCCTATGCCGGTTTCTTCGGCATAGGCGTGCAATTCGGCAGCCAGCGGACCTTCGCCGAAGATGACAAGCCGGGCAGGGCGGCCGGCGCGCAGGGCAGCGAAGGCCCGCAGCAAAGTCCGGTGGTCCTTGACCGGCACCAGGCGCCCGGCCGTGGCGATGACCGGGCCATATCCCATCGCTGCCAATTTTGCCTGCCAGGCATAGGAAGTCCCCTGCGGTGCTTCAGCCGGCGGCAGCGGGTTGCTGATGACCACGACCTTGGATTCGGGGAAGCCGCGGGCGATGATGTCACGGCCGACACCCGCCGAAACGGCGATGGCTTTGGTCGCGCGCGCTGCAACCAGCGCGGAAAGCCAGATCGCCAGCCTCGCGCCGAGGCCGCTCGCAGGCAGCGAGGCGGCGGCGTGGAAGCTTGGAAAGAATTTTGCGCGGCTTCTGGCCAACATGAGTGACAGCGCCATGACCAGATTGGCGAATTCCGGGGCACTATAGACCGCATCAGGATCAAGGCGGCGGAACAAATTTGCGCTTCGCACGATGCCTTTTAGCGTCGCCGACTTGGCGTAACCCTCGCCGCGCAAGAGAAGGCCGAAGTCGACCAGATGCACGGCGGCGGAGCGCAGCGCCGCGTTAGGCCCTTGCGCGTTCCAGGTAAAAAGCGTGACCTCGTGGCCACGCGACGCCATTTCATTTGCCATCAGGACGAAGACACGCTCGGCGCCGCCGCCTCGCAGGCTGGCGATGTGGAAAACGATGCGCTTCGCCATGCCTTGCTTCAGGCTCGGCTGGCAGCAAGGTCTGATCTGTTCGGCGGCCGGCGCATGTCGCGGATAATGCCCATGCCAATGGCCAGCAGCATGCCCAGGGCAAAGCCTGCGAACGCTCCTGCGCCTGCCACCAGGGCAGTGCGCGGGGGCCATGAGCGCCCTGGCGGGGGCACCGCGGTCGAAATCACCTGTACGTTTGTGGTGTCGATCTGCTCGCGCTCGCTGATTTGGCGCGCACGTGACAGAAAGCTCTCATAGACCGCTCTCTTCGAGGCCGCATCGCGTTCAAGCTCACGCAGGGCGACTTCGGATTCGCTGTCGGTGAAAACGTTGCTCTTCAGATCGTTCATCCTGGCGTTGAGAGAGGCCAACGAGGCCCTGGCCTTGTCCAGGCTGGACTTTGCCGTTCCGACGGTGCGGGAGAACTCGGCTCGGAGTTGCGAGTTGACGGTCTCGAGCTCCGTCCTCAGCCTGACAATCGTCGGGTGGCGCGGACCGAAGGTCATCGACTGTGAGTCGATCTGCTGTCGCAGGCTGTTTGACCTCTCGCGCAGCGCCGCGAGCGCTTCCGAAACCGTGGGGTCGGGATTGGCCCCATTTATACCGGAGGCAACCAGGGCGTCGTAGCTTGCCTGCGCGGCGATCACGCGCGATTGCGCATCGACGATTTCGCCGTTGAGCTGCGTCATCGTCTGCGAACTGACGAGCTGGCCATTGCTGGAGGACAGGTTGTGGCTGCGCCTGTAGCTCTCGACCTTCTCTTCGGCTGCCTGGACGTCGCTCTTGAGTTGGCCAAGCCGGCTGTCGAGGGCAGCCGCGGCACGGCCGGCACCGGCAGCTTCGGCCTTGGCCAGTTCTTCCTGGAAGTTTTTGACTATGGCCTGCGAGATCAGGATCGCTTTGGCAGTGGTTTCCGCGGATACCGAGAGGGTTGTGACAAACGAGGTTGGGTCCGCAGCGGCGTTTACCCGGTCCGCCAGGTTCTTCAAGGCGATAAGCTTCGGGTCGGGCTTCGCCACCGCGCCAGACGTAGACGTGCTCCGGTCTGGATCGAAAAACTCTGGATCGTGAGTCAGATTCAGTTCGTCCACCACACGGGAAAGCACGTTGCCCGAGGTCAAGATGCGCTGCTTGCTGCGTGTGTTGAGCAGCTGGCTATCGACCTGGCCCGGTTGTGAGTAGAGGTCGTTTTCCACAACCTGCAAATTGGAGGGGTTGATGAGTACCTCTGTCGTGACGGTGTAACGCTGCTTGCTCAGCAATGCATAGGCGCCGCCGACAATGCCGCCGATTACCGCCAGCATGAACGCCAGGGCGAGACCGGCCCGCAGCCAGATGAACAGGCGTCGAAAATCGAGCTCGAGGAAATCGCCGATCTTGTCCAGGGTCACCGTCGCGACAGGCTCGGATGGTTGCGGCGTCACCGGTGCGGAGCTGCGCGCCGCGACTGGGTCATGCTGTTGCAGCATCGCCCTGCGCCGCGCATTGGCGATACGCGCGAACGCACTGTTATTGGAAGCCGTCGCGGAGATGGGGGGTGTGCCGGAACCGGCAGACATGGTGACAACCCTTGTTAAATCGTTACGCTTGGCCTGCTCTACAGAAACATCGTTAATATCTTATTTTCCAAGCTGGCCCATTTTGCCGTTCATCCCCCCTTCCGTCCGGCGGACGTTGAAGGGATTCGTTGCCCAGAATTTGGCGCGCATTCTTGCCGTCGCCCGATTTGCGTCCGCAACCGGTGAGTGATTTTCATGAAATCGGTAACGCGCACTTAACGGCGCGGTTGTATTGAAAAGATGGCAATGCCTTTTGAATGACATCTGAAGCACTGACCGCGACCTGCAGGATGGCGTCAGTCGCCTGCAATTGCAGGAGAGGAACGTGACGAAATTCTATTCGGTCCAGTATCTTCGCGCCTGCGCCGCTTTGTTGGTTCTGTTCGCGCACGCTTTTTCCTACCAGATCGGCATAGATAATCCGATTATCGTGACTGCGGGCCGCCTTGGTGTCATTCTGTTCTTCGTCATTAGCGGATTCATAATGGTCTATATTACGGGGAGCGGTCCCTTCTCTGCTCCAACCTTCCTGAAACGCCGAGCGATCCGGATCATCCCCCTCTACTGGCTTTTCACAAGCGTCGCCGCACTTCTGGCAGCTCTTGCACCAAGTCTCTTCCAGAAGACCGTCTTTACGTGGCCCCATTATCTCCAGTCGCTGTTCTTCGTTGTCCACCAAGCGCCGGAACGAGATGGCGTCAGCCCAATTTTGTCACTCGGCTGGACGCTCAATTATGAGGCCTATTTCTATATCGCATTCGCGGTGCTCGCATTCCTATCGGTGACCGCGCGCGCATTTGTGTTGACGGTCTTTTTCATTGCGATGTGGCTGGCCGGGCTGTTGATAGCTCCCACCAACCCTGTTCTCCAGTTCTATCTGAACGCTTCGCCGGTGGCCTTCGTCGTCGGCATGTGGATAGGCCGGCGCTATCTGGACGGCGGCTTTGCTTCCGACACACGCCATGTCTGGCTACTCGGCCCTATGGCCGCTGCAGGCGTGTTGCTTGCATTCGTCGATGACGGCACGCCGCTGATGAGCCAGATCAGCTTCGCGGGGCAGGTAATGTGGGCCGCCAGCCTGCTTCACCTTGGCCTCATTCTGGAACCGAAACTGAAGCACTGGAGCCTGCTCGAAGAGCTCGGCAACGCCTCCTACGCGCTTTACCTGTCGCATATCTTCGTGATCGGCGCCGTAGCCTACCTGGCCAGGCGCACCATCGGCTACGACCATCCGGCAACAGTGTTGCTGGTCTCGGTGGTCAGCATCGTGACTGCCTGCATAGCCAGCCTGGTGATCCACCAGATGATCGAGAAGCCGATTCTTCTCATTCTGAACGGCAGAAGGAAGGTTAGAGCCACATCGCTTCCTTACGCTGCCACGGGGAACAAATAAGGAGACCGTGCAAACGTCCGGGCATCGAACTTAACGGTTGTGGCAAACGCATGGCCCGGCATATTTTGACAACACACACGCCGCATCCGTTCGGCAGTCTCTTGAATGGATCTCGTGGCCGGAATGCCGTTTGAATACCTTCACTTGGAGGGGCCATGAGCTATCCTGCTGCCGCATCGGAACGATTGTTGTCCAGCCAGGCGCGCCGTCAAAACGCGTTGTCGCTGCTGTTTTTCCTATGCGCCGCATTCGCGTTCCTGCTGCGCTTTACGGTGTCGCCGCAGGTGATGAACATGGTCGTCGACTATACGGCCCAGGGAGGCTCGTTCTACGAGAAGCTGCATTTCGGCACTTACGCGATCTTCCTGCTGCTTGCTGTCGTTCTTTTCAGCCGACCGTTTCTGCTGCAGGGCGACGAAATTGGAATATTCAAGGCGTTGATGCGCTATTCGGTGCTGATGTTCGCGCTGGTGCCTTATCTGTTCATTACCGGCCGTGCGGGCTCCTCCGGGTTCATCATCGATACCTATCTGGTGGCCGGCGCCACAGGCCTGTTGATGCTGGCATTAAACGCGGAGTCGCGGCGGGCGCTGGGCGACGTAGTGCTTGGAATGGCCATCCTGAGCGCCGTGATCGGCACTATCGAAGCGGTGACTCAACATCGATTCCTGCCTTACGGCATCAACGAACTGCAGTTCAGGCCGATCGGCCTAGCGGCCCATCCGCTGTCACTAGGCGCGCTCTGCGCCACAGTCATCGGATTCGTACCGCTGACGCGCTGGCGCATATGGGTGCGGGTGGTGGCGATTTTCGTATTGGTCGTCGGTTGTGCTGCATCGGGCGCTCGCGCCGCGCTTCTGCTCGCTGCCGGAGAAATCCTCATTCTGCTGCTGTTCGTGCCTTGGCCGGGCCTGTCGCTCAAGTATGAGCGGCAGGCCAAATTTGTCGTGCTGATGTTCACTATGACAGGCGGCGCGGTGCTTGTTGCGATGCTGTTTGCTGGCGGTCTGCTGAACCGGTTCAGCAACACCATTTTCGACCAAAATTTTATGGCGCGGGTGACGATCTACCAGGTGTTCGGACTTGTCAGCTGGAAAGACATCCTGTTTGGCATGAACGGCGACGAACTCCTGGCGATCGTCAACGAGAAGCTGCATCTGCCGTTCATCGAGAGCGCGCCGGTGGTCATCGTCATGCTCTTCGGCCTGCCCATAGCCGTGCTCTTTACGGTGCTGATATTCTGGTTCGTTTTTCGGCTGCTGCGCGGGGCGCCGCTGCCCGCATGGATAGGCATCATCACCTTCCTGCTTGCTGCGCTGTCGAACAACGCGCTCTCATCAAAATCGCCTGAAATCGCGATTATTGTGGTGTTGCTGCTTGCCTATAGGAAGCAGCCCGATAGAGGCCAGCTCGAGAGCATGCCTTCGGCCGCTGCATCCCACCCAAACCCGGCCGGGTCTCGTTAAGCACGGACCTCGGATCCGGTCAGCCGGCGCTATCCACGACCTCGACATCGCCGGCGCGATTGAGCGTGTGGATACCCGCCCGCGCCCATGCCGGCCCCGGATCGATTGGGCGGGGCAGTTCAAAACGGACGTCGAAATCATTAAGCCGATCCAGCCGCATCAACCCCAGGCCACCGCCATAGGCTCTCGAGCCGTTTTGCACCGGCAGCAGCAAGGCGTCGCCCTGACGGATGAAAGCGCCGCCCGGCCGAGTGGCCGAGTGATCGACGGCGACGGGATTGAGCGCATGCGCTACCCAAGGCCCACGCAGCGCCGTGGCGGAATAGACGGTCATCGTGTCCGACGCGCTGCCGTGACCGAACCGCTCCGTCCCCAGCAACCAGAAGCGGCCGTCGGATTCTAGCAGCGTGGCGTCGTTGAAATCCCTGTCCGCGATCAGCACCGTATCGCGTACCCAGCGATCCGGAAACTGCACGGCACGGTAGAGCACCAGTTCGCGTGCCGTAGCGCTTTCAGGAATCATGAAAATTTCGCCGGAGTGGGCGAACACCTGCGGATATGACAGGTGATGCGCTTCCTCCAGCACCAACCTCGGCACGCCGAAAACGCCGTCCTCGCCAAGTTCAGCGACGGAAATCACGCCGCGGCCGGTGGCGTAGGGGAACTCCTCGACAAAAAGATAGTGGCGGCCGTCGCGTTCGAGAACGAACGGATCGGCGTAGAATCGCTGCCCGTCATCGGCAAGCACGGTGAACGGCTTGCCATCCAGCTGTCCGGTTTCGGCGACGCCTGGACCGTCGATCAGCCGGTAAGCAACCTGCCAATAGAAGGGGCGCCGGCCACGTCGCAGTTTTTGCACGGCACGGTCGACCAATCCCCTGCCGAAAAAGGGCAGATAGTGCCGGATAAATCCGCCTTTCTGCAGGGGTGGCGCCGGGCTCTCGGCAATCGGCGCAAGTTTGCCCGTGGAAAAGCGGGCGACACATTGGGCAATCAGGGAGATGGCGCCGGCGAGTAGCTCGTTGCTGCTGCGGGACAGCCAGAGCCGATCGCTGATCATCGGCCGCGCCCTGGCGATGGCAACGCCGTCGAGGCGGGCGGTGAGTTCGGGTAGCCGCCCGCTCGCCAGTATCTCGGTCATGCCTGCGGCAAAGCTGCTGCGGCCACAAAATTCGAGCGTCAGGACAGGCGTGCCCCGTCGTGCGGCGGTAGCGGTGAGATCGACTATAAGGTCGGCGGGGCCGGTATCGCCGGACGGCAACGGCTCGGAACGGCTTGCCAGTGAGGGGCCGAAGCGCCGGCCCTCGAGCGCCAGCACATTATCCATCCCGCGCGCGTTGGCTTCAGGCGTCGGCGCGCGGCAACTCGAGACAACGTGTCCAGCCGCGCTCAACCGCACCAGAAGCTCATTTTCCCAGCGCCGGGATGCGTCGGCGTGGCCGATGATTAAAATATTAGTCAATCCAATATATTCTTTTTCAAGACTACTACCATAGACTATTTGTCAGCCCGACCTTTCACAAGAGTTAACCCGGGAGAACGCGGCCTTGGTTGTTAATCATATATTAAGAATTGAGATCACGAAGGCGTTTTCCGGCGCTATTATGGCTGTTGCGGACAATAGTCGGCATGTTTCGAGTGCTGCAGGCGGCCAGGATCAGCAATGAACGTCCTTTCACGTCCAAAACTGCCGTCCAGGCGGAAACTGCTGATCGTGTTCGGCACGAGGCCGGAGGCGCTCAAATGCTTTCCGGTGGCGCGCGCCGCCCTTGCTCATCCAGGCTTCATCACCGAAATATGCATCACCGCCCAGCATCGTGAGATGGTCGACCAGGTTGTCGAACTGACCGGCCTGCCGGTGCATCACGATCTCAACATCATGCAACCCGGCCAGTCGCTGTTCGACGTGACCTCGCGCGTGCTCTTGGGCATGGCCGAGGTGCTGGACAAGGCGAAGCCCGATATCGTCATGGTACAGGGCGACACCACCACGGCGATGGCCGCGGCTCTGGCTGCCTTCTACAAGCGCATCCCGGTCGCTCATGTCGAAGCAGGATTGCGCAGCCACAACATCAACTCGCCGTTTCCTGAAGAACTGAATCGCAAGATTGCCGGCGACATCGCCACCTGGCATTTTGCGCCGACCGTTCAGGCGCGCGACAACCTCATCGCCGAAGGAAAAGCCGAAAGCACTATCTTCGTGACCGGTAACACCGTGATCGACACGCTGTTGCATTTTTCAAGCGCGATCGATGCCGACAGGTTGATGAACGCGAAGCTCGCCGCCCGTTTCCCCTTCCTCGACTCTACGAAGAAAATGATCCTCGTCACCGGCCATCGCCGCGAGAATTTCGACGGCGGCATCCAGCGCATCTGTACGGCGTTGAAAGGATTGGCGGCGCGCGGAGACGTGCAGATCGTCTACGCTGTCCATCCAAACCCCAATGTGCGCTCGGTGGTCAACGCAGAGCTGGAAGGCGTGCCGAACATCCATCTGGTCGAGCCGCAGGACTATCTGCCGTTCCTGTATCTGCAGAAGCAGAGCTATCTGGTGCTTACCGATAGCGGCGGCGTGCAGGAAGAAGCGCCTTCGCTCGGCAAGCCGGTGCTGGTGATGCGCGAGAATACCGAGCGACCCGAGGGGATCGTGGCCGGCACCGCCCGCCTCGTCGGCACCGATGTCGAGAAAATCCTGTTCAACGCCAATCGCCTGCTCGACGATCAGGCTGCCTATCGCGGCATGGCGGAACGACACAACCCATATGGCGATGGCCGGGCCAGTAACCGGATTGTTGAGGAACTGCTGCATCATGGCTGAAATCAAAACCGTTTCCGTAATCGGCATGGGCTATATCGGCCTGCCGACCTGCGCCATTTTCGCCAGCCGAGGGCTCGACGTCATTGGCGTCGATGTGAACGGAGCGGTAGTCGAGAAAGTCAATCGCGGCGAAATCCACATCGTCGAGCCGGACCTTGACGGCCTGATCCAGAAGGTCGTGGCGAACGGCAAGCTCAAGGCCTACAGCACGCCGCAGCCGGCGGATGCGTATATCATCGCCGTGCCGACCCCGATGACCCACGACCATAGGCCGGACGTGACCTACGTGCTGGCGGCGGCACGAAGCATCGCCCCGGTGCTGAAGCGGGGAGACCTTGTTGTGTTGGAATCGACATCGCCGGTCGGCACGACACGCATCATGAACGGGCTGCTTGCCGAGTTGCGGCCTGACCTCAAATTTCCTGTCCTGCATGGCGAAGACGCCGATGTGCTGGTCGCCTATTCGCCCGAGCGCGTGCTGCCGGGAAAGGTGCTGACCGAGTTGATCAATAACGATCGCTCGATCGGCGGATTGTCCCGCAAATCGTCGGAACGGACCGCGGCACTCTATTCAACCTTCGTCACCGGCGACCTGTTCATGACGACGGCCGAAAGCGCTGAGCTGGTGAAACTTACCGAGAACGCGTTCCGCGACGTCAACATCGCCTTCGCCAATGAGCTTGCCGCAGTGTGTCAGGACCTGTCGCTCAATGTCTGGGAAGTGATCGATCTCGCCAATCGGCACCCTCGCGTGAACATCCTCCAGCCGAGCCCGGGCGTTGGCGGTCACTGCATTGCGGTCGATCCATATTTTATCATCGACGCCGCACCCAACAGCACGCGGCTGATGGCTTCCGCACGCCGGATCAATTCCGAGCGGCCCATGTCGGTGGTCAGGGATATCGAGGCCTTGCTCGACCCCTCCCGCAAACAAACGATCGCCTGTCTTGGCCTCAGCTTCAAAGCCAATATCGACGATTTGCGCGAGAGCCCGGCCGTCGAGGTGGTGAAGCTTCTGTCCGATAACCCCAATGTGAAGATCATTGCGGCTGAACCCAACACAAATGCGCTGCCGCATGAACTCGAGGGCAGGGGCATCGTGTTCACCGACGCACTTTCGGCCATCGACAAGTCCGATATCGTCGTCCTCCTGGTCGACCATCGGCAGTTCAATCTGGTAGACCCCGAAGCGCTCAAGGACAAGAAGCTCGTCGATACAAGGGGCCTATGGACCTGGCGCAAGGCACGCAAGCCCGACGCCCGTATCGAAGGCAAGAAACCAGAAGTCGCACAAGTGACGCTCGCAAGGGAGCAGGCTGCATGAACGCGCACGACCCGGCTTGGGCGCAGCATTCCCTGTTGGCATCACGGCGCCGGGAGTTCCTTGGCGCACCGATCCATGCGCTGACCATGGCCGAGACGCTGGCCATCGCCGACGAGGCGATGACCGTGCGGCGGCCGCTGCATCATGTGGTCGTGAATGTCGCCAAGCTGGTGACCATGCGCCAGAATGCCGAACTGCGCGAGGATGTTGCAGGGGCGGACGTGGTCAATGTCGACGGGATCGGCGTGCTTTGGGGCGCACGTCTGTGTGGCGTCGCGCTGCCCGAGCGGGTGGCGGGCGTCGACATCATGATCAATCTGCTGAGCCTCTGCGCGAAGCGTGGGTTCAGGCCCTATCTGCTGGGGGCCGAACAGCACGTTCTCGACGCGGTTGTAGCGAGACTTGCCAAGGACCATCCGAGCCTGGTCATAGCGGGGATGCGCAACGGCTATTTCAAGCCGGAGGATGAGGCCGGGATCGTCGCGGCGATCAACGCGTCGGGCGCCGACTGCCTGCTGGTGGCCATGCCGACACCGCGTAAGGAGCGATTTCTCAAGCGCTACCGCGACGAACTCGCCGCAAGCTTCGTGATGGGCGTGGGCGGCAGTTTCGATGTCTATGGCGGCAAGGTTGCCCGTGCGCCGAGGCTGATACAAGCAGCCGGCCTGGAGTGGCTGTTCCGCGTGGTCCAGGAGCCGCGACGCTTGTGGCGCCGCTACTACGACACCAACACTGCCTATGCCGGGCTGCTGTGCCGGGAGTTCTGGGAGCGTCGCTGGCGCCGAAACGCCGGTTTATAGGTTCGCGTTCACCCATAAAACAGGCGTGGCCGTGGGAGCGACGTTCGAACTCCCGAGACTAAGGCCGTGACTTGGAAAACGGCGCTTAACATTGGGTTATCTGAGTGTCACGATCGTAGATGCCGGTCTCCGAATCATGGCCTCTCAAATATCAAGGTAAGCGCCCGCCTTGCGGCATGTTGCAGCCGGGGGCGCGTCACCCTTTCGGACTTAGATTACGGGTTAGGATCGCGAAGGCTGTTCCAGGCCGGAGCGCTTTCCAACGCCGCATAGTTCCCCATTGCGATCTCCTGGACTATTTTCATTAGTGCTCCGCCAGCCGCGCGCAAGTGACCCGCCCACGCTTATCCGCCGTACGCCCGCCCCGGCAATCTGCTCAAACGTGAGACCGGAAACACCTTGGCCGAGGACATGATTGACCGGCACGCTGACAGAGCTGCAAATCTGCTCGAGAGACGCCAGATCCGGGACACCCGGCGCATACAGCACCTCAGCGCCAAGAGCTTCGAAGGCCTTTAGGCGGCGAATCGCCTCGTCGAGACCATACACGCCTTTACCCACCCCATCGGCGCGGGCGGTGAGCACGATGTCGTATTTTCGAGCAGCTGCAACCGCCGCCGCTACACGTGCCACCGCAGCATCAAAAATCGCGTATTGGCTGGCCAGGCTTTGGTTGTCGATCTTCGATCGAAAGTCCAGCCAATCCCGCTTCGGCGGCAAGCCGGACGGTTTCAGCCACGCCTTCTGGTGTGTCTTCATAACAATCTTCCAAATCGGCAGTGACCGGCACGGTCGTCGAGGCGGCGATCTCGGCGGCATATGCCAAGCTTTCGTCGCGGCCGACTTCCTTTGCTCCGTCCTTCTTTCCCTTCAAGAAGGCGTAACCCGAAGATGTTGTCGCAAGCGCCCTAAAACCCGGACCAGCCATCATTCGCGCGCCGGCTACGTCCCATGGGTTTGGGATCAGGAAGCAGCCGGATTTATGAAGAACGCGAAATTGTTCAACCTTCTTGGATCGGGAAATCACGCTGCCCCCTCAGACTTGGAAAAAAAGCCGGGTTCGACTAAATGCCGATGATTGCAGCTTTTCAATCGTCCGTTTTTCCGCCGAGCGCGACGTGCGGACCACTATGGCGCCTCCTCTCATGACCCGAACACCCGGAGATTGAATGTCCGGTATGCAAGAGCCCGTCTCCGGCAAGGTACACCATGTGTTGTAAGCCTCGGAAATACCCGCTTACAGATCGCTTGCGAAATTACGCGATCCGTAGCCGCGCCCGCAGCTGGGCGAGGAATTGCGTCGCTGCCACAGGGTGGAATAGCGAGGTCAGCCCGAAGAAAACCGCAGCTCCGGCGGTGCCGCCGGCGATAAGCGAGAAGATTGCCGGCACATCGCCGGCCACCATGCTGGCAAGCTTGGCGGCCACCCCTGTGCTGAGCGAGATGATTGCCGAAACGCCAATGTCGCGCCACGGCACCGGCACCGGCGTGAGCCGTTCGCTGATGATGATGCAGGTTATGGAGCCCACCACCGAGCCGCCCGCCAGCGCCAAAGCGGCGCCGATCTCCGCCATCGAAGGGATCAATAGCAGAGACAATGCGATTGTTGCCGCCGAGCCGAAGAGATTGGCGATGATCAGCAGCCACGGCCGTTTGTGCGCGTGCACCACGACGCCATAGACGAAGCTGGTGAGGTTGGCACACAGCACGCTGAAGGCGATGATCGGAAACAGCAGGCCGAAGCGGCCGTGATATTGCGAGGGCAGCATGAGCTCAGTGATATCGCTGCTGAGCGCGACCAGCATAGCTGCAATCGGCAGGCAAAGCCGCATCATCAAGGCCATCAACTGCGATAGCAACCGACCCGATGCGGCGGGCCCGTCCTCGTCGAACCGGCTGACCACCTCGGGAAAGGCGCCCATGTTGATGGCGTTAGCGATCATGTCGATCGGTTGGCGGGCCAGCGCATAGGCTGCGGCGAAGATCGCCACAGCGCTGGCATCGTAATAGAACTTGAGGAACAGACGCTCCGCGCTGTTGAGCCCGAAGCCAACCAGCGCCATGATGATCAGCGGCACACCGAGCGCAAAGAAGTCTCTGTGGGTGAAGCGCGGCGGACCGGTAACGACGCGTCGGGATGCCATGATGCCCGCCACGATGCCGGCAATCAAGGCGCCGAGGCTCGAGCCGAGCGATACCGTCAGAAAGCTATCCTGGAAGATAAGGATGGCGCCGATCGGCAGCGCGAGTTGCAGCAGGGCACGCAGGGCTTCGAGCATCGAATAGACCGAGTGGCGCTGCTGCATCTGCAGCACCGTCAACGCGAAGCGGCTGATGGATCCGGCGACGAGATAGCCGCAGACCGCGATCGCGAACTCGACCCAGCGTTCCGGCACGACCACCGCCGACGCGCCTACCGATATGACCAGCGCCAGTGCCGTGGTGGCAAGCAACACCTGCCCGGCCAGCATCAGGCTGCCGCGGCTGACTTCGCCCTTGCCGCCAAGCCTGAGCAACGCGATGCGCAGCCAGTTGGTGACGGCAATGTCGGTCATTTCGCCGACGGTCACCACCAGAGTGAGCAGGCCATACTCGGTCTGGTCGATCAAACGCGTCACGACGACCAGCAGGAGCAACGCCGAGATTCGCGTCAGCAGGATCGCCGGAGCATAAATGAGCGTGGAACGGAGCAGCAAAGGCGTGTCCCTGGAAAATTCACCTTCGACTAGCCGCCGATTGGCGGAAAATCCAGCGCGATGACGGCGAAGGGTGAACAGATTCAGTTTGAACTAAAAGATTTGCCGTAAACCTTATCGGGAACGTTTGCTTTGCAGTTACCCGGTCTGTGTTATTTAGAGTACCATCATGTTGCAGCGCCTCATATCCGATCGAAAAATACATGTCTTGGTCGCGACGCCGTCGGGCGTTTCGGGCCAGGGCGGCATCGACCGCATCATGGGGGCGCTGAAGCAGGAGTTCGAACGGCAAGAAGTCACCGACATCGATGTGCGCTTCCTTGCCAGTCGTGGCTCGGGGCATGTCGGACTTTCGATCTTCTATATGCTCGGCTTTTGCTTGCGGATGCTTAAAGCGCGTCTGGCTGGACGCGCCGATGTCGTTCATATCAACATCTCAGTCTCCGGCAGCACCTATCGCAAGATGGTGATCGCCGCCTGCGCACGGCTGCTGTCGATACCCTATGTCCTGCATTTGCACGGGGCGCAGTATCAGACATTCTGGAAAGACGATCACGGGTTCATAAGCCGCCGTATCAAAGCTCTGTTCGAGCATGCCGATCGGGTGATCGTTTTGGGCAGGCTTTGGCGCGATTTCGTCGCCAGCCGGGCGCCAGGCGCTGCCGGCAATATCGTGATCGTGCCCAATGCGACCGAAGTCCCGTCGCTGGCGCACGTCGGTGGCGGCGGCCACGTGCATATCCTGTTCCTGGGTCGTATCGGCGACCGCAAGGGCGTACCGCAATTGTTGGACGCGCTGCACCGCATGAACCCCGTCAAGAACTGGCGCGCCACGATTGCCGGCGATGGCGAAATCGATGCGGCACGGGCAAAATCGGCCGGGCTAGGGATCGCAGACCGGATCGCCTTTCCGGGTTGGGTGGGACCCGACGATGTCGCGTCGCTGATCTCTTTCGCGGATATTCTGGTTCTTCCCTCCTTCGCCGAAAACCTGCCTATGTCGGTGATCGAAGGCATGGCAGCCGGTTTGGCGGTGGTGGCAACCCCGGTTGGCGCGGTCGAAGACATAATTACCGACGGGCAATCCGGGCTGCTGGTGCCGCCAGGCGATGTTACTGCGTTGACCGACGCGCTGGGCCGCCTCGTGGAGAGCCCAGCACTGAGGGCGAGGCTTGGTGCCGGTGCCATGGCCGTGCATCGGGAACGGCTTGAACTCGCCCCGTTTGTCGGCGCAATCTGCGATGTCTGGCGGTCGGCGGCGTCAAGCCGTCAACCGGTCAAGCGCTGAGGCTGATGATCGCGGCGGCGCCTCAAGCCCGAATTCGCGGTGGAATATCTCCAAATTCAACAGCGCCCATATCAGCTTTTCGTGGTCTGCGGCACCCGTGGTGTGTTCCGAGACGATTTGATCAAGCTGTTTCGGGCTCAAATAGCTGCGAATGACGGAGTTAGGCGAGCAAAGGTGGTCGTGCACGTAGTTCCTCATCGACCCCCGAAACCAATCGGCGACGGGCACCTTGAATCCGATCTTGCGGCGGTTGAGAATTTCCTCCGGAAGTATGTTGGCCATGCTGCTGCGCAAGATCAGCTTACCCTTCCGCCAACCCACCTTGTAGCGATCGGGCAATTTGCTGACGAACGCAACCAGATCGCGATCGAGGAACGGCATTCTTCCTTCGATTGAACCGGCCATCATCATCCGGTCGCCTCGTTCCAGGAGATTGTCGGGCAACCACGATGTCTGATCGAAAAATAGCGCGCGGCGAAGATGGGATGCTGTCGCGCTTGAGGAAAACGGTAAGTTGTTGCGTCCATTGCGGCAATTGGCCGGCGCACCGATGAGGCGACTGTGTTCCTGCTCTGTCATGGCTCCAAACCAGGAGATCATCCGGGTGGCAAAGTCCCTTTCACCCGCGCTTCGGGCAAATGTATCGAACTTGGCCGATGCGCCAGGCATGGCACGTATCAAAGGGGCGAGGAGGTTGTTGTGGAGCAAGGCTGGAACGAGCGACCGGTAGATTCCAGCCAGTGACTCTGCGCGATGTTTGGGATACCCGCCGAGAACCTCGTCTGCCCCTTCACCTGTGAGCACCATCTTGACGTCCTGTGAGGCTCGCTCCGACATCAGGTAAATCGGAATGTCCGAACTTTGTGAAACGGGCGCCCCCAGATGGCGAATCAACTTCGGCAGGTGGTCAATCAGGTCGTCCGCTTCTATGACCAGTTCGCAATGATCGGTCTTGAAATGATCGGCGACGCGTCGGGCGAATGGAAGTTCACTATAGGCCGGTTCGCTGAAACCGACCGAAAATGTGCGAATGGGCTTGTCGCTGTGCTTGGTCATCAGGGCGACGATTGCTGACGAGTCGAGGCCTCCGGAGAGAAAGGCGCCGAAAGGTGCATCGCTGCGCATTCTGATCTCGACGGAATGGTCGAGCAGTTCCAGAAATCGTCGCTTGGCGGTTTCGTGGTCGATGTCCTCGGTCAGGTCCGTTTGATCTGGAGGCGTATAATAGCGCGTTTCCGTCACAGTCCCTTGCGACCAAACGGCATAGCTTCCGGGGTTGAGCTTGCGGATTTGTTTAAAAAGCGTGCGCGGTCCAGGCACGTAACGCCAGCGCAGGTACTCGTGCACAGCGTCCAAATCGAGTTGCTGCGCATTTGGCTGCGATGACAACAACGCGTTGATCTCTGAGGCAAAGGACAGCAGTTTTTCGCTCTGCATGAGGTAAAGGGGCTTTTTGCCGAACGGATCACGGGCGAGGATCAATTCGTGCCTCTGAGCATCCCAGAGCGCAAAAGCGAACATGCCGCTCAACCGTTCGAACATGGACAAGTGCCACTGATCATAAGCTCTGAGCAGCACCTCGGTATCGGAGCGCGTTCGAAAATGATGACCGAGGCCGATCAGTTCCTGGCGCAGCTCGATATAGTTGTATATTTCGCCGTTGAAAATTATTCTGAGATAGCCGTCCTCGATATGCATCGGCTGATTTGACTCTGGCGCTAAGTCAATAATCGCCAGGCGGCGATGGACCAATGCCAATTGTTCCTCGCCAGTATTCAAGTCCAAGAACTCGATGCCTTCGGCATCGGGACCGCGATGCCGCAATGCATTTGACATTCTGGCGGCCCGCTCTTGTGGGTTCTCGGCCCTTCGGCCGATCCACCCGGCAATTCCACACATTGTTTCCCCCTAGGCGCGCGTATTCCTCACTCCAGTACAACAAATGTATTAAACACTTCGTGGCTAACAGATCGAGCCGCGAGGGAAAAACTGCCACAGGCCGTTCTCGATCCAACCTGGCGTTGAGAGGATCGAAGTTGACGGCTGCTCATCCGCGACGAGAACTGACGGCAATTAGGGCAGGCCCAGTGCCTGCAGCATCTCCGGGTCGGGCACCGGGGGGCCATCGGGCCGGATGAGGCTCATCCCATAGCGATTGGAGAACTCCCAGACAGACCATGGGATCGCGAAGCGTTCGGCCTCTCGGCGCACCGCCTTGAGATAGCGCGAACGGTCGGCCTCGAAGGCGCCCATGCGGCCGTCCGCTGGCATGAGAATAGCGCCGAATTCGCCCATGAAGAGCCGCCGGCTTGGAATGCCATGGCCTTCAGCCCAGTCGACGGCCTGACGAAAGCTCGTCTCGAGTTGGCTCTGCCCCCAGTTCTGCTCGAAATATTTCGCTACTGCTTCGCGCGCGGTGGCCATGTTCATCATCTGCTCGACCCTGCTCAAGCCGGCAGCTTCCATCCGCGCCCTAAGGGTTTCGGTCACCACTTCGGGTGTACTGCTGTCGGCAGGCCAGGGAAGTCCCGAAACAAAGCTGTTTGTGTCGTCGGGCCGCTGGTGGGTGAAGCTGTGCGGCTCATACATATGGAAGCTGTAATAGAGGTTTGGGTCATCAAAGCCGGGGCTGAGGTTGACCAGTCCGGCAATGCTGCCGCCGCAGGCGCCGGTCGCAACGATGGTGAGTTCGCTGCTGACCGCTCGAATGTCGTGGACGGTCCCCGCCATGATCCGCTGCCAGTCATCGCTGCCGCTTGGATCGCAAGGGTAATATGCTGGCTCGTTGTAAGGTTCGAGGGCGACTTTGTCGGTGCCTATCTTGACCAGCATGGCGGCGACCGCCACAACCATCTGGCGGTAGCCGGCAACGCCCTCGCTGTCGGCGCCGCCGTAGATCATCTCCATGCTGTAGTCCGGAACCTGAGTGACGCCATGCAGGTCGAAAACCACCTTGAGGCCGGTCGACGTGATCCGCTCGACGGCGGCGGCAAGTATGTCCAGCGCCTGCTGCCGCCTGGCGCCCTCGCTGGCAAGCAGAGGGCCGGGATCGACGCTCAGCCGGACGAAGTCGAAGCCCATCGATCGGATGTGGGCAAACACCTCCCCGGCCGGCCAATCGGTGAACGGCCTGCTTCCCGCAAGCCACTCCTTTTCGCTGCGATAGGGCGGCCAAACGTAGGTTCCGTCTTTCTCCACCGGCGACCAGTTGAGCCACTCATGCACGCCAACGCCGCGCTTGAGAGGGATGGGCGCTGCCTCGGCCGCCATAACCAAGGCGAGCACCCAGGCAACAACACACACCGCTTTTCTCATCGCTCTCTCCGCATGGTGCCGGAGATATTAACCGCAACGAACGGGAAAGAAGATTGCCGGCGCGCAGCTTTTCGACGGCATGGTATACAAGGACCGAAACGTTGACGGAGCGTGCATGAGAATCGGCTGGTACATCAACCGATTGCGCAGCATGGGACCGGCCGAGGTGTTGCACCGGCTGAGCGAGCAACGTCGAAGGATCGCGTCGCGCCGCCGCGATGATGGGTGGGAGCGCTATCCATCGCCGCAGTTGCACCCGGTGCTGCCGGGATTTCGCCACGCTGTGCTGGCAGCGACCGACGCTCAACGGCAAGCCATAGCGGCGGCCGCGCAAGAGACGCTTCAGGGCCGGTTTTCGGCACTCGGGCGGACATGGCCAAAGCGCGAGCCCGATGTTTTGTTTCCTGCTGAGCTTTGGCGTCTTGATCCGGTGACCGGCAGGCTTTGGCCTGGCTCCGAGGCTCATACTTTCGACATCGATTTTCGCCATGGCGGCGACCTTGGCGATATAAAATATGTCTGGGAAATCAACCGGCTGCAGCAATTGCCGCCACTGGCTGCACACCTGCTCCTCAGCGAGGACAATCGGTCCCGGAGGGCCATCGAGGTGGCAATCGGCAGTTGGCATTCCGCCAATCCGCCGTTCCGAGGCATTGGCTGGGCGTCCGGCATCGAGGTAGCGCTGCGAGCCATCAACCTGATCGTCACCCTGGACCTCGTTGGCGACCGGCTTGACCCGGCGACCCTGCGGAAAGCCGGTGAGATACTCGCGGCAAGCGCCTATTGGCTGCCGCGGTTTCCATCGCGATATTCCTCCGCCAACAACCATCTCGTCGCAGAATTGGCTGGCGAATATCTGGTCGGCCTGGCGCTCGGGGCCGAATCCGAAATCGCCCGCGGCGCCCTCCTGAATGAGACGCACAAGCAGATACTCGCCGACGGCGCCGGTGCCGAGCAAACGCCGACCTACGCAGCCTTCAGCGCCGAACTCATCTTGCTGTGCGCCGCCGCGGCACGCCAGGCGGGAACGCCGTTTCCCCCCGCTGTCGAAGCGCGTCTGGGTGCCTTCGCCAATTTCGTCGGCTGGCTGCCACTGAAAGCCGCCCGCTTCGGCGACGACGATGAGGGCCGCGTGCTGAAGCTGGGGGACGAGCCGAACTATATCCGATCCGTCGCGGCCGCCATCCAAAGCTTACTGGGGACGCCGGGCAACGCGCCGGGGCCCGACGACTTTCGTTCGCTTTTCTTTGGTGCGCCGTCGGGCCCGGCACCGGCGGTGCATGGCTTGCAGACATTCGCGCGAGGTGGGCTCTCCGTCTGGCGCGGAGCAATGAATGGCCGCGATGTCGAACTGACGTTCGACCATGGGCCGCTCGGCTATCTCTCGATAGCGGCGCACGGCCATGCCGACGCGCTGTCGCTCACCCTGTGCATCGACGGGGAGCCGGTGCTGGTCGATCCGGGCACCTGGCTCTACGGTTCGGGAGGCGCATGGCGCGACTGGTTCCGCTCCACGCCGGCGCACAACACGCTGAACATCGAGGGTAAAAACCAAAGCACCATCGCTGGGAATTTCAACTGGTCGCACAAGGCAGTTGCGACGCTGGTGGACAGCGAGCCTGGAACGCACTGGAGGCTGTGTGGCCGGCACGACGGGTATAGAAGCCGCTTCGGCGTCATGCATCAGCGCACTTTGGCGCGCCAGGCCGATGGCATCCTCATCACCGACCAACTGCTCAGCGGCAAGCATCAGTCCGAGATCGTCTTCCAACTGGCCGCCGGCCTCCATACCGACCGGCATGAAAACACGGTCACGGTGTTGCGCGGCGACGAGGCGCTATTGGCCATCCGCTTTCCTGATGCCGCGCTCGATATCCGCGCCGGCGGTGACATGCCGGGGCAAGGCGGTTGGGTTTCACTGCGTTTTGGCACCAGGCAGCAAGCCGAACGCCTCGCCTGGCACGGTGAAGTGGGCGAAGCTGGAATCCATATCCATCTTGCCCCAATTCACCCGCCGCAACGGCAAAAACCGGCGCCAACGTAGAGTTGCCGGGCGAGTTCCAGCCGTATTCGACATTAATTACGTTTGGACATTTAGCGGTTTCGTTACCGTTGATCTGCTAGTCTCGCATCATCCAGCCTGCTTTGCCCGCTGCGCCCGCAACAGCCACTGGTTGCAGGCGGCGTAGCAGGTGTGGCGGGGATTTCGTGCTTTGCAATTCGCCCCAGGAGCCGCTGCAACGATGTTTTCCGAATTTGCCAGAGCGATTGTGGAAAAGCTTTCGAACGTCAATCTGACCACGCTCGGCCTGCTTCTCCTCACCGCACTGGGCAGCGCGGTGATCGCCTACTGGCGAACTGCCGAACATAAGTCCCTCAGGGACTTTTTCGACTTCGCCTTCCCGGCGGAAGTCATCCTGCACCCGTCGGCGCGAGCCGACGCCCTGTTCTGGATCACGAAACGGGCGATGATGCCTTTCCTGCTCATTCCTGCCGGCGTCACCTTCGTCGTCGCGGTGGGCTACGGCACACGCGAGGCAATCGGCTGGCTCCTTAACATCCACGCGCCGCTTCTCGGCGGCCCGGCGGGACCGATGACGATCGTCATCTTCACCGCAACCATGCTGGTCGCCTATGATATTTCCTACTACCTCTACCACGTCGCCCAGCACCGCTTTCCGTTCCTGTGGGAATTGCACAAGGTGCATCATTCGGCCGAGGTGATGGTGGGAATCACCAAGGACCGGGTTCATCCGCTGGACGATCTGATGAACCGTATGTGGGATGGCGTCATCCCGGGCATCTGCTTCGGCATCTGGAGCCTCATTGCACTCGATCCGGTAGAGGTCGCTATCTTCGGCATCAACGTCTACGTCATCCGCAACATCCTGATGATGGATTTTGTTCGCCATACGCATCTCAAGATCTCGTTCGGCCCGTTGAACAACATCATCCTGTGTCCGCACTGGCACCAGGTGCATCACAGCATCGACCCACGTCATTATGACAAGAATTTCGGCCTGCTTTTTTCGTTCTGGGATCGGCTGTTCGGAACGCAATTTGTCCCGGAGCCTGATGAAGACCTGAAATTTGGCCTGATCGATCGCGATGTGCGCGATTATCAGTCGCTCTTTGGGCTCTACGTCCTGCCGCTCAAGAAGATGACAAGGCATGTCATGCGACTGTTTCACAGGCGGCCCAATGTGGTCGCGCAGCCACAGGACAGTTCTCCTTCATGAACACCGTTGTTTCCATCGACGTCCTAGGCGCGGAGCGTCTGGAAATCGTCCGTTCGGCGGATCGCCTGGCGGCGGTCGAAGCCGCTTGGATGGACCTTTGGCATCGTACCGACGGGCTGATCTTTCAAAGCCATGCCTGGATTTCGGCATGGTGGAGTACCGTACAACGCCGTGACCAGCGCGCGTTGCGGATCGGCCTGGTGTGGAAGGGCGAGAAACTCGTTGCCGTCGTTCCGCTGGCGATCGGCAGGCGCAGGGGGCTGCGGTTTCTCGAATGGGCGGCCGGCAGCTATACCGACTATGGAGATATTCTCGTTGCCCCGGACTGCTCGTTGTCGGCGCTGCAGGAGCTATGGAGCCAACTCTGCGATGCCGGTGGCTTCGATCTTGCCCTGATCAATCGTCTCTCACCGGATGCGGCGGCCCGCAAAATTTTCACGCCGGGAGCTTCCAGCGGCATCAGGCTTCGTCCGTTTCACCGAACGGAAGTCAGCTATCGCGTTGCCGGACAATGGGAAAGCGGAGCGGCATGGTTCGCGGATCAGTCGAAAAAGACGCGCCAGAACTATCGGCGCGGCATCAAAGCGCTGGAAGAAACCGGAGAGGTGAGATTTCGCCTGCTTGCCCCCGACGAGCCGCTGCAACCGGTACTGGAGCGCCTCGCGGCCTTGAAGCGGAAATGGCTGACCGAGCGCATGCGTGAGTCCGACCTGTTCGAAGAGGGCGTGCCGGTACTCGCCGCGCTCGTCGACGCGCTGGCGCACGCCGGCGTGCTGCATATCTTCGTCCTGGAATGCAATGGCATAATGGTCGCGGTGTCGATCAACTTCGTCCAGCACGACGTGATGATGGCCTTCGTAACGACCTTCGATCCGGATTTCGGCCGGGCGTCGCCGGGTGTGATCCTGTTGATGGATTACGTACAGTGGTCGATCGATCACGGCTTGAGCGTGGTCGATTTCCTCTGTGGTGCAGAGTCGTTCAAACACAAATTCTCAACGCAGGCGGTTACGCTGGAATCCGTCATCGGAACGCGCACGGCACAGGGCGCGCTTGCATCCCTTGCCGATCGTGTCCTTCAGACCGTCAGGCACATGCGCGAGCGTTCATTGGCACCACCAGAGGGGCGCGATATCCCCGCCCAAGCCGAAGCAGCCTTGGACTAGCGGGACGCTGGCAAAAAAGCTCAAATGAAGCGCGGTATTAGACCGTTTTGCGGCGTGGTGCGGTCGCCGAGGTCGAGGAAGATTTCGTCGATGTAGCACCATCCCCAGCTTTCCGGCGGATCGTAGCCTTCGATGACGGGATGGCCGGTTGCCCGAAAATGCTTGGTGGCATGACGGTTGGGCGAGTCGTCGCAGCAGCCGACATGGCCGCATGTGCGGCAGAGCCGCAGATGCACCCACTGCGAACCGCTCTTCAGGCATTCCTCGCAGCCGAGCGCGCTCGGCGTCACGTCGCGAATGTCCCCGGCATGCCTGCATTCGTCCGCCATCATGCGCTCCTGGCCAGTTGAGGCGCCATGGCGAGACTGCCGCCTTGCGCGAGATATGCATGCAGCGCCGCAACCACCTGGGCACCTTCACCGACGGCAGCGGCGACGCGCTTGATCGAGCCAGCGCGCACGTCGCCGATGGCGAACACGCCGCTGCGGTTCGTCTCCAGCGCACCCGCTTGGCCAATGTCCGGCCCAGTGCGCACGAAGCCCTTCGCGTCCAACGCCAAGCCGCATTGCGCCAGCCAATCGGTGTTCGGATCGGCGCCGATGAACAGGAAGAGATGGTGGATCGGACGTGCTGTCTCCGTGTCGCGGTTGCGCCAGCGTACATTGCCAAGATTGCCGTCGTCGCCTTCCAGCGCCGTGATCTGGGTCTCAGCCAGCACCTCGATGTTCGGCTGTGCCCTGACGCGCTCCACCAGATAGCGCGACATGCTCGCATCCAGGCTGCTGCCGCGCGCCAGCAGCCATACCTTCTTCACATGCGCCGCCAGATAAACAGCAGCCTGGCCAGCCGAATTGCCGGCGCCGACCAGGGCCACCTCTTGCCCGGCGCAAAGCCGGGCTTCGATCGGCGAAGCCCAATAGTGCACGGAGGTTCCCTCGAATTGCGCCAGGTTTGCCATATCAAGGCGGCGATAGCGCGCTCCGCTGGCGATCACCACCGACCGTGCCCGCACGGTCTCCCCGCCGCCGACGGCGAGCGTGTAATGGGCGCCCGGCGTGTCGCTTGCACTGCCCAGCCGCTTCGCCTCGTCCGGTATCACCATTTCGACGCCGAATTTCTGCGCCTGATTGTAAGCGCGCGCCATCAGCGCCATTCCCGAAATGCCGGTCGGGAAGCCGAGATAGTTCTCGATGCGCGAGGAGGCGCCCGCCTGTCCACCAAAGGCACGGCAATCGAGCACGATCGTCGACAGCCCTTCGGAAGCCGCATAGACGGCCGCCGCGAGGCCGGCTGGTCCGGCGCCGACAATGGCCACGTCGTACAGCTTGTCGGCGTCGATCGGCCTCACCAGGCCGATGCAGCGGGCGAGCTCGTTCTCTCCGGGATTGAGCAGCAGCTTGCCGTTCGGGCAGAGCACGATCGGCAAATGGTGGATATCGACATGGAAGCGTTCGATCAGCGTCTTGGCGCAGGGATCGGTAGCGGAATCGAGAACCCGATGCGGCTGACCGCTGCGGGCTAGGAAACCTTGCAGCCGCAATACGTCACCGCTGTCGACCGGTCCGACAATGATCGGTCCGGCTGTGCCGCTCTCGAGCAGGCCGACACGGCGCAGGATCAGCGCCCGCATGATGCGCTCGCCGAGGTTTGCTTCCTGTACCATCAGGTCCCGCAGCCTTTGCGAGGCGATGACGAGCGCCTCGACCGGCTCGACCGCCTCCACATCCACCAGTGAGGGCCGGGCTGAAAGCTGCGCCAGCTCGCCGACGAAATTGCCCGCACCGTGCGTGACGATCGTTTCGCGCCGGCCGAAGCTGCCGCCCTGGATTATATCCACTTTGCCGGACAGGACCACGATCAGACCGGGCGCCAGCTCACCGGCTTTGACGATCTGTTCGCCTGCAGCATAGGACACGGCTTCGCCGAAACGGCCCATGCGGTCCAGGTCAGGTTCAGCCAGCGCGGGAAACATCTGATCGCGACGGGCAATGGAGATCGGATTGGCAGATTGAGACATGGTTCGAGCCTATCGCCGCTGTCCGACAGATTGAAGCGGTTTTTTGCGGCTTGCGGGCCGTAGGAACCTAACCCGCCTGTCGGTAAACGCTGCGCCCCTTCGCTTCGCATTTCACTGACAGCGGGCCGTGCGCCGGTGCCGTCGCGAGGTGCCTCACATTCCGTTGCATCTCCCTGATTTGTTTGATTTGCGTATTCCGGCAAACCCGACGCATGCTGCTTCGGCCGGCGCCTGTCTAAGCCGGCCAGGCCCGGCGCGCCGTCCTGTGTCAAACTCTCGGCCGCCGGGCTTCTGAACAGGAGAAACGGCCTGCGTCCGCTAGGCGGCTACCTGAAGCACGATCTTGCCGCGCGTATGCTGCTTCTCGAGCCGTTCCTCGGCTTTGGCGACGTCCTCGAGAGGATAGATTGCCTGCACGAACGGCCTGACCTTCCCGGCGTCGATGAGGCGGCTGATTTCGGCAAGCTGTGCTGCGTTCGGCTTGGTCAGATAGGAGACGCCGCGAGCCCGATGCTGGCGGGCCTTTTCCGCCGACGGTTCGGAAAGCGTTGAGACGAGCGTGCCGCCGGGTTTGAGCACGTCCCACGAGCGGTCCTGTGTTTCACCTGCTACTAGGTCGAAGACAAGGTTGACGTCCTCGACAACCTCCTCGAAGCGCTGGTTCTTGTAGTCGACCGCCTGGTCGGCGCCAAGCGCGCGGACGAAATTGAAATCCTGCGCGGAAACGGTCGTCGCGACGAAGGCGCCCGCAACCTTTGCAAACTGCACCGCCAGATGACCGACGCCGCCGGCGCCACCATGGATGAGGACCCGCTGCCCGGATTTGAGGCCGCCGTGATCGAAAAGGCCTTGCCACGCGGTAAGGCCCGCAAGCGGCACGGCGGCGGCTTCGGCGTGGTTTAAGCGTTGCGGCTTCGCCGCCGCCTCCGTTGCCTTGACGACGACATATTCGGCGTTGCCGCCGCGGTCGTTGCCGAGCATGGCATATAGCGGATCGCCCTTCTTCAGCGTATGGGCCCGCGTGCCGCACAGTTCCACCACGCCGGATACGTCACGGCCGAGCGTGACGGGCAGATCCGCGCCCGAAGAGCCCTCGCGAACCTTGTAGTCGACGGGATTGACGCTTGCCGCGTAGACCTTGAGCGTGACCTCGTCGTCATGCGGCTGAGGCAACGGAACCGCGTCCACCGAAAGAGCCTCCGGTCCACCAAAATCGTGGATACGGACGGCCTTCATGGTAATCATGGCTTGCTCCTCGTCGGTTTGCGGTCCAGTTCGCCTCTGAACAGTTTCACCGGCAGGCTGGCGTCTATCCGGCCGGCGGTTCGGTCGTGGCAAGGCCGGTCGACGGTGCGCCGTCAGTGTATCGTTTGCGAATGCTCGCCGCCGGGTTGCGAGATGCCGCTTAGCGCTTCACCGGCTCTCGCCGTCTCGCTGTTGGTGGCGAGGTCGCCCAGCGAAACGATGCCGACCAGGCGCTTGTCGCGATTAAGCACCGGCAACCGGCGCACTTTCAGATCAGCCATGTTGCGCAGAACATCCTCCGCGTCTTCGTCGTCGAAGCAATACCTGACCTCGGTGCTCATCACTTCCCGTACCTTGGCGTCAGGTGTCTTGCCTTGGGCGACGCCGCGGATTGCGATGTCGCGATCGGTTATCATGCCGACGAGCCGGTCGTTCTCGCCCACCGGCATCGCGCCGGCGTCGAGGCGACCCATCATTTCTGCCGCATCACGTAGGGTTTGCTGCGGACTGGCGATCTCGACGTCCTTTGTCATGCAGTTGCCAACTTTCATTTTAACCTCCGTTGGTTGCAGGCCCTGCCGCCGAATTCCGTGATGGAAGGGTGAATGAGCGCCAGCGCAAAACGTTCCATGGCAAGACCCGTTTCGAGCGCTCCGCCAAATCACCCTTGCCATCCTCCACTCCGACCGCCCTTCAGGCGGTCGGCCCGGGAAAAGTCGGTTCCGAAGGAATTTCGGAAGGGGTGCCAGGAGGAATCCCGATTGGCTCCTGGTCCGGCATTGGAATTGGATCCGGCGAGGGTGGGGGTACGCCTGGAGGTTCTCCCGGCGGAGTCTCCGGCGGGGCAGGCGGCCGGGCCGGCTCGGGATTGGGATTGTCCGGCAGTGGATTCGGGTTGTTCGGATCGGGATTGTCCATCGATCACTCCCCTGACATCTGTGGCCTGATCTCCGCTCAGAGTGGGTTGTCGCAGCGGCGATCAGGCTCTCTTGTCCTAAACCAAGGGGAAGCAAAAGCGTTCCCGATTCCGAGGCCAAGCGCGGTGCGAACCTATCGGGCGGTTCCCAGGCTGGCATACATTCCGTTGGTGCGGAATTGCGTCGGGTTGATGCCGTAGAGGCGGCGGAAGACCTTCGAAAAATAATTGGCATCCTCGAAGCCGCACATGATGGCGACTTCCTTGACCGGCAGGAAATCGGCCTTCGTCAGCAACTTCGCCGCGCGCTGCAGTCGCTGCTGCAGCACGAATTCGGCGGGCGGAAGACCTTCACTCTCGGCGAAGCAGCGCGAGAAATGCGCGCGGCTCAGGCCGCTGATCTCGGCGAGATCGGCAACGCGGAGCGGCCTGTCGAGATTGGCCTTGATGTGATCGATGACCGGTTGCATGGCGCTCTTGTCGTCGGTGACGGCATGCGAGCCGAAGACATCGTCGTAGAGCGCCATGGCGGCTTCATAGGCGACAGCCGAGGCGGCTCCGGGCGAGACCGCGCCTGTGATCAGGCGTACGCTGCAATCCGCGAGATGATCGATCGTCGAGGGCTTCAGCCGAAGCACCGGACCGACGGCGGCAAGGATCGACTTGTGAATGCGCAGTGCCTCCTCGCCGTTCATCGATATCCAGAAGAATTCCCAGCGTTCGCCCCTGGCCAGCCAGTAACGGTGGTTGTGCGGCACGAGAACCAGCAACGTATCGCCCCTTTGCAGACGGTAGTTCCGGTTCTCGTAGCGCAATCGGCCGATGCCGCTGATCGTGTGCTGGAGCACGGTAAACGGCGTCTGGCCGCGCCTGCGCCCATCCCAGTCGTAGACCTCGTTCTCGCGCACTTCATAGCCCGTGCTTGTCGGCATGGTGTGCAGGCGCTGGCGGCCGCGCGGCAGCGATACCGTCCTGCCCGCCGGCCCGGCGTCGATCAAGTTCCGCAGCACAAAATTACCCCTAAAAGCATAATCCTTCTCTGGTCGCGTGCTGAATTAGGCGCATAATCCCTCGAGGAAAGCAAAAGAAACCGCGGTCAAAGAGCGGACGGGAGGAAGCGCCGGAGTCCAGCCTGCACGCCATGGCAGGCGGGCCAGGCCTGTTTTCGCCGCCTTTGCCCTAACATTCGATCAGGTCGAGGTGAGACTGATGAGTTTCAAGATCGCTATCATCGGTGCGGGAAGCGTCGGCTTCACCAAGAAGCTCTTCACCGACATTTTGTGCGTTCCTGAATTCAGGGATGTCGAATTCGCGCTGACCGATCTCAGCGAGCGCAATCTCCAGATGATCAAGTCGATCCTCGACAGGGTCGTCGAATTCAACAGGCTGCCGACCAAGGTTACAGCAACGACCGACCGCCGTGCTGCCCTCGAGGGTGCCCGCTACGTCATCAGCTGCGTTCGCGTCGGCGGTCTCGAAGCCTATGCCGACGACATCCGCATTCCGCTGAAGTATGGCATCGACCAATGCGTCGGCGACACGATTTGCGCCGGCGGCATCCTCTACGGCCAGCGCAACATTCCGGTGATCCTCGATTTCTGCAAGGATATCCTCGAAGTCGCCGAGCCTGGGGCGAAATTCCTGAACTACGCCAACCCGATGGCCATGAACACCTGGGCGGCGATCGAATATGGCAAGGTCGATACCGTCGGCCTCTGCCACGGCGTCCAGCACGGCGCCGACCAGATCGCCGAAGTGCTCGGCGCCAAGTCGCGCACCGAACTCGATTACATCTGCTCCGGCATCAATCACCAGACCTGGTTCATCGACCTGCGTCTCAACGGCCGCAAGATCGGTAAGGACGAGCTGGTTGCCGCCTTCGAGGCGCATCCGGTCTATTCGCAACAGGAAAAGCTGCGCATCGACGTCCTGAAGCGGTTCGGCGTCTATTCGACCGAAAGCAACGGCCATCTTTCCGAATACCTGCCCTGGTACCGCAAGCGGCCGGACGAAATCACCCGCTGGATCGACATGTCCGACTGGATCCACGGCGAGACCGGCGGCTACCTTCGTTATTCGACCGAAACGCGCAACTGGTTCGAAACCGAATTCCCGCAATTTCTGGAATCCGCCGCGAGGCCGATCGATCCTGCCAAGCGCTCCAACGAGCATGCCAGCCATATTCTCGAGGCGCTGGAGACGAACCGCGTTTATCGCGGTCATTTCAACGTCAAGAACAATGGCATCATCGCCAACCTGCCGCAGGATGCGATCGTCGAGTCGCCCGGCTTCGTCGATCGCTTCGGTATCAACATGGTGGCCGGCATCACGCTGCCGGAGGGCTGCGCCGCCACTTGCATTTCCTCGATCAACGTCCAGCGCATGTCGGTTCATGCGGCAATCTCCGGCGATATCGACCTGCTGAAGCTCGCGGTCCTGCACGACCCACTGGTCGGCGCGGTTTCGACCCCGGAAGAGGTTTGGCAAATGGTGGACGAGATGGTCGTCGCCCAGGCCCGCTGGCTGCCGCAATATGCCGATGCGGTGCCGGCCGCGAAGGAACGGCTTTCGAAATCCAGGGTCAAGACCCGAGAATGGGCCGGTGCGGCACGGCGCGACGTCCGTTCGATCGAGGAATTGCGTGCGGAAAAAACGGCTCTCAAGCAGGCCGTCTGAATTTCATCGGGACGGATTGCGGTAAAGTTTCGGAGGGATTTTCGGCGCCGCACCGTCTGCATAGGTTCGAGGAGAAATGGAGCGGCGTCAACGCGCTCCTGAACAACAGGGAGGAGAGACGATGAGGAATTTTCGAAACATTGGCATTCTCGCAGGGCTGGCGCTTGGCGTCTCGGCCTCGGCGCTGAGCGCATATGCATCCGAGCCGACCGTGCCGCCGGTGCCCGCGCAATTTCCCGCCGAGGGAAAGATCAAATATGTCGCGCGCGACTCCATCCTGGAGTTCAAGGCACTTCCAGAATACCACGAACCCGATTGGGTCACCGACAAATACGTCAAGCCAGGCAAGCTGCCGCCGGTCAAGGACCGGCTCCCGAAGGAGCCGCTGGTCTTCAAGACCGGCAACATGCCGGACGGCGTCGGCGTCTACGGTGACACGATGCGCCATGTCATCGGCGGCCGGCCGGAGGGCTGGAACTACGGCGCGGGGCAGACGCAAGGCTGGGGCGGCATCGACATCGGCCTCTCCGAATGCCTTACGCGAACGGCCCCGCTTTTCCAGGTCGAAGCCAAGGACACCGAGCCGCTGCCGAACCTCGCCAGGGGCTGGGACTGGTCGAAGGACGGCCACACGCTGACGATGCATCTGGTCGAGGGCGCGAAATGGTCGGACGGCGTTCCGTTCAACGCCGACGATGTGATGTTCTACTGGGACGACGAGGTGATCGACCCCAATGTCTCGCCGCTGAACGGCGCCACGCAGGAGACCTTCGGCGTCGGCACGACGCTGAAGAAAATCGACGACTACACCGTCGAGTGGACCTTCAAGGACGCCTTTCCGAAGCAACACCTCTACGCCATGGCTTACGGCAAGTTCTGCCCCGGACCGTCGCACATCCTCAAGCCGCAGCATCCGAAATACTCGAAGAACACTTACGAGCAGTTCAAGAACGCGTTCCCGCCGGAATATATGAACATGCCCGTGATGGGTGCCTGGGTGCCGGTGGCATACCGCCCCGACGACATCATCGTCATGCGCCGTAATCCGTACTATTGGAAGGTCGACGAGAAGGGCAACCAACTGCCGTATCTCAATGAACTGCACTACAAATTATCGACCTGGGCCGACCGCGACGTTCAGGCGGTGTCGGGGGCGGCCGACATCTCCAATCTGGAGCAGCCGGAGAATTTCGTCGCCTCGCTGAAGCGGGCGGCGCAAAAGGACGCGCCGGCCCGGCTTGCCTTCGGTCCGCGGCTGATCGGCTATAATCTGCGGATGAACTTCTCCGCCAACGGCTGGGGCAATCCCGACGAGCGTGGGCAGGCGGTTCGCGAGCTGAACCGCAACGAGGATTTCCGCAAGGGCGTTACCATGGCGCTCGACCGCAAGGCGCTCGGCGACTCGCTGGTCAAGGGTCCGTTCACCGCCATCTATCCGGGCGGCTTCTCCTCGGGTACGAGCTTCTACGACCGGAAGTCGACGGTCTACTACCCCTTCGATCTCGAAGGCGCCAAGGCGGAACTCGCCAAGGCAGGCCTGAAGGACAGCGACGGCGACGGCTTCGTCAATTTTCCTGCCGGCACCGCCGGCGGAAAGAATGTCGAGATCGTGATGCTCGTCAACAATGACTACACCACCGACAAGAGCCTCGCGGAGGGCGTCGTCGGCCAGATGGAGAGGCTAGGTCTTCGCGTTGTCCTGAACGGGTTGAACGGCGTCCAGCGCGACGCGTCCATGTATTCTGGCCGTTTCGATTGGATGGTCAGGCGCAATGATGAGGAGCTCACCTCGGTCGTACAGAACACCGAGCAACTGGCGCCGATCGGCCCACGCACAAGCTGGAACCATCGCGCTCCGGAAAACGGCCAGGTCGATCTGATGCCGTTCGAGAAGGACCTCGTCGACATCGTCAACAAGTTCGTCTCGGCGCAGGACAACGACGAGCGCGCCAGCCTGATGAAGCAGTTCCAGAAGATCTCGACGCAACACGTCTATACCGTCGGGCTGACCGAATATCCCGGCGCGCTGATCATCAACAACCGCTTCTCCAATATCCCGCAGGGAACGCCGATCTTCATGTTCAACTGGGCCGAAGATTCGATCATTCGTGAAAGGGTCTGGGTCGCTGTCGACAAGCAGCAGAAATATGAACTGTTCCCCGAACAGCTTCCCGGAAAGCCCGGCGACAAGGGTCCGACGAACTGAGTTTCCTCCCCTGACTTGAAAATTCCCGGCCGCGCTGCTGGCGCGGCCGGGACAAAGCCAGCGGCAAGGGGATAACTGAAACCGAGCGAGGAGAGAAACGGCCGATGCTGCGATTTCTGCTTATGCGCATAGCATCCGCATTACCGGTTCTCGCCATTTTGAGCGTGGTTACCTTCGCGATCATCCAGGCCCCGCCGGGCAACTATGCCGACTACATCCGCTTGCAGCTCATCAACCAGGGTGGAGCCTCCTTTGCCGAGGCCGATGCGCAGGCGAAGGCTTATAGCGTGGAGCATGGCCTCGATAAGCCGGTTCCGCTCCAATACCTGAACTGGATCGCCGGCATCGTCACCCGCGGCGACTTCGGCTACAGCCTGTATTACAACAAGCCCGTCGCCGACGTGGTGGGCGAGCGGCTGCCGCGCACGCTGCTGCTTGCGCTTGTCTGCCATCTCTTGGCTTCGGTGCTGGGCATCGGCTTTGGCATCTGGGCGGCGACCAGACAGTACAGCTGGATCGACAGTACGCTGTCAGCGATTTCCTTCCTCGGCATGACGGTGCCGCGCTTCCTGATGGCCCTGATCATCGTCTACCTGCTGGTCTTCCAGTTCAATGTGTCCGAGATCGGCAGCTTCTTTTCGCCGCAATTTGGCGGGGCCCCGTGGTCCTGGGCGAAGTTCGTCGATCTCGTCCGGCATGTCTGGCCGGTTGTCGCCATCGCCACCTTTGGCGGGCTCGCCTACAACATGCGGGTGATGCGCGGCAATTTGCTCGACACGCTGAACGCGCAATATGTCGAAACCGCTCGCGCCAAGGGTCTCAGCGGTGGTGCGGTCGTGATGCGCCATGCGGTGCCCAATGCGCTGCATCCGCTGGTCATGTATCAGGGCGTGGTGCTGCCCTATATGCTGACCGGCGAGATCGAGACTGCGATCATCTTTGCCCTGCCGACCGTCGGCCCGGCGATCGTCGGTTCGATGGCGGTTGGCGACGTCTATGTCACGGCGACCTTCATGATGGTGCTGTCGGCGACGCTGATCGTCGGCAACATCATCGCCGACATGCTGCTCGTCATGCTCGATCCGCGTGTGCGCCAATATGCAGGGTCCTGAGATGCTTGTGTTCGAGCCCTCGCTGCCGCCACTTGCCGAGGAGCCGGCCAAGATCAAGCCGCGCGGCAATGAGAGCTACATCGCACTCGTCTGGCGCCGCCTGAAACGGTCCTGGACCGGCATGGCCGGGCTCATCCTGGTCGCGTTTCTGGTGCTGCTGGCGGTGTTTGCCGACTTCTTCGCACCGATGGATCCCAAGGTGACCGATGTCGGCTTCGCCCCGCCGCAGATGATGAGCTTCCATGACAAGGACGGCAACTTCGTCTTCCAGCCACGCGTCTATGCCCTGGCGGATTCGGAAGACCTCGACCCGGTTACCTTCCAACCCGTCGTCGGGCCGGACTACGACCATCCGCGGCTGCTCGGCTTCTTCGTCAAGGGAGCGGAGTACAGACTGCTCGGCCTGCTTCCCGCGAACCGGCACTTCTTCGGCTCGACCGACGGCCAGCCGGTGCACTTCCTTGGCACCGACAAATTCGGCCGCGATGTGCTGGCTCGTGCGATTTACGGTTCGCGCATCTCGTTGATGATCGCATTGACCGTGGTTTTCATCGTCACCGTGATCGGCACGACGGTCGGCATGGTGTCGGGTTATTTCGGCGGCACATTCGATGTCTGGGTCCAGCGCTTCGTCGAACTGGTGCTCGCATTTCCGCAATTGCCGCTTTATCTGGCGCTAACGTCGCTGGTTCCGGTGACGGCGCCGACAAATGTCTTCCTGGCCTTCGTGATCGTCGTCATGTCGGCGCTTGGCTGGGCGCAGATGTCGCGCGAGGTGCGCGGCAAGACCCTGGCGCTGGCGCGAATCGACTACGTCCGTGCGGCGATGGCGGTCGGCGCCACGGATGGCCGCATCATCATGCAGCACATTTTCCCAAACGTGATGAGCCACGTGATCGTTGCCGTCACATTGGCGATCCCCAGTGTCGTCCTGCTCGAATCCTTCCTCGGTTTTCTCGGCTTCGCGGTGAAGCCGCCACTGATCTCCTGGGGGCTGATGCTGCAAGACACCGCCACCTATTCGGTCATTGGCACCTATCCCTGGATCCTCTCGCCGGTCGGCTTCGTGCTTGTCACCGTCTTCGCGTTCAACGCGCTTGGCGACGGACTGCGCGATGCAGTCGATCCTTATTGACGTGACATGATGCAACACGCGCTCGTCAAATCTTTCGCACCGCCTGTCCGGCTCGACCATGATGGACGTTCGGAAAACCCGGTCATCGATGCCCGCAACATCGCCGTCGATTTCAAGGTCGAGCACGGCATGGTGGAAGCGGTCAAGGACATCTCCTTCCAGCTCTATCGCGGCGAGACGATCGCCATTGTCGGCGAGTCCGGATCGGGCAAGTCGGTGACGGCGCGCACCGTCATGGGACTGTTGTCGAAGCGTGCGGTCGTGTCGCCGAAATCGACCGTCGAATACAATGGGGCGAACATCCTGAAATTTTCCGAGCGTGCCCGGCGCAAACTGCGCGGCGACCGCATCTCGATGATCTTCCAGGAGCCGATGAGTTCGCTCAACCCGATCTACACGATCGGCAGCCAGATCGTCGAGGCGATACGGGTGCATCGCAAGATGAGCCGCAGGCAGGCCGAGGCAAGGGCGCTCGAGCTGCTGCAGCAGGTGCAAATTCCTGAGCCCCAGGCGCGGCTGAAGCAGTATCCGCACCAGCTTTCCGGCGGTCAGCGCCAGCGTGTGATGATCGCCATGGCGCTGGCCAACGATCCGGACGTGCTGATCGCCGATGAGCCGACGACGGCGCTCGACGTGACGGTTCAGGCGCAAATCCTCAATCTCATCCGCAACCTGCAGAAGAAACTGCGCATGGCGGTGATCCTGATCACGCACGACCTGACCGTGGTGCGGCAGTTCTCCGACTATGTCTACGTCATGCAGCATGGGGAGATGCGCGAGCACAATGTGACGGAGAAGCTGTTCGCCAATCCGCAGCATCCCTACACAGGCCACCTGCTTGCCTCCGAGCCGCGCGGCCAGGCAAATCCGTTGCCGGAAGGCGCCGACGTCATTCTTGAGGCCAAGGGTGTGCGCGTCTCCTTCATGCTGCGGCACGGCACGTTCATGAAGCCGGATCTGCGCGAACTTGTCGCCGTCGACAGCCTCAGCCTGACCCTCCGGCGGCACGAGACGCTGGGCCTCGTCGGCGAATCCGGATCGGGCAAGACCACGTTCGGCGAGGCGTTGCTCAGGCTCAACACCACGGACAGCGGCGAGATCTATTTCGATGGCCAGCCGATCCATGGCTGTTCGCGGGCGCAGATGCGGCCGCTGCGGTCGCGCATGCAGGTCGTCTTCCAGGACCCGTTCTCGTCGCTCAACCCGCGCATGACGATCGGCCAGATCATCGAGGAAGGGCTTGTCGTCAACCGCATCGGCGCCACGAGGAACGATCGGATCGAGCGGGTGCGCGAGGCACTGATCAGCGCCGGCATGCCGGGCGATATCCTGTCGCGCTTCCCGCACGAGTTTTCCGGCGGCCAGCGCCAGCGTATTGCGATTGCCCGCGCCGTCGCGCTCGAACCGGAATTCATCGTACTCGACGAGCCGACATCGGCGCTGGATCTCTCGGTCCAGGCGCAGATCATCGAACTGCTGCGCAAGCTGCAGCGCGAACGGGGCCTGAGCTACATCTTCATCTCGCACGATCTCAAAGTCGTGCGGGCGCTGTGCCATCGCGTCATCGTCATGCAGCACGGCCGGATCGTCGAAGAGGGGCCTGTCGACGAAGTCCTGTCCCATCCCAAAACCGCTTATACCGAACGGCTGGTCAAAGCCGCTTTCGAGGTAGCCTGATTGTTATGCCGGAGGTTATTGTGGCAAGAAATCCCAAGGTCGCTTTCATCGGAGCTGGCTCGACGGTGTTCATGAGGAACATCGTTGGTGACATATTGCAGCGTCCGGCTTTATCCGGCGCGACGATCGCACTGATGGACATCAATCCGCAAAGACTTGAAGAAAGTGCAATCGTCGTTGGCAAGTTGATCTCGACGCTTGGCGTAAAGGCCAAAGCCGAAACCTATTCGGACCAGCGCAAGGCGCTGGCGGGCGCCGATTTCGTCGTCGTCGCCTTCCAGATCGGCGGCTACGAGCCCTGCACGGTCACCGACTTCGAAGTTCCGAAGAAATACGGGCTGCGCCAGACCATCGCCGATACGCTCGGCGTCGGCGGCATCATGCGAGGCTTGAGAACCGTGCCGCATCTGTGGAAGATCTGCGAAGACATGCTCGCGGTCTGCCCGCAGGCTATCATGCTGCAATATGTCAACCCGATGGCGATCAACACCTGGGCGATCGCGGAGAAATACCCCGACATCAAGCAGGTCGGCCTCTGCCATTCGGTGCAAGGCACGGCAATGGAGCTGGCGCATGATCTCGACATTCCCTACGAGGAGATTCGCTATCGCTCGGCCGGCATCAATCACATGGCCTTCTACCTGAAGTTCGAGCATCGCCAGCCGGACGGCACCTATCGCAACCTCTATCCGGATCTGCTGCGCGCCTATAGCGAAGGGCGGGCGCCGAAGCCGGGGTGGAACCCGCGCTGCCCGAACAAGGTGCGCTACGAGATGCTGAAGCGCCTCGGTTACTTCGTCACTGAAAGCTCCGAACATTTCGCGGAATACACGCCCTATTTCATCAAGGACGGGCGCGAAGATCTGATCGAGAAATTCGGTATCCCGCTCGACGAGTATCCGAAGCGCTGCATCGAGCAGATCGAACGCTGGAAGGGGCAAGCGGAAGCCTATCGCTCGGCTGACAAGATCGAAGTGGAGCAGTCGAAGGAATATGCGTCCTCGATCATGAATTCGGTCTGGACCGGCGAGCCGTCGGTGATCTACGGCAATGTCCGCAACAATGGCTGCATCACGTCATTGCCATATAATTGCGCGGCCGAGGTGCCGTGCCTCGTCGACGCCTCCGGCATTCAACCCACCTTCATCGGCGACCTGCCGGTGCAGCTTACTGCGCTAATCCGCACCAATATCAACGTCCAGGAGCTGACGGTCCAGGCGCTGATGACCGAGAACCGCGAGCACATCTATCACGCGGCGATGATGGACCCGCACACGGCGGCTGAGCTCGACCTCGACCAGATATGGTCGCTGGTCGATGATTTGCTGGTTGCGCATGGCGATTGGCTGCCGGCCTGGACGCGCGGAGCGCGCAGCGTTCGGGCGGCCTGAGGCGCAGGGCTGTCTATTTCACTCGCCTATGCCGACCATAAAGCCCGCTTTGAAAGCGGCGCGGCGTTGCCGGCCGATGTCTCGAAATCGAAGAGCTTCTGCGTCACCAGTGCAGCCGCCCCTCTTGCCCAGGAATTGTCCTCCCAGTCCAGCAGCATTGGCGGTGCTTGTCGAAAGGTGTTTTGCCCGAGCATCACCCGCATCGGGCCAAACAGCGCGTCGCCAAACGATACCGCTTCACCGCCGACAACAATGACCTCCGGGTCGGTGATGTTGACAAGATTGGCGAGATGCCGGCCGATGCCACGTCCGGCTTCTTCGAGAATGGCGACGGCTCGCGGTTCGCGGTCTGCCAAGGCTTCCATAAGGGTCGCTTTGCAATCCGCTTCGTCGTGCCCGGTGGCTTCGCGCCATGTGCGCAGGATCGCCGGCTCGGCGTAATAGGCCATCAGGCAGCCGCGTTTTCCGCACTCGCAAAGGCGGCCGTTCTCCTCATAGGAGGTGTGACCGAATTTGCCGGCAGCACCGTTCGCACCGCGATAGAGTTTGCCTTCGAAGACGAGCGCACAGCCGATCCCGACGCCGATCGCCAGCACCGCCATATTGCGGTGCTGGCGTCCGAGGCCGAAGAGTTGCTGGGCAATGGCGTAGGCATTGGTGTCGTCCTCAAGCCACACGGGGACGTCCACCCGTTCGGCCAGCATCGGGCCAAGGGGAACGTTGTCCCAGTTATAGCGATTGCTGCGGATACACACGGCCTTCTGGTTGTCTATAACGCCAGGCATTGAAACGCCGATCCCGGCAAGCTTGGCGCCGGGCCGATCGACAATCGCAATCAGCTCCGGCACCGCCTTGGCCAACGCCTTTGTAATACGGTCGGGATCGCTGTCCGAGAGCTTGACGCGCATGGAACCCAGCGGATTGGTCGCAAGATCGGTGACCACGCATTCGACCGACCCGACCATCAGCTTGAAACCTATGGCGAGGCCGTTTGCGTAGTTGATATCCACCGGGATAGGGCGGCGCCCGGCCGAGCCCACGACTGTCTTGCCCTCGATCAGCAGGCCATCCTCGATGAGGTCCGCCACGACGAAGGTGACGGCCGCCGGACTGAGGCCGGTAACGGACGCTATGTCGGCCCGGCTGCGCGGACCCTCCTGCCGCAAGAGATTGAGGATCAGTCTCCGGTTCATCGCCCGGGTCGTGCTCGGGTCACCCTTGAGCTTCACGGATTTATTCCTTAATTTTGTAAATTAATTATTGCCTCTCGATCAAACATATGCGTAAGTTTGCCCAACTGTTCAACACCCGAACCGGGGTTAACGAAAATAATCCGGTTCATACCGGCAGCCACCGCGCTCTGAAGGAGCGGGCAAGCATGTTGTCTTGCCCGGGAGATGCGTTGTCGGGTTCGCACAGCGCCGGGTGAGGGGGACGACCGCGTCGGCCGCGATGCCGGGCAGAATTAACAACAAGGGAGGAGTGACAATGACGTTCAAGTGGATCGAAAAGCCGTCGACGCGGCGCAATTTCCTTAAGGGAGCCGGTGGCGTTTCCGCCGCGGTGCTCACGGGCTTTCCAATGCCGGCACTCAGCCAGTCGAGCGAAGTCACCATCATTTCAGATGAAAACAATGCCGATGCCCTGCAGATTTTGCGGCGCATCGCGGCCGATTTCGAGAAGCAGTCAGGCACCAAAGTTGTGATCAACAACATGGATCACGAGGCCCACAAGACCGCGATCCGCAACTACCTTGTGGCCGGCGCGCCGGATGTCTGCTTCTGGTTCTCCGGAAACCGCATGCGTGCCTTCGTCAACCGGGGCCTGTTCGACGACATTTCGGATCTGTTCGAGAAGGAAAAATACAAGGACGTGCTGGGTGCTACGACCGGTGCCGTCACGGTCGACGGCAAGCAGTATGGACTGCCGACCGGCGGCACGATGTGGGGCATGTTCTATCGCAAGGACGTCTTTGCCGAGCACGGACTTACGGTACCGGCGACCTGGGACGAATTCCTCGCTTACGGCCAGAAATCCAAGGCCGCCGGCCTAATCCCCGTCAGCATCGGCACCAAGGAACTCTGGCCGGCGGCCGGATGGTTCGATCAGATGAACCTGCGCATCAATGGTCTCGACAAGCACTTCGCCTTGATGAACGGCAAGATGGCCTATACCGACCCGGCGCTGAAGCCTGTTTTCGACCACTGGGAGGAGCTGATCAGGCAGGGTTTCTTCACGCCGGATCAAACCTCGTTCGGCTGGCAGGAGGCCGGCGCCTTCCTCGCCCAGAAGAAGGCCGGCATGATGAACCTCGGTGCCTTCGTGAAGGCTACTTTCCCTGAGCAGGATCTCGAGCAGCTGACATTCGCGCCTTTCCCGAAGATTGACGCCGCCCTCGACCGCTACGAAGAATTCTCGGTCAATTCGGTCCACATCCCGGCCAACGCCAAGAACAAGGCGGGTGCCCGCGAGTTCCTCGCCTTCTTTTACCAGCCGGAAAATTTCGGCCCCTATCTGGAACCTGGCGGCAACGTTCCGCCGCGCAACGACCTTCCAGCCAGCAAGGACCCGCTGGTCAACGCGGCTGTGGAAAGCCTCAAGACGGTGGCCGGCACGTCGCAATATTACGACCGCGACACCGATCCCGACATGGCCCAGGCGGGTCTGGTCGGTTTCCAGGAATTCATGGCCAAGCCGGAGCGCCGGGATGCCATTCTTCAGCGACTCGAGGGAACCCGTCGCCGGATCTTCAAGATCTAGCGCCTCCCAGCCGAGGGGAGCGGGGTCTTGCCCGCTCCCCGATGCGTTCCGGTGAATGAGGTCTCCCAAAATGACGAAGCTTTGGCGCCGCCATCGCTGGTGGCTGACACCGACACTTCTGATCCTGCCCGCTGCTGTGCTGTTTTCCGTCGTCATTCTGGCCTCTGCGGTCGAGAGCCTATGGATCAGCCTGCACGAATGGGACGGCTTCAGCCCGATGGTCTGGATCGGCCTTGGCAACTACCGCGAATTGTTCGCCGACCCGCAGTTCTATGTTTCGCTGAAGAACAATCTGATCTGGCTGGTGATGTTCATGCTGGCGCCGCCGCTCGGCCTCGCCATCGCGCTGCTCGTCAGCCAGAAAATCCGCGGCATGCGCCTGCTCAAGTCGCTGTTCTTCATTCCGCTGGTGCTGGCTTCGGTTGCCGTCGGCGTTGTCTTCACCTGGGTCTATACGCCGGAATTCGGACTTCTCGCCCTGATCTTCCGCACCTTCGGCGCGACCGCCCCGGCAGTGCTGTCGGATGAAAACTTCGTCACCTTCGCCGTCGTGATCGCAGCGTTGTGGCCGCAGATCGCCTTCTGCATGGTGCTCTATCTCGCCGGCCTCAACAATCTCAGCGAGGACCTGATCGGCGCCGGGCGGGTCGACGGCGCCAGGGGCTGGAACATGCTGCGCCACATCGTGTTGCCGCAGCTGACACAGGTCACCTTTATCGCCATCGCTGTCACCGTCGTCGGCGCACTGCGTTCCTTCGACATGGTCTCGGTGATGACCAGCGGCGGCCCCTTCGGTTCGTCCGAGGTGCTTGCCTATCAGATGTTCGAGCAGTCCATCTTTTCCTACCGCTTCGGCTATGGCGCGGCCATTGCCTCGGTGCTGTTCGTGATCATGGCGGTCTTCATCGCCTGGTACCTGACGCGGATGATCCGCGCCGATGAAAGGGGCGGCTGATGTTTCCCCGCCCGATTCCCGAAACTGCTATTTGGCAGCGTCGCCTCTATGTCGTGCTGGTGGTCGGCATCCTGATTGTCTGGCTGGCGCCGCTCTTTGCCATCATTCTTACCTCGTTCCGCTCTACGCAGGATGTCATGGGCGGCAATCTGTGGGGCTGGCCGACCCAATTCGGCCTGGTCGACAACTACACGGCAGTCTTCACCCAGACGCCGATGGCCCGCTACTTCCTCAACAGCCTGACGATCACCATCCCCTCGGTGATCGGCGTTCTCATCTTGAGCACGCTCGCCGGGTTCGTGCTCGCCCGTTACCGATTTCGCGGCAACATGCTCGTCTTCGCCCTGTTCGTCGGCGGAAACTTCCTGCCGCACCAGATCATGATGATCCCGGTCCGCGATCTCATGGTGCGGCTCAACCTCTACGACACGATGTCGGCCCTGATCATCTTCCACATCGCCTTCCAGACCGGGTTTGCAACACTGTTCATGCGCAACTTCATCGCCGCCTTGCCGGGAGAGCTGTTTCAGGCAGCCAGGGCCGAGGGCGCGACACCGTTTCAGACATTGGTACACGTCGTCGTCCCACTGGTACGGCCGGCTCTCGCGGCGCTTGCCATCCTGCTCTTCACCTTCATCTGGAACGATTATTTCTGGGCGGTCGTGCTCACCATCAGCGATACCGTAAAACCGGTCACCGCCGGCCTTGCCAATCTGCGCGGCGAATGGATCTCGGCCTGGAACTTGATCTCGGCTGGAACCATCGTCGTGGCTTTGCCACCAGTCGCCATGTTCTTCCTTATGCAGAAGCACTTCATCACCGGCCTCACAATGGGAGCGGTCAAGGGATGAACGACCATGGCTTCAAGGCGTCGCCCATCCGATTCGAAACCGATTTTGCAAGCAGGGCTCCATGACCAGTCTTGAACTCCGGCAGATACAAAAGAATTATGGCACCTATCATGCACTGCGCGGCATTGATCTCAGCGTCGAACAGGGCGAGTTCATTGTCACCGTCGGGCCGTCCGGTTGTGGCAAGTCAACGCTGTTGAAGATCATTGCCGGGCTTGAAACCGTTTCGACCGGTGAAATTCTCATCAACAACCGTGATGTCACCACCACCGAGCCGGGTGAGCGCGGCATTGCCATGGTTTTTCAGTCTTATGCGCTTTACCCGCATATGACCGTCGCCGAGAACATGGGTTTCGGCCTGCGCATGGCGCATCGCCCCAAGGCCGAGATCGATGCCGCCGTGCTGCGAGCCGCCAAGATCCTTCGCATTACCGACCAGCTCGACAAGCGGCCGAAACAGCTTTCCGGCGGCCAGCGTCAGCGTGTGGCGATTGGCCGTGCCATAACCCGCTCGCCCGACGTGTTCCTGTTCGACGAACCGCTATCCAACCTTGACGCAGCGCTGCGCACGCAGATGCGCGTCGAGCTTTCCGATCTGCACGCCAGGCTCGGCGCCACCATGGTCTATGTCACGCACGACCAGACCGAGGCGATGACAATGGCGAGCCGTATCGTCGTGCTCAATCGCGGCTCGGTCGAGCAGGTGGGCGCTCCGCTCGAACTCTACCGCAATCCGGCCAATCTCTTCGTCGCGGGCTTCCTCGGCGCACCCCGAATGAATTTTTTCGAAGTGACCGTCGCCGCTGTCTCCGGCGGCGCCGCCACGCTGTCGACCGCCGGTCTTTCTCCTTTGGCTGTCGAACTGACGGAAGCGGCATCCGTACAGGTCGGCGATAGGGTGACAATGGGGATTCGGCCGGAGAGCATCAGCCTGGCCGCGGAAGGGACAGCGAGTTTTGCAGGACGGGTGCGGCTGGTCGAGCATCTCGGCCGCGAGACCATCCTCTATGCCGACGCCGGCCCGCTGCAATGCGTCAGTTCTGAAAGCGGCAGCGGCAACGTCACCGTCCAGATCGGCCATGCGAGCGCTGTCTCTGCCGACGCGACCGTCGGCTTAAAGGTCGAGCCGCGTGACGTCTATCTCTTTTCCTCTGTCGATGAGCGGACCATCAGTGCCCGTAAACCCACCATCACCGACTGACCTGCAGGAGTATCCTTCGTGAACAAGACTTCAAACGGCCGCGCCCTGTCGGTCTGGCGGACGATCCAGACCGACCGCTTTCTGGTCGGCGCGCCGCATTACCCCGAGCATGTGGACGAGAGTTACTGGGACAATGACGCCAGGCGCATGGCCGAGGCCGGCTTCAACGTCGCCCGCCTCGGCGAATTCGCCTGGCACATTTTCGAACCGCGTGAAGGCACCTTCGATTTCGACCTGTTCGACCGGGCAATCGAGGGCCTCGCGCGTCGCGGCGTCAACACGATCCTGTGCACGCCGACCGCCACCCCGCCGCGCTGGCTGACCGCAAAGCATCCGGAAATCCTGCGGCTTGATGGAAATGGCCGGTCGATGGGCCACGGCTCGCGCCAGTATGCCGACACCAGCAGCCCGGTGTTTCGCGACTATAGCCGCAAGATTACCAGGGCGATGGCGGACCACTACCGCGACAATGCAAATGTCATAGGCTGGCAGACCGACAACGAACTCAACACCAGCATGCCGGAATCCTATTCGCCGTCGGCATTGAAGGAATTCCAGGCTTATCTCCAGGAAACCTACAAGACGATAGACAGGCTGAACTTCGCCTGGGGTGGCGATTTCTGGGCGACGGCTTACGGCGATTTCAGGGAAATTGTCTTCCCGCTGGATTTTTCCCCGTCCTTTCCCGGTCCCGGTCACCTCCAGGACTACCACCGTTTTCTCGCGTTTTCGACAGCACGGTTCCAGCACGACCAGGTCGAGATCCTGAGAGCCACGAATGCCGGTTGGTTCATCTTCCACAATCTCGGCGGATTGCGCGATATCGATTTTCGAGGCCAGTTCTCCACCGATCTCGACTTTGTCGGCTACGATATCTACCCGTTCCTCTATGACGAGTTCTTTCGCCTCGGCAACCACGCCAAGATCCAGGCACTGCATCTCGACATCTGCAGGGGATTTTCCGGCAACTACATAGTGCCGGAACAACAGTCGGGTTTTGGCGCCCAGCCGGGCTTCTGCACGCTGACGCCGGAGCCGGGCGAAATGCGACGCATGGCGATGTCGTCGGTTGCGCGTGGCGCCGATGGCATCATGTTCTTCCGCTGGCGTCCCGCGCATTTCGGCGCCGAGATATACTGGATGGGCATCATCGATCACGATGATGTCGCTCGCCGCCGCTATGACGAAGCGAGGCAGTTCGCCACCGAGATGATGGCGCTTAAAGACAAGATCCTAGGCACCCATGTGCGGATGGATGTCGGCATCGCCGGCTCGGACTTCGACAATCAGGAAGCCCACAAAACCTTCCCGATCGGCTTGCCAAGCCCGCAGGACGACGCAACCTTGCTGCATCAGTATTGCTATGACCGCGGCATCGCCTGCGGCTTCATCCACCCGGAAGACGATCTGTCGAAGCTCAAGGTGTTCTACGTGCCGCATTGGGTGATCTGGAAGGACAGCTGGACCGAGCGGCTGCAAGTCTTTGCCGAAAATGGCGGTACCGTCATCGTTGGCGCGCGCACGGGAACCCGCGACGAAAACAACCACGTCATCCGCGAGACAGCGCCGGGCCGGTCGCTGTCGAAGCTGACCGGTGTTCGCGTCGAGGATTTCGGGCGGCTGGCGGCACCTGGGGCCAATGGCCTGTTCAACACCATGTCGCGCTCCGGCGGGCTCGTCATTCCCCCTGACAGACCGGCCGAATCCAGCCGCCGCATCCGTCGTTATACCTTCGGCAACCACGAGTTCGATGCCGGTTATTTCTATGAGAACCTCGCAGTCGAACCGGAAGTCGAAATTATCGGGGTTTGGTCGAACCGCTACGCGGTGGGAGCGCCTGCAATCACTTCCCGCGCCGTCGGCAAGGGCCGTGTGCTCTATGTCGGCACCTACCTGACTCCGGAACTGACGGCTCAGCTCGCAACCCGCACTTTCGCCGACGCGAACGTGGAGCCTCTGGTTCCGGATCTGCCGGACGGCGTCGAGGTGACGATGCGCGAGAATGATGAACGCCAGCTTCTGTTCATGCAAAACATCAAGGACACGCCGGTTGCGGTAACCGGCGTTCCCGCCGGCAGCAACCTGCTCGACGGCAAAAGGCCTGTCTCCGGAGTGCTGACCCTGGACGGCTATGGCTGTGCTATCATCGAATTGATCTGATGCGATACGATATGCCGCCAGCAGGTTCAAGATAGAAGAAGAGGGAGGTCAGTTTCCAGTCCACAGAATATCGAAAATGGTGAGAGCGTTGATTTTTTGGTTATGTTCTACTGGGAGATTTGGTAGACTGTTGACAGAGGAGGAGAAATTCTGTGGACGAGATGCCGAAAACTACTCGGAATTTGCGTTTCTCCCTGGCGCTTGGAATCGTGTCCTGGCTGTTGCTCGGTTCGTCGGTTCCGGCCGCGGCTGCCAGGCTTTCCCCAGCGCAGGCTTCGGTCGTTACGGCGGAGATAGCAAAGCTCAAATATCCTGAGGAGCGTGCGCTCGCCAAAGGTTGGACGGATGCGAAGAAAGTAGCCGAGTTCATCTGCCGCCCAGCTGCCATGAAAGCGCTAAAGCATCGCATCAAGGGTGTCGATCGGGTGTTTCTGGGGACCGACGATCCCAGCACGCTGCAGCTCGTGAGCAACCGTCGGCTGACGGGCAGCGGCCAGGCCCGAACGGGCGACGACTGGCAAGCCTTCAGCTTTTCCTGCGGGCTGAACCCACAGACCGGGAAAGCCATATCTTTCGAGATTGCCCCCTTGCCGTCAACCGGTTCGGTTCCCGCTGCCGAGGACAAGCCCGCGCCTAAATGGCCGCGTTACTTCGGGCCTGGGCCAGTGCGTTCTCCCACCTTCAATCCAAAGAAGTGGCCTGGTCAAACTCCGTAGCTGCGACGAGCACGGCGTTTGCCGATGCGCCTCTACCCGGATTGTGAAACCAGCCGGACCGAAACGATGCCGGCGAATGGCCCTAAAGTCACGCAAAGAATGATGAACGGCGAACAGCTGTTGACGCTGGAGCAAAAGGGTAATGTCGCACAGGATATTCACATCCTAAATAGAGCTCTTGCGCCTTACAACTGGCAGGATTGTCATAAAACGTTCCAACGATTTTCATGACATGGCAAGACTGTTCTGCTTTTCGGCGAATGCCGCCATTGCGGAACGGCCCCGACTCGCGAACTATACATGGGAGGCGAGCCGACCAACTGTCCGGTCCGGCACTTGGCCAGTCGGGGAGGCGGTATGAACGGCAGGGTTTCGCGGCGCCAGTTCATCGCGGCGGCTGCCGGCGCGGGAATTTCGGTCAAGGTCGGTTTTCTGGGTCGGCCTGCATCGGCGGCGCTCATTGCCAATCCGTCGGACGGTTCGCTGAACTGGATCGGACCGGATGGTCGGCCGCGCTTTCGGATGGATGCCGTGGCCAAGGTCACCGGCGACAAAACCTTCACCCGCGATTTTCGCGCCCGCGACGTGGCGGGCTGGCCGCAGGAACAGAGCCACGCCGTCCTGATCCGTGGAACCCGCGCCGACGCCCCGTTCGCTGGACTGGACCTCTCGTTGCTGGGAGAGGATCTCAAGCCCGACCGGCTCGTTCTCGGCGAAGACCTAGTCCGCGATGGCCTTGCGCCGCCGGAAACAACGGCGCCCGGCTTCTATGGCGACATGTTCCTGGTGCCGAAAGGGCGCACACCGCGCCTGCTTGGCCAGCCGGTCGCGCTCTTGATCTACAAGGATTTCGCGCGGTTCGACGCGGCGAAGCGGCTGGTCCGTTTCGCCGACGACGTCGTGCGCTGGGGTGCGGTCAGCGGCTACGACACGCCACGGCATTACGGCGCCGGCCGTTTCGTGCGCATCGGTGGCGCAACATCGGATGATCCCGACATTTATGCCCCCCTCGAAGGCACGACGATCTACGGCGATTTCGACGGAGATCAGGTCATCTGGCCGAAGCCGGATCAGGGCGGCGATGCCGCCGCGCGTGCCATGTGGGCGGCGGGCGAGATCGAGCGCGAGATTGCGGCTGCCGGCGACGACGCATTGGTCCTGAAGCGAAGCTATTTCTCGCAGTCGGTCGACGCCTCGGCGATGGAGGCCGACAACGGCAATGCCTGGTTCGAGCCGGCCAGTTCGACGTTGCACGCAATCATAGCAACCCAATCGCCCTACGAGGTCGCGACCTCAACCCTGGCGATGCTGTCGAAATCGCAATTCGCACTCAAGGCGCTAGATCTCTCGATCGGCTATACGGTTGGATACGGCACCAAGGACCACTCGATCTTTCCCTATTACGCCGTCCTGGCAGGCCTCTATGGCGACGGGCGGCCGGTGCGCCTTGCCAACGACCGGTTCGAGCAGTTCCAGATGGGGCTGAAGCGCCACGCCTTCTGGATGGAGAACACGCTTGTCGTCGATCGCTCCACGCACGCCTTCCGCATCATGAAGGGGAGCTATCGTACGGATGCTGGTGGGCGGCGCAATTTCTCGCCCGACGTCGGCAACGTCGGCGCCAGCGCTTCGCAGAGTATCTATTACCTACCGAAGAGCGATTTCTCGGTCGAGGTCCGCGCCTCGCGCGCCGTTGACGCCGGCTCGACGCGTGGATACGGCACGCTGCAGACCATGGCGGCGACCGAGATGATGGTCGACGAGGCGGCCGAACTGCTCGGCATCGATCCGATCGAGCTTCGCCTCAAGAATGCGTTCAAGACCGGCATGAAGAACTCGCAGGGTGCCATTCCCGGCGGGCGCTGAGGACGGAAGAGATCCTGGAGCGGGCCCGTGCCCATCCGCTCTGGAAGGATCGCGCCGCGAAGAAAACTGAGTTCGACACCGCTAATCCCGGCAATCACTATGGCGTCGGTTTCGCGCAGGTGCAGAAGGATTACGGGACCGGAGCCGACGCAGCGGTGACCACGCTGTCGCTGGATCCGTCCGGTCGGTTGGCGATGCGGCACAACGGCAACGATATCGGCACGGGCCTGACCACCTCGCAGGCGGTCATGGTCGCCGACATCATCGGCCGGGTGCCGGACGAATGCGCCTTCGGCGTCGTCGACTGGCCGGAAATGCCGCTCGTTTCGACCGAGGAGCCCAATACAACGCCACAGGACAAGGAGGATGCGCTGGCGCAGAATCCGCGCTGGACGCCCTCCTTTGTTTCACCGATGAGCGCTTCCAACAGCGCCTATTTCGTCGGCCACGCAACGCGGACGGCGGCGCGCGCACTGCTGCGCCTGTCGCTCAGGCCGGCGGCAGTCGCGCTCTGGTCGAGCGGGCCGGGTGGCGGGCAGGCGCGGCCGCTCGCGATCGATATCGCGGATGCGCGGGTGGTCGATGGCAGGCTGACGGCCGGTGGAATGGAGCCGCTCGGACTGGAGCAACTCGCGGCAGCGGCGCACAAGCTTGGCCTGGTCACGGGCGTCAGCGTCCATGTCTTCAACCGCTGGCAATGGGCGGAGGCGGTGTTCGACGTGCCGAATGTCGGCACGGTCCGGTTGCCAGCCGATGCACTGTCGGCGTGCTATGGCCAAGGCGCGCCGGCTGAATTGAAGGCCCTGATGACCTCGGATGGCTTCCATTTCCTTGACCGGCGTGAGGTGTTCTACCTGCCGGTGCAGCGCCTGAATGCTGCCGTCACCTATTACACCGGGATGGCGACGATCGCCGAGATCGCCGTCGACACCGCCTCAGGCGAGGTGAAGCTCCTGTCACATCATTCGATCCTCGAATGCGGCACTCAGGTCGTGCCGGAACTCGTCTCCGGTCAGATCCAGGGCGGTCTGGCGATGGGAGTCGGGCACGCCTTGCTCGAGGAGTTGCCACTCTATGAGGACGGCCCCGGCGACGGCACCTGGAACTGGAACCGTTATCGCTTGCCGCATGCAACAGATGTCGCGGTCTGGACGCAGACGTCGGAGGTGCTGCCGCCGCTTTCTGAAACCGATCCGCCGAAGGGAATGGCCGAGGTAGTGATGATCGCGATCGTTCCGGCGATCGCCAATGCCGTGAACCATGCCATCGGCAGGCGCTTCTATCAGACGCCGATCACATCCGAGAAAATCCTGGAGGCCCTGTCGTGACCCTCGCCACGCGACCACTCTCCATGACCGTCAACAATCGGACGGTCGGCCCGGTCGATGTGCCGGACGATCTGATGATGATCGACTTCCTGCACGAATATCTGAACCTTACGGGATCGCGGCTCGGCTGTGGCCAGGGCATCTGCCATGCCTGCGCGATCATCCTCGATGGGCCGGATGGAAGCTCCCGGGAAATCCGGAGTTGCATCACCGGAGCGCATTTCTTCGAGGGCAAATCTGTCCGCACCATCGAGGCACATGCCGAACGCGACGCGAACGGCAATGTCGTGCGCCTCTCTCCGGTCCAGCAGGCCTTCATCGAGCATTTTTCCTTCCAGTGCGGCTATTGCACGCCGGGCTTCGTCACCGCCGCGACCGTGTTGATCGAGCATCTGAAGACGGCGCCCGTCCGGCGTGCCGACGTCGAACAGACGATCGAGCAGGCGCTTGCGCCGCATATCTGCCGTTGCACCGGTTATGTCCGCTATTACGAGGCCGTTCGTGACGTGATCCTGAGCACGCCCGGGCTGGTACAGGGCTGAGGCGCGATGATGAGGCGCCCCTGGATATTCCGCCTGCCGCGCTTTCTAATTCTCGGTCTGGCGGTCACTGTGATCGCAGCGCTGGCGGTCTTCCTCGGCCTGTTCGAAAAGAGCGCCGTCAGCGCGGTGGTCGATAGGCCGTTGTCAGCCGAGGAGATGCAAAAATTGGCTCCGCAGGGCCGGTATCTTGCCCAGGCGGCCGATTGCGCCGCCTGTCATACGGCGCCGGGCGGCGCGCCCTTCGCCGGCGGTCTCGCCTTTGCCATGCCCTTCGGCACGCTCTACGCCTCCAACATTTCGCCGAACAAAGAGACCGGCATCGGCGCCTGGACCCGGGCCGACTTCCATCGCGCCGTCCGCGACGGCGTTGGGGCGCATGGCCGGCATCTTTATCCGGCCATGCCCTATACGTCCTATCGGCGGCTCACGGAGGCAGATGTCGATGCGATCTACGCCTTCCTGATGACACGCGAGCCGATCCGGCAGGCGAATCGGGCGGGCAGCTTTCCGTTCCCCTATGTCCGCCGGTTCATGACCTTCTGGAACCTGATTAATCTTCCCTCCCGAACGGTTGCCGAGGACGCGGCCAAATCGCAGGACTGGCATCGCGGACGCTATCTGGTTGATGCACTCGGCCATTGCGGCGAATGCCACACGCCACGCGATTTCACCATGGCCACGATCCCGAGCCGATATCTCCAGGGCGCGCGGATCGACAATGTCGACGCACCGGACATCACCACGGCCAGTCTGGCGCGGTTCGGCTTCGACCGCGACGGTCTCGCCGCTTACATGCGCGCCGGGCTTGGGCCGGAGGGGGTGATGAGCTTCGGCATGTTCGACGTGGTGCACAATTCGACACGGCATCTGGACGAGGCGGACGCCAAGGCGATGGCGACCTATCTGATCGGCGAGGCGGCGTCCGCACCCGAACCCGGCAAGCCGTCTGCCGCGACCGAGGCTGCCGCCGGCCGACGCGTCTATGTCGAGGCCTGTTCCGGCTGTCATGGCCTGAACGGCGAAGGCACGCCGCATGTCGCGCCGGCAGTGACCACCAATGTGTCGCTGCGCCTGCCGAGCGCCCACAATTTGCTGGTAATCGTGCTGGACGGCCTTCCGGCTCGCATCTATCCGCACGGCGAAGCGCGGCAGGACATGCCGGGCTTTCGTGAACTGCTGACCGACCAGGAAATCGTGGATCTCGGCAATTACTTGCGCGTCAAGTGGGGCGGGACCAGTCCCGACATTACGCCGCAAAGCGTCGCGGACGTGGCAAAACGAAACTGAGTAAGCCTGATCCTGGAAGTCGACCGGTATCGGCAGCTCACAGGCTGGTATCGCCATTGCCGTTGCTCACATTCGATGCCGGCAGCTACACTACCGTTTCGACCATCGAGATCGATGGCGGCATCTCGTTTCATCGTTGTGAGCGCCATGAATTTCGACATCCCCGTCCGCACCGAGGCCTTCCGCAGCCGGATCGCCGATTTCGTCGAGCGCGAAATCCTGCCGCTCGAGGCAGACAAGGCTTCCTATGACGGCCATGGCAACATCGCGCTGCCGCTGCTCGAAACGCTGCGGCCAAAGGCGAAGGCGGCTGGCCTGTGGTGCCTGCAGTTGAAACCCGAGACTGGCGGGGCGGGCCTTTCCAAGGTGGATATAGCTGTCTGCTATGAGGCGATGAACCGCTCGATCTTCGGTCCGGTCGTGTTCAATTCCGCGGCTCCCGACGACGGCAACATGATGGTGCTGGAACGGTTGGGGACGCCGGAGCAGAAACAGAGATGGCTGAAGCCGATCGTCGATGGCAAGGTGCGCTCGGCTTTCGCAATGACGGAACCGCATCCGGGCGGCGGGTCGGACCCGTCGATGATCATGACCAGAGCCGAGCGGCGCGGCGACAGATATGTCGTCAGCGGCCGCAAATGGTTTATCACCGGGGCGCAAGAGGCGAGCCATTTCATCCTTGTCGCACGCACCTCGGACGATCCGCGTCACGGCCTTTCGGCCTTGCTGTTCCACAAGGACCAGCCGGGCTGGCGGATCCTGCGGCGCATCGAGATCATGGGACCGGAAGAACATGGCGGCCATTGCGAGCTGGAATTCGACGGGCTTGAAATCCCGGTCGAGGACGTGCTTGCCGGCGAAGGCAGCGGCCTCAGGGTTACCCAGGTCCGGCTCGGTCCAGCGCGGCTCACCCATTGCATGCGCTGGCTCGGCCTTTCCAAGCGCTGCGTCGAAATCGCGCGCGCTTATGCCGCCGAGCGTAGCGGCTTCGGGCAGCTTTTGGCCGACCGCGAGAGTATCCAGCTGTTGCTCGGCGACCTTGCCATGCGCATCGAGATCGGTCGCTTGCTGGTGATGAAGGCGGCCTGGGAGCTCGATCGCGGTGGCTTTGCCCGCAAGGAGGTTTCCATGGCCAAGATCCAGGTCGCCAATGTGCTGCATGACGCCGCCGACGTGGCGATCCAGATCAACGGCGCCCGCGGCTATTCGAAAGACACTGTGCTCGAATGGATCTACCGCTATGCCCGCCAGGCTCGCCTGGTCGACGGCGCCGACGAGGTTCACAAGATGGTGCTCAATCGCTTCCTCAACGAGGAAGGTACAGGCTTCTGGCGCTGGCATGTCGAAGCCGGCACGCAAGATGACACAGGTCGCAGCGGGAACGGCTGAGCCGGCAATGAGGACGGATTTCGATCCAACGCGCCTGGAGGATTTTCTGAGAGCGCATTTTGGCGATGGCCAGATGTCGCTTGAGCGGATCGTCGGCGGCCAATCCAATCCGACCTATTTCGTCGACTATGGCGGCCGCCGCATGGTGCTGCGCAAGAAACCTCCGGGACCGATCCTGCGCGGCGCTCATGCCGTCGATCGCGAATACAGGGTGATCGAAGCGCTCGCGGAGACAGAGGTGCCGGTGCCGCGGCCGGTGCTCTTTCACGACGGCGACGAGCCGCTTGGCACGCCGTTCTATCTGATGCAGCGGCTCGACGGCCGGGTGTTCCACGATGGTGCGTTGCCGGGACTGGCGCCGGACGAGCGGCGCGGCATCTATTTCGGCATGGCCGAGGCGCTGGCAAAGCTGCACGCAGTCCGGCCGGAAGAAGTCGGGCTCGGCGATTATGGCCGTCCCGGGAACTATTTTGAGCGACAGATCGCGCGCTGGACCAGACAGTTGCGGGAATCGCCGAGCGAGCGCATCACCGCGCTCGAAGCCGTCGCCGAATGGCTGCCGCGACATCTTCCGCCAGATGACGGCCACGTCTCGATCGCGCATGGCGACTTCCGTTTCGGCAATCTCATCTTCCATCCCGAGCGGCCCGAAGTGATCGGCATACTCGACTGGGAGTTATCGACGCTTGGCAATCCGCTCGCCGATCTCGGCTTCTGCTCGATGCCCTGGCATTCCTCGCCTGACGAATATGGCGGCATCCTCGGCCTCGATCAGGCCGCGCTCGGGATTCCGACACAACGCGAATTCCTCGATCATTACTTCGCCCACGCCGTGCCGACGGCGCCGCTGCAACGGTTCCATCTGGTGTTTGCCATGTTCCGCTTTGCGGTGATCTTCGTCGGCATCGCCGACCGCGTGCTGGCCGGCAGCGCGGTTGCGGCCGATGCGGCGGATGTGGCACCGCTGGCCGGCCATTTCGCTGCACGCGCCATGGAAGTCATCCACGGCGCGCGGCCCTGGTGAGGAGAGGCTGGCAATCGGCTGAGCGAGCCGCACGCGATACGCGTTCAGTTCATTCGAACTTCCGGTTCCGCCAGCAGTGGAATCTCCAGGCCACGCCGCAAGCCGGTGGCGACGACCGACACCCTGAATTTTCCGGCGAGTGCCTTGTCGAAGATGGCGCCGACGATGATGTCGGCATCGTTGTCGACCTCCTCGCGGATGCGGGTAGCCGCTTCATCGACCTCGAACAGCGTCATGTCCATGCCGCCCGATATCGAGACAAGGACGCCCTTGGCGCCCATCATCGAAGCTTCGTCGAGCAGCGGGTTGGCGATTGCCGCTTCCGCCGCCTTCTTGGCACGGCCTTCTCCGGCGGCCTCGCCGGTTCCCATCATGGCGCGGCCCATGTCGCGCATCACCGACTTCACATCGGCGAAGTCGAGATTGATCAGCCCTTCCTTGACGATCAGATCGGTGATGCAGCCGACACCTGCATAGAGAACCCGGTCGGCCATGGCGAATGCGTCGGCGAACGTGGTTCTGGCGTCGGCGATCCTGAACAGGTTCTGGTTGGGGATGACGATGACGGTATCGGCGCTTTCGCGCAGGCGCTCGATGCCGTCATCGGCAGCGTGCATGCGGCGCCTGCCTTCGAAGACGAATGGCTTGGTGACGACGGCGACGGTCAGTATTCCAGCTGCCCGCGCTGCCTGCGCTATAACAGGCGCGGCACCTGTTCCGGTTCCACCTCCCATGCCGGCGGTCACGAAGCACATATGCGTTCCAGCAAGGTGATCCATGATCTCGTCGATGGATTCCACGGCCGCGGCACGGCCGACCTCGGGCAGGGACCCGGCGCCCAGACCTTCGGTGATATGAGCGCCCAACTGGATCAGCCTCGTTGCCTTCGACATGGCAAGGGCCTGGGCATCGGTGTTGGCGACGATGAATTCCGCGCCCTGCAGGCCTTCGGCGATCATGTTGTTGACGGCGTTGCCGCCGCCGCCGCCGACCCCGACGACGGTGATCTTAGGCCTCATCTCCGAGATTACCGGCCTCGTCGCGGTGTTCATTGCCGTTCTCCCTGGATACGCCGAGTGGTCGCTGGAAGCTTGTCCCGGGCGCACTGCGAAAACTTTGAACCGGGCAGTGCGAATCAGAACAGCCCAGAATGCAGGGAATCAGAGCGCGGAGCGGGCTGCAAGTGCGCGATGTGCCTCTTAGGCGACTTGCGCCTGAAAGTTCACGCAATGCGCCTCAGATCGTGGCGCGGGCGCCGCACGCTACAACTTCGGCGCGAGGCGCTGCGCGACATGATCGGCAATCGCCAGGCAGGAGGTCAGGCCGGGGCTTTCGATGCCGAACAGGTTGAGCAGGCTGTCCACGCCATGCACCGCCACGTCCTGGATGACGAAGTCGGCATTGGCCTCACCGGGACCGGACAGTTTTGGCCGGATGCCGCTATAGGCGGGCTGCAGGCTGCCATCGGCCAGGTCCGGCCAGTATTTGCGGATCTCGCTGTAGAAGCGCTCGCCACGAGCTGGATCGACGCGATAGTCGAGTTGATCAGTCCATTCGACGTCCGGCCCGAAGCGGGTGACGCCGTCGAGATCGAGCGTCAGATGAACACCGAGTCCGCCTGGTTCGGGTACTGGATAGATCAGCCGCGAGAAGGGCGCCCGGCCGGCCACCGAAAAATAATTGCCTTCGGCGTAATGGAGCTTTGGCACGAACTGCTGATCTAGCCGTTCAAGCGAGCGGGCAAGCGCTGCGGCGCTAAGCCCGGCCGCATTGACGAAGCGTGTGGTAGCGATCTCGAAGCGCTCGCCGCCGGTAGCGTCCACCGTGTCGAGCACGACGCGGCCCGCTTCGATGCGGCCGGCGGCGACGCGGGTGTTGAGGCTGAGTGCCGCCCCGTGCTCCTCGGCATCAGCCAGCAAGGCAAGCATCAGGGCATGGCTGTCGACGATCCCGGTGGCCGGCGACAGCAGCGCCGCCGTGCACTTGAGGCTGGGCTCCAGCGCATGTGCCTCGGCTTCGCTCAAGGGCGCCAGGTCGCCGGCGCCGCAAGCGCGCGCATTGGCCCGGATCGAGGCGAGCACCGGCTCCTGTTCGGCATTTGTGGCGACGATGAGCTTGCCGCAGCGCAAATGCGGGATCGCACGCTCGTCGCAGTAGCGATAGAGCTTTTCCCGGCCCGCCACGCAGAACCGGGCTTTCAGCGATCCAAGTGGATAGTGGAGGCCGGCGTGGATGACCTCGGAATTGCGCGAACTTGTTCCGGTGCCGATGGCGCTCTCGGCTTCCAGCACCAGCGTGTCGATGCCGCGCTTCGCCATCTCTCGCGCGATCGCCAGGCCAACGACGCCGGCGCCGGCGACAATGCAGTCGATTTGGTCCACGATCAGGTCAAGCCGAAGTTCTGCATGCGTCCATCCATCCGCTGGCCCTGTCGAAAGCGCTTGACACTATATCGTTCGAGAAAGATGCATCAAACCGCATAATGCACGGGGCCTGCCGATGCGGACCCGCACAGGAGCCATCATGGACGCACGACCGAACTCCCCCGAAGCCCGCGACATAAGCTTTCACATGCATGGCTACACCAACGCCCGCAAGCATCAGGAGGCAGGGCCGCTCGTCATCGAGAAGGGCGACGGCATCTATGTCGAGGACCTCGCCGGCAACCGCTATATCGAGGCGATGGCCGGGCTTTGGAGCGTCGCGGTCGGTTTTTCGGAGAGGCGGCTGGTCGATGCGGCGGTACGGCAAATGTCGAAGCTGCCTTACTATCACGACTTCGGCTCCAAATCGCATTCACCGCTGATCGATCTTGCCGAGAGACTGGTGCAGATGGCGCCGGTGCCGATGAGCAAGGCGTATTTCACCAATTCCGGCTCCGAGGCCAACGATACGGCCATGAAGATGATCTGGTACCGGTCGAATGCGCTCGGCCAGCCGGCGCGCAAGAAGATCGTCAGCCGCAAGAAGGGCTATCACGGCGTCACCATTGCCTCGGCGAGCCTGACCGGACTGCCCAACAACCACATCTCGTTCGATCTGCCGATCGCCAATGTGCTGCATACCTCGACACCGCACCATTGGCGCGAGGCGCTGCCGGGTGAAAACGAAGAGCAGTTTTCGAGCCGGCTCGCCGACGAGCTGGAAAAGCTGATCCTGGCCGAAGGACCGGAAACCATCGCCGCCTTCTTCGGCGAACCGATCATGGGTGCTGGCGGCGTCATTGTTCCGCCTTCCGGCTACTGGGAGAAGATACAGGCGGTGCTGTCGAGATACGACATCCTGCTTGTCGCCGACGAGGTGATCTGCGGCTTCGGCAGAACAGGTGAGATGTTCGGCTCGCAGACCTTCGGCATCAGGCCCGACATCATGGTGCTGTCGAAGCAGATCTCTTCGTCCTATCTGCCGATCTCGGCCCTGCTGATCAACGAAAAAGTGTTCGAGCCGATTGCCGACGAAAGCAATCGTATCGGCACCTTCGGCCACGGCTTCACCGGCGGCGGCCATCCTGTTGCGGCAGCGGTCGCGCTCGAGAACCTGAAGCTGATCGAGGAGCGCGATCTTGTCGGCAATGCGCGCACCGTCGGTGCGCATATGCAGAAGCGGCTGCGCACGCTCGCTTCGCACCCGCTTGTCGGCGAGGTGCGCGGCATCGGCCTGATCGCGGCGGTCGAACTGGTCGGCGACAAGGTGAACAAGGCGCCGTGGGGCACGGTTGGTGCCTTGGGCGGACTCGTCAACGGCTTCATGCAGCAGAACGGCGTCATCTCGCGCAATATGGGCGATGCGCTGGCTTTCTGCCCGCCGCTGATCATCACCGAGCCGCAGGTCGACCAGGTGATCGACGCGTTTGAACGGTCGCTCGAGGCTGCCGCCAAGCAGGTCCGATCGCAGAGCTGATCGCGCTATTGAGGGACGCCGACCGCATCCGGCACAACGACCAGCTTGCCGACGAAGTCCTTGGCGATGAAATCGGCCTGGGCGCGATGGAAATCGGAGAGCTTGTAGACGCCGCCGACCAGCGGCCAGATCTTCTTCTCCTCGATGTAGCGCACGATGCGGCGGAAATCCGCCCGCGTGCCCTGGCTCGAGCCGTGCAGTTGCAGCTGTTTCAGATACATGGTGCGCAGATCTAGCTGCACGACGGGGCCGGCAATTGCACCAGCCGTGGTATAGCGGCCTTCCGACCTCAAGATGCGCAGGAGATCGTTGAAGATCGCGCCGCCGACCAGATCGGCCACCACGTCGATCGGCTGGCCCCCGGTCGCCGCGCTGACGGCGGCCGGCAGATCGGCAACGCCACGGGTGATCACCGCCTCGGCGCCGATGTCACGCACGGCCTGTTCCTTGCCCCTTGCCGGCAATTGCATAGGGAATGGCGCCGCGCGCCCGCGCCAGCTGCACGATGCCGGAGCCGACGCCGCCCGAGGCGCCGGTGACCAGCACACGCTCGCCGGCTTTCAATGAGGCGCGTTCCAGCATCTGCTCGCCGGTGAGATAGGCGCAGCAGAACGTGGCGAGTTCGACATCGCTCAGATCGGTGTCGACGACATGGGCGTTTTCGGACGGTACTGCCTGGTATTCGGCATAGCCGCCGTCGCGGCCATGGCCCATATAGTCGATGTCGGCGAGTGAATCGTCGTCGCGATTGTAGATGGAGAAATCGACCATCACCCGCTCGCCGATGCGAGCCGGCGACACGCCGTCGCCGACGGCAACGATGTTGCCGACCGTGTCGGTGCCCTGGATGCGCGGGAAGGTCAGTGTATTGCCCTGTCGACGCCAGGTCGACACAGCGGCGGCATCCTCCTCAGTGCCATACGCGCCCTGTCGCACCCAGACATCGGTGTTGTTCATACCGCAAGCGGTGACCTTGACCAGCACCTCACCCGGGGCGGGCGAGGGCACTTTGACGTCGGTGCGGTAGACGAGCTTTTCCGGTCCGCCGTGCCCGATCAACTGCACGGCGGCCATGGTGGCGGGGATGGTCTTGGTCATGGCATTCATGTCGGTTCTTCAGATGTTGGCATGTCGGTTCTTCAGATGTTGGCAAACACGCTCTTCACCGCATCGGCCGTCTTGGAGACGACGATGTCTGCCTCTTCCCGCGTCAGGCAGAGCGGCGGCGCAAAACCGAGAATGTCGCCCTGCGGCATGGCGCGGCCGATGACGCCGCTTGCCGCAAGCGCGGTCGCGATCTGCGGACCGATCTTCTGCGAGGCATCGAAGAACACGCGATCGTTCTTGTCGGCGACGAACTCGATTGCCGCCAGCATGCCGTCGCCGCGCACCTCGCCGACGTTTTTGTGGCCACCGACGGCTTTCGTCAGCTCGGCGCGGAAATAGGCGCCGGTCTCGCCGGCGTTCCGTACCAGGTCCATCTCGTCGATCAGTTCCAGGTTGGCGACGCCGGCGGCGACGCAGATCGGATGCGCCGAATAGGTCCAGCCATGGCCGAGCGAGCCGAGCTTGTCGGAACCCTGCACCAGCACCTGCCAGACCTTGTCGGAGACGATGACTCCGGAGAGCGGCGCATAGGCCGAGGTCAGGCCTTTGGCGATGGTAATCAGGTCGGGCTTGATGCCGTAATGGTCGGAGCCGAACATGGTGCCCAGCCGGCCGAAGCCGGTGACGACCTCGTCGGCAACCAGCAGCACGTCGTACTTCTTCAGCACCGCCTGGATCTTCTCCCAGTAGCCGGCCGGCGGCGGCACGATGCCGCCGGTGCCGAGGATCGGCTCGCCGATGAAGGCGGCGACCGTTTCCGGCCCTTCGGCCAGGATCATCTCCTCGAGCTTGTCGGCGCAGTATTGCGAAAACTGCTCCTCGCTCAGCGAGCGGTCGGCGCGGCGGAAATAGTAGGGCGCCTCGGTGTGCAGGACCGGCGCACGCGGCAGGTCGAAGGCGTTGTGGAAAAGGTCGAGGCCGGTCAGCGATCCGGTCATGATGCCGGAGCCGTGATAACCGCGCCAGCGCGAGATGATCTTCTTCTTCTCGGGCCGGCCGAGCACGTTGTTGTAGTACCAGATCAGCTTGATGTTGGTTTCGTTGGCGTCGGAACCGGAGAGGCCGAAATAGACCCTCGACATGCCTTGCGGCGCGCGGTCGATGATCATCTTGGAAAGCGTGATCGATGCCTCGGTGCCGTGGCCGACATAGGCATGGTAATAGGCGAGGTTCTTGGCCTGTGCGGCGATGGCGTCGGCGATCTTCTGGCGGCCATAGCCGACATTGACGCAGTAGAGCCCGGCGAAGGCGTCGATGCTCTTCTTACCGGTATTGTCCCAGATGGTGACGCCTTCGCCACCGGCAATCACACGCGTCGGGCTCTCGCCACGCGCATGGGTGCCCATATGGGTCGAGGGATGGAAGAAGTGATCGCGATCCCAGGCGGCGAGTTCGTTTGACTGGTCGAGCATTTTTTTACTCCTGAGAAAAATGTGTCGGGCGCGGCTCACGCAACGTCGAGGCAGAGATATTTGAGATCGGTAAAGGCTTCGAGCCCGTGACGCGAGCCCTCGCGGCCGATGCCGGACTGCTTGACGCCGCCGAAGGGGATCGGCGCGCCGGTGATCTTGACGCGGTTGATGGCGACCATGCCATAGTCGAGCGCGCGACCCATGCGCAATTGCCTGCCGCCATTCTCAGTCACGACATAGGCAACCAGGCCGTATTCGGTGGCGTTGGCGCGGGCGATGACCTCGTCCTCGCTGTCGAAAGGCGTCACTGCCGCAACCGGACCGAAGGTCTCCTCGCGCATGATCAAAGCGTCGTCTCCAACGTCGGCAAGCACGGTCGGCTGGTAAAACAGCGGCCCGGCCGGATGGCGCTTGCCGCCGGTCAGGCAGCGCGCGCCTTTGGCGAGCGCATCGGCCACCTGCTCCTCGACCTTCTTGGCGGCGCGTTCATGCATCAAGGGTCCGATTTCGGTGTCGTCAGCCAGGCCATTGCCGGCCCGCAATGCCTGGACGCGTTTGGCGAAAGCAGCGCAGAACCGATCGTATAGCGGACGCTGGACATAGATGCGGTTGGCGGCGAGGCAGTCCTGGCCGGAGGTGGCGAATTTGGCGTCGACCGCGATGGCCACAGCCTTGTCGAAATCGGCGTCGGCGAAGACGATCAGCGGCGCATGACCGCCGAGCTCCATCACCAGACGCTTCATCGTCGGCGCACTCTGCGCGGCGATCAACCTGCCGACCTCGGTCGAGCCGGTGAAGCTCATGGCGCGAACGCGCGGGTCTTCGCACATCCGCCCAACGATGGTCGAAGCCTTGCCGGTGAGGACGTTGAACACGCCAGCCGGCAGGCCGGCACGTTCGCCAAGCTCGGCCAGCGCCAGTGCGGACAGCGGCGTTTCCGAGGAAGGGTGCGCGGCGATGGTACAGCCGGCGGCAAGAGCGGCAGCCGCCTTGCGGGTCAGCATGGCCGCTGGAAAATTCCACGGCGTGACCACGCCGACGACGCCGAGCGGCTCGCGCCGCACCATCATCTCCGCGCCCGGCAGATGACTGGTGACGCTTTCGGCGTTGAGGCGTTTGGTCTCCTCGGCATACCATTCGACAAAAGAGGCGGCGTAGTCTATCTCGCCGAGCGATTCCTTCAGCGGCTTGCCTTGTTCTAGCGTCATCAGCAGCGCCAGGTCATTTTTGGCGGCGATGATCAGATCGAACCATTTGCGCAAGATTTTCGAACGTTCCTGCGGCAGCAATGCGCGCCAGGCGGAAAAGGCGCGCGATGCCGCATCGATCGCCGACGTCGTCTGCCGGGCATCGAGCGCGGCAACGAAAGCGACGGTGGATCCGGTGGCCGGATCGGTCACCTCGAAACTCTCCGCGGTCTCGCTTGCCGTCCAGTGGCCATCGACATAGGCGAGTTCACGCAGCAGCCGTCGGTCGGCGAGGCGATCAAGCGCTTCATGGCGCTGCGAGCGGGCAAAATGTGCGGACATCATCGGGCTCCCGGTTCGGGTGACGCCGCAAGACTATCTCTGCCGCGCAAACAGAGAGGCTGTTTCGGTGCCTGCACGTAGAGAGATTGTCTCTATTGCATCGCCCGGGCAGACGATCTCTCCTGTATCAGGAAGATGCGGGCAGCAGATCGGCCACTGGCAGCACACTCTCCTCCTTCACCGTCTTGGTGACGATGTAGGTGAAATAGCGGTCTATGCCGATCTCGCGTTCGAGCAGAGTGTCAACCAGCCGCTGATAGGCGTCGATGTCGCGCGCCATCACCTTCAGCAGGTAATCGACGCCGCCACCGACAGACCAGCAGGCGACGATCTCGGGGATGTCGCGGATGACGCGCTCGAAACGGTCGAAATCGGCCTGGCGGTGGCTGGCCAGCGTCACCTCCATCAGCACGGTGGCGACCGGCGCGATGGCACGCATGGCGATCCTGGCGTGATAGCCGGAGACGATGCCGGCCTTTTCCAGCTTGCGCAGCCGCATCCAACACGGCGTCGGCGACAGGCCGACCTTCTCGGCCAGCGCCAGCTTGGTGATGCGCCCGTCGCGCTGGATGGCGTCGAGGATTTTCAGGTCGATCGGATCGAGTTTCGCTGCAGCCATGATCGTCCACTTCCAGTGCCGGACACCATGATGGCGCATTATTTCGATTGTCAATTGCACTGATTTCGATCTCTAATAAGTCATGACATTATGGCGACCAGATCCCGCTCTTATCCGGCGGCCGGCCTACCAATCGCTCGCCGACCAGTTCGCGCGGGCCATCCATGACGGGCGCCTGGCCAATGGCGCCCGGTTGCCGACGCACCGGCAGCTGGCCGACGATCTCAAACTTTCCGTGCAGACGGTCAGCCGCGCCTATGAGGAACTGATCCGCCGCGGGCTGGTGTCCGGCGAGGTCGGCCGCGGCAGCTTCGTGCAGACGCAGCGCCGCGAGCCGGAGCCGCCCTATTTGCCGGAGCGGCTGGGTGAGGTCATCGACCTCTCTATCCTGAAGCCGGTCTGCGAACCGATGCATCTGGAGCGGCTGAAGCAGGCGCTGGGCTGGCTCGCCGAAAACCTGCCGTCGAGCTCGGCGCTGTCGTTCAGGCCGAACATGGTGTTCCCGCGCCACCGCGCGGTGGGTGTCGAGTGGCTACGCTTCTGCGGCCTCGACGCGTCGCCGCAGAACATCAGCCTGACCAACGGCGCCACCGCAGGGATGACAGTGGCGCTGATGAGCGTGGCGCCGCCCGGTTCGACCGTCGCCACCGAGGCGATCGGCCATCACACACTGATCCCGCTGGCGCGTTATCTCGGTTTCAACCTCGAGGGTTTGCCGATCGACGACAATGGGCTGATCCCGGCAGCGCTGGACGAGGCCTGCCGGCTGTCGGACATCCGCGCGGTGTTCGTGCAGCCCTCGGTGATCAACCCTACGGCGACGCTGATGGACGCCGCCCGGCGCGAACAGATTGCCGCCGTTGCGCGCAGGCATGACATCGCCATTATCGAAAACGACGTCCTCGGCCCGCTGGTCGAGGACCGGCCGCCGCCGGTCGCGGCGTTTGCACCCGAGCGCACGCTCTACGTCACCTCCTTCACCAAGATCGTGGTGCCGGGCCTGCGCATCGGCTATCTCGCGGCACCCGATCGTTATGTCGCCGCGGTTGCCAACCGCCACCTCGTCTCGAACTGGATGGCGACGCCGCTGGTGGCCGAGATCGCCACCAAATGGGTGACCGACGGCACCGCGATGGAACTCGTTCGATGGCAGCGGATGGCTTTGCGGCGGCGTCTGGACATCGCCGCCGAGGCGCTCGCCGGAGTGGACTATCGGGCTCATCGCGACGGGCTGCATGTCTGGCTGCAACTGCCCGATGATCGCGGCGAGGAAGGCTTTGTTTCCCAGGCCCGCCTGCAGGGCGTGGCGATCGCGCCCGGCACGTCGTTTCGCATTTCGCAGATGCCTTGGCATCCAGCCGTGCGGATTTCGCTGGGCTCGACCACGGAGGGGGAACTGCGTGCCGGTCTCGGCGTTGTCACCAAGCTTCTGCTCGGCGATCCCGAGCATCTCCTGCTTGCGATCTAGGCAACAATTGGCGGGGAATTGTGCGGAGTCCGAAATATTGTCATGATATTATTTTCTTGATTGACATGATTTGCCGCGATCCGCATCGTTAAAGGTACAGCTTCTCCAGCACGGGAAATTCATTGTCGGCGCCCATCATCAAGATCGACGGCATTTCGAAAAGCTTCGGCACCTTCAAGGTGCTGGATGGCCTCTCGATGCAAGTCATGCCCGGCGAGAAGCTGGCGCTGATCGGCCCGTCGGGTTCGGGCAAGACGACGATCCTGCGCATCCTGATGACGCTCGAGCGCATTGACAGCGGCCACATCCAGGTCGACGGCGAGCAGTTGTACCATATGGAGCGCAACGGCCGGCTGCTGACGGCGGATGAACGGCATTTGGCAAAGATGCGCCAGAAGATCGGCATGGTCTTCCAACTGTTCAATCTGTTTCCGCACAAATGCGTCATCGACAATGTGACGCTGGCACCGATGCTGACCAAAGCCATGCCGCGGGCCGCCGCCGAAAAGCGGGCGATGGAGCTGCTCGACATGGTCGGCATGGTCGACAAGGCCAAGGCGATGCCGGCGCAGCTTTCCGGCGGCCAGAAGCAGCGCGTCGCGATTGCCCGGGCGCTGGCGCTGTCGCCGAAGATCATGCTGTTCGACGAGGTCACCTCGGCGCTCGACCCGGAACTCGTCGACGAGGTGCTCAACGTCATGCGCAAGCTCGCCGCCGAGACCGATATGACCATGCTGCTGGTCACCCACGAGATGGGTTTCGCCCATGACTTCGCCGACCGGGTGCTGTTCTTCGATCGCGGCAGAATAGTCGAGGAAGGCAAGCCCGACGAGATTTTCCGCCATCCCAAACAGGAGCGTACGCAAGGTTTCCTGAAGAAGATCATTGCGGCCGGACATCGGGTCTGACTGCCATGCGAGGCGGCGACGCCTCAAGCAAGCCAAGAAGACAGACAAACAAGGAGTTGGGAACAATGAAGAAATTTGCCATTTTGGCCGGCGTCGCCGGTATTGCGCTGACGGCGGTGCTGGCCGCCTCGACGACCGGCTCGGCCGATGACAGCAAGCTCGAAGAGCTCAAGGCGCAAGGCTTTGCCCGCGTCGCCATCGCCAACGAGCCGCCCTATACGGCGGTTGCCGCCGACGGCAAGGTCTCGGGTGCGGCGCCTGACGTTGCCCGTGAAATCTTCAAACGCCTTGGCGTCAACGACATCGTCGCCTCTATCTCGGAATATGGTGCCATGATCCCCGGCTTGCAGGCCGGCCGTTTCGACGTCGTCACCGCCGGCCTGTTCATGAAGCCGGAACGTTGTGCTGCGGTCGCCTATTCGGAACCGGTGCTGTGCGACGCCGAGGCGATGCTGGTGAAGAAGGGCAACCCGAAGGGCTTCAAGAGCTACGAGGACGTCGCCAAGGACACCAGCGCGACGATCGGCGCACCCGGTGGCGGCACAGAGGAAAAGCTGGCGCTCACCGCAGGTGTGCCGCGCGAGCGCGTCATCGTCGTGCCGGACGGCCAGAGCGGCCTGAAGATGCTGCAGGACGGCCGCATCGATGCCTATTCACTGCCAGTGCTGTCGATCAACGACCTGGTCAAGAAAGCCAATGATCCGAACCTCGAAGTCATCGCGCCGGTGGTCGGTGCGCCGGTCTATTGCGATGGCGCGGCCTTCAAAAAGGGCGACGAAGCGCTACGTGATGCCTATGATGTCGAGCTGGCGAAACTGAAGAAGTCCGGCGAGTTCGCCAAGATCATCGAACCCTACGGCTTCTCGGCGGCGGCGGCGATGTCGACGAGCCGCGACAAGCTCTGCTCGGCGAAGTAGGCGCGTTCTTCCTTCTCCCCGTTGACGGGGAGAAGGTGGCCCGAAGGGCCGGATGAGGGGCGACGCCCAGCTTTTGACAGATTGGCTCTGCCCCTCATCTGCCTGCCGGCATCTTCTCCCCGTGAACGGGGAGAAGGACGCTGAAGTGATCGCCTCGCCAAATATTCAATGCGGAGCCCTTTCGACCAATGACCCAATGGTCCGGCTATTTCGGCCTGATTTTGCAAGGAGCGCTTGTCACCATCGAGCTGACGCTGATGGGGTCGGTGCTGGCCTTGATCATGGCCTTTCTTGCCGGGCTGGGGCGGCTGTCGCGGTTTTTTGTGCTACGCGCGCTGGCCACCGCCTATATCGAGTTCTTCCGCGGCACCTCGATCTTCGTGCAGCTGTTCTGGGCCTATTTCGTGCTGCCTTTCGCCGGCATCTCGCTGACGCCGCTGCAGGCCGGCGTGCTGGCGCTGGGCCTGAATGTCGGGGCCTATGCGGCGGAAGTGGTGCGCGGCGCCATCAAGTCGATCGGCCGCGAACAATACGAGGCCTGCACCGCGCTCAATCTCGGCCGCTGGCAAGCCATGCGCCATATCATCCTGCCACAGGCACTGCTGGTGATGCTGCCGACCTTCGGCAACAACGCCATTGAATTGCTCAAGGCCACCGCCGTCGTCTCGCTGATCTCGCTTGCCGACCTGACCTTCCAGGCGCAGGTGGTGCGCTCGCAGACCGGCAACACGCTGGTGCCGTTCAGCACCATTCTCGTCATCTATTTCGTGCTGGCGCTACTCATCTCATGGGGCGTGCGGTCGCTGGAACGCCGCATGGCGCGCGGCCTCGACGGGGTGCGCGTCTGATGGATCGGGCTCTGTAATGGAATGGGATTGGGATTTTGTCCGGCAGATCCTGCCGACGCTGATCCAGGGGGTGAAGATCACCATCCTGGCGACGCTGCTCGGCTCGGTGCTGGCGGCCATCGTTGGGCTGGGCATCGCGTTGGCGCGCCGTTCGCCGAACAGGGCTCTGTCGCGCACGATCGGCTTCCTTGCCGAGTTCATCCGCGGCACGCCGCTATTGGTGCAGCTCTATTTCATCTTCTACGTGCTGCCGGATTTCGGCGTCCTGTTGCCGCCGCTGGTGGCGGGCGTCATCGGTCTCGGGCTGCATTACGGCACCTACACAGCCGAGGTCTACCGCGCCGGCATCGATAATGTGCCGCGTGGCCAATGGGAAGCGGCCAAGGCCTGCAATCTGAACGCCACGCAGACCTGGACGCACATCATCATGCCGCAGGCGATCCCGCCGATGATCCCGGCGCTTGCCAATTATTTCATCGCCATGTTCAAAGAGACGCCGCTGCTGTCGGCGATCACCGTGCTGGAACTGATGAACCAGGCCAAGAGCGTCGCCAATACCTATTATCGGTATATCGAACCGATCACCTTGGTCGGCGCCTTCTTCCTCGCCATCAGCCTGTTCTCGGTGGTGCTGCTGCGCTGGCTGGAACACCGTTATGGGCGGATCGAACGATGAGCGCTGCACCCGATATCCGCCTGCGCTCGGCCCGTCCAGCGCTCGATGCACGTCCGCTGGAAAAGCGGGTCGGCCTGATTATCCTTGCCACCGACCATACGAGCGAACCGGATTTTCACCGCATGGTGGCAAGCGATCGTATCGGCGTCTATGTCGCGCGTATTCCCTACGCCAACCCGACGACGCCGGAGAATTTGCGCAAGATGCAGCCGTCACTGACGGCGGGCGCGGCCCTGATCCTTCCTGACGAACCGCTCGATGCGATCTGCTATTCCTGCACCTCGGCCTCCGTCGTGATCGGCGATGCCGAAATCGAGGCGGCGGTGAAGGCCGCGAAACCCGGCGCGCCGGTGGTGACGCCGCCGATGGCCGGAGTGCGCGGCCTGAAGGCGCTGGGCGCCAGGACAATCAGCATCCTCACCCCCTATACGGTCGAGACGAGCCGGCCAATGGCGGCCTATTTCGCGGCACACGGTTTCGAGATCGCCAGCTTCACTTGCCTCGGCTTCGAGGATGACCGCGAGATGGCGCGGATTGCGCCGAAATCCTTGGTCGATCTGGCCCGCGAGGCGACGGCCCCGCAGGCCGACGCGCTGTTCGTGTCCTGCACGGCGCTGCGGTCGGCGCTGGCAGTTGTCGGTATGGAAGAAGCCATCGGCCGTCCCGTCGTCACCAGCAACCAGGCGACAGCCTGGAATTGCCTGCGGCTTTGCGGCGACGACGAGCCACGCCCCGAATTCGGCCGCCTGATGACGCTGCCGTTGAACTGATTGCAGAGCCATGACCACGTCCAGGATAAGCCTCTCCGACATCCGCGCCGCACGCGAGCGCATCGCAGGCAAGGTCGAGCGCACGCCGACCGTCACTTCCCCGAGTCTTTCCCAACACTTGGACGCTCCTGTTTATCTCAAGCTCGAACATCGGCAGACCACCGGCGCCTTCAAGTTGCGCGGTGCCTCGAACGCTATCGCCTCGTTGACAGAAGAGGAGAGCGCGCGCGGCGTCGTCGCGGCCTCGACCGGCAACCATGGCCGGGCGCTTGCCTATGCCGCTCGACTGCAAGGCATCCACGCGACGATCTGCATGTCGCGGCTGGTGCCTGAGAACAAGCTCGAGGAAATCCGTCGGCTCGGCGCCGAGATCCGCATCGTCGGCAACAGCCAGGACGATGCGCAGCGGGAGGTCGAACGGCTGGTCGCGGAAGAGGGGCTGATCATGCTGCCGCCTTTCGATCATCCTGCGGTCGTTGCCGGGCAAGGAACACTTGGGCTGGAGATCATGGAACAAGTTGCGGACGCCGCGCTGGTGTTGGTGCCGCTTTCCGGCGGTGGGCTGGCGGCTGGCGTTGCCGCTGCCGTCAAGGGCGTCAGCCCGGCAACGAGGGTCATCGGCGTTTCGATGGCGCGCGGTGCGGCGATGAAGGCAAGCCTCGACGCCGGGCATCCGGTGTCGGTCGAGGAACTGCCGACGCTGGCCGACTCGCTCGGCGGCGGCATTGGGCTCGACAACCGGCTGACCTTCGCCATGTGCCGTGATCTGCTCGATGATGTGATCCTGCTCAGCGAGGACGAGATCGCCGCCGGCATCCGCCATGCTTATGAGCAGGAGCGCGAGATCGTCGAAGGCGCCGGCGCGGTCGGCATTGCGGCTGTGCTTGCCGGCAAGGTCGGGGCGAACGGCCCGACGGTGCTCGTGCTGTCCGGCCGCAACATCGACATGACACTGCACCGCAAGATCATTTGCGGCGAAGCAATTGCGGAGAGCGCAGCATGAGCCGGATGACGATCCTCACCGAAGCTGAATTGCGCAAGATCGTGAAGCTCGATCTCGATGCCGTCGCCTGTGTCGAGAACGCGTTTCGCGCGCTCGCCACCTTGCCAGTGGCGATGCCGCCAATCCTGCGGCTCGACATTCCCGAGCATCGCGGCGAGGTCGATGTCAAGACCGCCTATGTGCCGGGCATCGACGGTTTTGCGATCAAGATCAGCCCCGGCTTTTTCGATAATCCGAAGCTCGGCCTGCCTAGCGTCAACGGCATGATGGTGCTGCTGTCGGCGAAGACCGGGCTGGTCGAGGCGCTGCTGCTCGACAATGGCTATCTCACCGACATCCGCACGGCGGCGGCCGGCGCGGTCGCCGCCAAACATCTGTCGCGTCCGGACTCCTCCGTTGCCGCAATCTTCGGCGCCGGTGTTCAGGCCGGACTGCAGCTCGAGGCGCTGATGCTGGTGCGGTCGATCACCGAGGCTCGGATCTGGGCAAGGGATGCCGCCAAGGCCGAAGCCGCGGCGGACGCATTGTCCGAAAGACTGGGCATCGCCGTTCACGCCGAGCCGGACGCGGCAAAGGCTGCGGCCGATGCCGACATCATCGTCACCACGACGCCGTCGACCGAGCCGCTGATCAAGGCCGGCTTCGTCTCCGCCGGCCAGCACATCACCGCGATGGGCTCGGACGCGGAGCACAAGAACGAGATCGCGCCGGCGATCCTGCGCATGGCCGACCTCTACGTCGCCGACAGTGCGAAACAGACGCGGCTCCTGGGCGAACTGCACCATGCCATCGTGGCGGGCGTGATGGCGGCCGATGCCGAGATCACCGAGCTTGGCCACATCATCGCCGGCGAAAGGCATGGCCGGCGTTCGGACAGCGACATCACCATTGCCGATCTGACCGGCACCGGCGTGCAGGACACGGCGATCGCCACGCTCGCCCGCGACCGTGCGCGTGCAGCCAAGACCGGTACGATTTTCGAAAGCTGATACCGGCCGCAAGGCCCAACAAACGAGGACCAAGAACAATGCAGCCTAATTTGAAATTCTCGCGCGGCGAATATGCGGAGCGCCTCGCCAAGACGCGGAAGGCGATGGAGGCCAAGGGCGTCGATCTGCTTGTTGTCAGCGATCCGTCCAACATGGCCTGGCTGACCGGCTATGACGGCTGGTCGTTCTACGTACACCAGGCGGTCGTCGTGCCACCGTCGGGCGAGCCGGTGTGGTACGGGCGCGGCCAGGACGCCAACGGCGCCAAGCGCACCGCCTATCTCGCGCACGACAACATCGTCGGCTATGCCGACAACTATGTGCAGTCGACCGAGCGCCATCCGATGGATTTTCTGTCCAGCGTGCTCGCCGATCGTGGCTGGGGCAAGCTCAGCATCGGTGTCGAGATGGACAATTACTGGTTCTCTGCCGCTGCCTTCGCATCGCTGCAGAAGCACTTGTCCCATGCCCGCTTCGTCGATGCCACGGCACTGGTCAACTGGCAGCGCGCGGTGAAGAGCCCGACCGAAATCGACTACATGCGCAAAGCCGCCCGCATCGTCGAAGCGATGCACCAGCGCATCGTCGACAAGATCGAAGCCGGCATGCGCAAATGCGACCTGGTCGCCGAGATCTATGATGCCGGCACGCGCGGCGTCGACGGCATTGGCGGCGACTATCCGGCGATCGTGCCGCTGCTGCCGTCAGGCGCCGACGCATCGGCACCGCATCTAACTTGGGACGACAGGCCGATGAAATCGGGCGAGGGCACTTTCTTCGAGATCGCCGGCTGCTACAACCGCTACCATTGTCCGCTGTCGCGCACCGTTTTCCTCGGCAAACCGACGCAGGAATTCCTCGATGCCGAAAAGGCGACGCTGGAAGGCATGGAGGCCGGGCTTGCCGCCGCCAAGCCCGGCAACACCTGCGAGGACATCGCCAACGCCTTCTTCGCGGTTCTGAAGAAATACGGCATCGTTAAGGACAACCGCACCGGCTATCCGATCGGGCTTTCCTATCCGCCGGACTGGGGCGAACGCACGATGAGCCTGCGCCCAGGCGACCGCACCGAGCTCAAGCCCGGCATGACCTTCCATTTCATGACCGGCCTGTGGCTGGAGACGATGGGCTTGGAAATCACCGAATCCATCCTGATTACCGAAACCGGGGTCGCGTGCCTGGCCAATGTGCCGCGCAAGCTGGTGGTGAAGAATTGAGCCCGATGTCCAGCCTTCGCCCATCACCGATCACGCCGAGCGTCGATTTCGAGCGCGACGGCGTGCAGCACGGTTTCTTGCGCCTGCCTTACAGCCGTGACGATTCCGCCTGGGGATCGGTGATGATCCCGATCTGCGTCATCCGCAACGGCAACGGGCCGAGTGCATTGCTCACCGGCGGTAATCATGGCGACGAATATGAGGGGCCGCTGGCGCTTTACGATCTCGCCCGCACGCTCGATCCGAGGCAGGTCAGCGGCACGGTCATCATCGTGCCGGCGATGAATTATCCGGCGTTCCGCGCCGGCACGCGCACCTCGCCGATCGACAAGGGCAATCTCAACCGCAGCTTTCCCGGCCGGCCCGACGGTACGGTGACCGAGAAGATCGCCGATTATTTCCAGCGCGAACTTCTGCCGCGCACCGACATCGCGCTCGATTTCCATTCCGGCGGCAAGACGCTCGACTTCGTGCCGTTCTGCGCCGCCCATATCCGGCCCGACAAGGTGCTGGAAGAGAAGGGGTTCGCTGCGGTTGAAGCTTTCTCGGCACCCTGGTCGATGAAGATGCTGGAGATCGACGCGGTCGGCATGTTCGACACTGCCGCCGAAGAGATGGGCAAGCTGTTCATCACCACCGAGCTCGGCGGCGGCGGAACTTCGCGCGCGGAAACGGTGAGGATCGCGCGTCGCGGCGTGCTCAATGTGCTGCGCCATGCCGGCATCGTCGCCGGCGCGGTCGAGATGCAGCCGACCCGCTGGCTCGACATGCCATCGGGAGATTGCTTCTCGTTCGCCGAGGACGACGGGATGATCGAAACCATGATCGATCTCGGCGAGCCGGTGGCAGAAAACCAGGTGCTGGCGCGCATCCATTCGATCGGCCGCACCGGCGGCGCTCCGCAGGAGATCCGGGCCAAGATGTCCGGTCTGTTGGCGGCGCGGCATTTCCCCGGATTGGTCAAGGCCGGCGACTGTGCTGCCGTGGTGGCCGTGCTGGTCGATTGAGGCTAGGAGGCCGATGTCGGAAACGGCTCGGCCTTGCCTTTAGGGCGGTCGCCGATGGCAAAGACGGCGCTCGCCTCGCTGACGATCGAGACATGGTCCTTGGCGGCTGTTCCGGCGGCCGTACTGTCGCCGCGCATGATTGCGGTAACGATGGCGTCATGCTCTTGCCAGGACTGGGCCAGCCGGCCGGGCAGCATGAATTGCGCGCGCCTGAACGGCGCCAGCCGGCCGCGGGTCATGACGGTCAACTCATAAATGTGCTTGCTGTGCGCGCCGCGATAGAGCCGGGTGTGGAATTCGGTGTTGAAAATCTCATACTCTTCTTCGGCACCGAGCTGCACGAAGCGTGCCGAGGCCCGGTGCTCGGCCTCCAGCGTGCGGCGCTCGCCGGCCGTCATGCGCTCGGCCGAGAAGCGCGCGCAGATCGCTTCAAGCTCGGCCATGCTCTCGAACATCGAGGCGAGGTGCTCCTGCGTCATCACGGCGACGGTGGCGCCGCGGTTCGGCCGCCTTTCGACCAGTCCCATGGCGCTGAGCCGGCTGAGCGCTTCCCTGATAGGCGTGCGTGAGACGTCGAAGCGGGCGGCGAGCGAGGCTTCGTCGAGTTTTTCGCCGGGACGCAGGAAACCGGTAACGATCCGGTCGCTGATCGCCCTCACCATCTGATCGACGGTCGTGCCCGACCTGATCAAATTGCGCTTTGCCGACACGTCTCCTCCGTCCAGTCTCTTCGCGCAGCCATAAGCCACGCACCGGCTTCGATTCCTCCGCAGCTCTGTATGCCTATGTTTTAGCCTTCATGTCAAATTGGCCGTTTTAGAGGCAAAAAGTGTATGCAATTGCTCCGGCTTTGTGCAGGCCACATCGGCACACTCGTTGATATTGCTGAATAAATCCCATTTCTGAAACTGGCACGCTGATTGCATACACTTCTTTCATTGAGGTGTTAACCGGCCCCAAAGGCCCCATAGAGGGAGCATTCACATGACCGAGCGATTCATGCTTAGCCGCCGCGACCTGCTCAAGACTTCCGCCGCCGGAGCGGCGCTCGGTCTTGCGTCCGCATCGTTTCCGATCAGCAGGGCCTTCGCCGCGACCGCAACCGTCGGCTTCATCTATGTCGGGCCAAAGGACGATTACGGCTACAACCAGGCGCATGCCGAAGGCGCCGCCACGCTGAAGGGGATCGAAGGCATTTCCGTCGTCGAAGAGGAGAACGTGCCGGAGACGGTCGACGTGCAGAAGACGATGGAATCGATGATCAATCTCGACGGTGCGTCGCTGATCTTCCCGACCTCGTTCGGCTATTTTGATCCGCATATGCTGGCCATGTGCGCGAAATTCCCCGACGTGCAGTTCCGCCATTGCGGCGGCATGTGGAACAAGGACAAGCATCCGATGAATGCCGGTTCCTATTTCGGCTATATCGGCATGGGCCAGTATCTGAACGGCGTCGTCGCCGGCCACACCAGCAAAACCAAGAAGCTCGGCTTCGTCGCGGCAAAGCCGATCCCGCAGGTGCTGCTCAACATCAATTCCTTCCTGCTCGGCGCGCGCTCGGTCGACCCGACCATCACCTGCCAGGTGATCTTCACCGGCGAGTGGTCGCTGGCGGTCAAGGAGGCGGAGGCCACCAATGCGCTGGTCGACCAGGGCGCCGACGTCATCACCTGTCATGTCGACAGCCCCAAGGTGGTGGTCGAGACGGCGGCCGGGCGTGGCGCCTTCATCTGCGGCTATCATGCCAACCAGAACCCGCTGGCGCCGGAGAAATACCTGACCGGCGCGGAATGGAACTGGGCCAAGGTCTACAAGATGTTCGTCGACGATCTGGTGGCCGGCACGCCGCTTCCCAATTTCACGCGCGGCGGCCTGGCCGACGGTTTCGTCAAGATGAGCCCGCTCGGCCCCGCCGTCGGCGAGGCCGCCCGCAAGCAGTTCGACGGCACGCTGGCCGAAATGATGAAAGGCGGATTTTCGGTCATCAAGGGTCCGTTGAAGAGCAACAAGGGCGTCGTCGTCGCGACCGAAGGCCAGGCCTTCGTCGAGACCGCGCTCGAGCTGGAAAGCATGGACTACCTCGTCGAGGGCGTGGTCGGTTCGACCGCCTGAACCGGATCGGAGACGGGGCCATGACAGACACGGTCAGTACCGCGAGCGCACCAGCGCTGTTTGGCGCCAGGAATTATCCGGCGGCACTCGAATGGGTGGCACGGCGGGCGGAAGCCTTCGTCATACCGCTCGCGGCGCTGATCGTCGGCATGGCGCTGTTCAGCCTGTTCATCGCGCTGGTCGGCAAATCACCGGTGCAACTCTACGTGACGATGTGGCGCGGCGGCTTCGGCTCCTGGTTCTCGATCCAGAACTCGCTGTCGCGGGCCGCACCGCTTTTGCTGGCAGCGCTCTGCGTGGCGCTGCCGGCTCGGCTCGGCCTCGTCGTCATCGGCGGCGAAGGCGCGATCGTGCTGGGCGGCGTTGCCGCCGCCGCCATCGGCGTCGCGGCGAATGGCGCGCCGGCTTTCGTGGTCATCCTGTTGATGGGCGTGGCGGGCGTGGTCGCCGGCGGCATCTGGATAGGTGCCGTCGGCGCACTCCGCCACTACCGCGCCGTCAACGAAACCATATCCAGCCTGCTGATGGCCTATATCGCCATCGCGCTGATGAACCATCTGGTCGAAGGGCCGCTGCGCGATCCGGCCTCGCTCAACAAACCTTCGACCGAGCCGCTGGCGGATGCCTACCGCATCGGCAACATTCCAGGCATGGACGTGCACTGGGGCCTTGTCGTCGGCATCGTCGCCTGCGTCCTGTCCTGGCTGTTGATCGAAAAGACGCGCTGGGGGTTTGCCGCCCGCATTGCCGGCGGCAATGTCAGGGCGGCCCAGGTGCAAGGGCTTGCCGTCGGCCCGCTGATCGTCGGCTTTACCGGGCTCGCCGGCGGCTTTGCCGGACTGGCCGGCATGCTGGAAGTCGGCGCCGTGCAAGGCAGCGCCAACGCCTCGCTCGCCGCCGGCTACGGCTATACCGGCATCCTCGTCGCCTTCCTCGCCCGCCACAATCCGCTCGCCATCATCCCGGTCGCTTTCCTGCTCGGCGGCATCGGCGCTTCCGGCGGGCTGATCCAGCGCCGCATGGACCTGCCCGACGCCACCGTGCTGGTGCTGCAAGGCATGCTCTTCGTAGTCATCCTGTTCAGCGAAACCTTTTACGGCCGCTTCAAGGTTTTCAATCCCGATCTGTGGAAGAGGGGCTCCTGATGGACGCGACCGAGATCGGCCTGTGGGGCGTGCCGCTCGCCATTCTCGGCGGCGCCATCCGCGTCTCGACGCCGTTCATCTTCGTGTCGCTCGGCGAAGCCATCACCGAGCGCTCCGGCCGCATCAATCTCGGCCTCGAAGGCACGCTGGTCTTCGGCGCAATGACCGCCTATGCGGTAGCAGTGGTGACCGGCTCGCCATGGCTCGGCGTGCTGGCTGCCGCCGGTGCCGGTCTTTGCTTCGGGCTGTTCCATGGCTGGATCTGCAAATTCCGCGGGGTTAACGACATCGCCATCGGCATCGCGCTGATGCTGTTCGGCTCGGGTCTCGCCTTCTTCTTCGGCAAGCCGTTCATCCAGCCCTCGGCGCCAGACCTGCCGGCCATCGCCTTCGGTGGCTGGTCGAATATTCCGCAGGTGCAGGCGGCGCTCAACGTCAACGTGCTGTTCCTGATCGGGGCCGCACTTGCGCTGTTCCTGTGGTGGGCCTTCCGTAACACCCGCGCCGGCCTGATCGTACGCGTCGTCGGCGACAGCTCCGATGCGGCGCGCGCCATGGGCCTCAATCCCAACACCGTGCGCCTGCTTGCGACAGGCGTCGGCGGCGCGCTCGCCGGCATCGGCGGCGCCTATCTGTCGCTCTATTACCCCGGCAGCTGGACCGAACGCATCTCGTCGGGGCAGGGGCTGATGGCGGTGGCGCTGGTCATCTTCGCACGCTGGAACCCGCTCGGCTGCTTTGCCGCGGCACTGTTGTTCGGCGGCGCCGGGGCGCTAGGCCCGGCGTTGCAATCGGTCGGGGTAACGCAGGGCTACTATCTCTTCTACGCCGCACCTTACATCCTCACGCTCATCATCATGATCGCCACCTCGTCGCCGAGCCGCTCGCTTGCCGGCGCGCCGGGCGAGTTGTCGATCACCAAATGACTGGAGTTTTCCCGATGAACGCCAGAGCCGAGATCACCCAGCGCTACATCGACGCCGACCCTTATCCATGGCCCTACAATGGCGAGCTGCGGTCGGACAATACGGCTCTGATCATCATCGATATGCAGACCGATTTCTGCGGGCCGGGCGGCTATGTCGATCATATGGGCTACGATCTTTCGCTGGTGCGGGCGCCGATCGAGCCGATCAAGTCGGTGCTTGCAGCCATGCGGGCCCAGGGCTACACCATCATCCACACGCGCGAGGGCCACCGGCCCGATCTCGCCGACCTGCCGGCCAACAAGCGCTGGCGCTCACGCCGCATCAATGCCGGCATTGGCGACCCCGGACCTTGCGGGCGCATCCTGGTGCGCGGCGAACCAGGCTGGGATATCATCCCCGACCTCTATCCGGCGGCGGGCGAACCGATCATCGACAAGCCGGGCAAGGGCTCGTTCTGCGCCACCGATCTGGAGCTGATCCTGCACCAGCGCGGCATCGAAAACATCGTGCTGACCGGCATCACCACCGATGTCTGCGTCCACACGACCATGCGCGAGGCCAATGATCGCGGCTTCGAATGCGTGATGCTTGAGGACTGCTGCGGCGCGACCGACTACGGCAACCATCTCGCCGCGATCAAGATGATCAAGATGCAGGGCGGCGTGTTCGGCGCGGTGTCGAGCTCGGCGTCCTTCGTCGCGCAGCTGCCGTGAGGGGGCGATCTTGAGCGGAACCATCGTCAAGAAAGCCGTCGGCGTCGAGACTATCGGCATGACCATGCGCTTCGGCGCCTTCACCGCGCTGGACGATGTCTCGATCAAGGTGCCAGCGGGATCATTCCATGCGCTGCTCGGCGAAAACGGTGCCGGCAAGTCGACGCTGGTCAAATGCATGATGGGTTTTTACCGCCCGACCGCCGGCGACATGCTGGTCGATGCCCGCGAGGTCGCGATAGCCAGCCCGAAGGATGCCTCGGCGCTCGGGCTAGGCATGGTCTATCAGCATTTTACCCTCGTCCCGTCGCTGACCGGTGCGGAAAACCTGGTCATTTCCCGCGAGAAAGTGCCGGGCGTCATCGACTGGCGCAAGGAGCGCGCCGCACTTGCGCAATTCATGCAGCGGATGCCGTTCAAGCTGCCGCTCGACGTCAAGGTGGCGGAACTTGCGGCCGGCGAGAAGCAGAAGCTCGAAATCGTCAAGCAGCTCTATCTCGGCCGCAGTTTCCTGGTGCTCGACGAGCCGACTTCGGTGCTCACCCCTGGCGAGGCACAGGAAGTGCTTGGCCTGGTGCGCGACATGACCAGGACAGGCGACCTCACCGTGCTGATGATCTCGCACAAATTCCACGAGGTGACGGCCTTTGCCGACGACATCACCGTGTTGCGCAAGGGCAGGCTGACCGGAACCGGAAAGGTCTCCGAACTTTCGCACAAGCAGATGGCGGCGATGATGATCGGCGACCAACCGATTGCAGCACTCGACAGTCGCGCTCCGGTGCCGGCCGGCGCCAGGCAGGTGCTGACGGTAAAGTCGCTGAAGGCGCCTGACCGCACCGGCTTGAAAAGCATCGACATCGGCGAGCTCGACGTGAAGTCCGGCGAGATCGTCGGCATCGCCGGCATCTCCGGCAACGGCCAGAAGGAGTTTCTCGAAGTCCTTGCCGGACAGCGGGCACGCAATGCGGGCGACGTTCTGGTGAAAGGCTCGCCCTATGGTGCCAGCCGCAGCGAGGCGCGCACACTCAATGTCCGCTTCATTCCGGAGGAGCCATTGCGCAATGCCTGCGCACCGCGGATGACGGTGGCCGAAAACATGGCCTTCCGGACCTTCGACCTCAACGAGGCCGGCAAGCCGGTCAACTGGATCAGGATGAGCGCGATCAGGGACTACGCGGCCCGTCTTGTCGAACAGTTCAAGGTCAAGACGGCCTCGCTCGCTTCGCCGATTTCATCATTGTCGGGCGGCAATGTGCAGCGCGCGGTGCTGGCGCGGGAACTGACCGGCGAGGTCGATTTGCTCATCGTGTCGAACCCCTGCTTCGGCCTCGACTTCTCCGCCGTCGCCGAAATACGCGCCCGCATCATGAAGGCGCGCAATGCCGGTGCTGCAGTGCTTTTGATGTCGGAGGACCTCGACGAGCTGCTTGAGCTCTCGGACCGCATCTTCGTCATGTCGGATGGCGCGCTGGTCTACGAGACGCCGATCGCGCAGGCGAGCGTGCAGACGATCGGCGAGCACATGGCGGGACATCATTGATGGCGGAGATCGAGGCGCTGCCGTTCCCGTTTGCCTTCAAGCCTGAGGCGATGGCGCTGGTCGTCATCGACATGCAGCGCGATTTCGCCGAGCCCGGCGGCTTCGGCGCCAGCCTCGGCAACGACGTCAGCCGGATCACGGCGATCGTGCCCACGGTGAAAAGGCTGCTCGAAGGGTTTCGCGCCGCTGGCCTGCCGGTGATCCACACGATGGAGTGCCACAAGGCAGATTTTTCGGATCTGCCGCCGGCCAAGCGCAATCGCGGCAGTCCGTCGATCCGCATCGGCGATATCGGTCCCATGGGTCGCGTGCTGATCGTCGGCGAACCGGGAACGGCGATCCTCGATGAACTTGCACCATTGCCTGGCGAGATCGTCATCGAAAAACCCGGCAAGGGCGCGTTCTATGCCACCAGCTTCGGCGATGACCTCAAGCGGCTCGGCGCACAGCAACTGGTCTTTGCCGGGGTGACGACGGAGGTCTGCGTGCAGACGACGATGCGCGAGGCCAACGACCGCGGCTATGAATGCCTGCTGGCGGAGGATGCGACGGAGAGCTATTTTCCGGAGTTCAAGACGGCAGCCCTTGCCATGATCAGGGCGCAGGGCGCGATCGTCGGCTGGACGGCGACAACGGACCAGGTGCTCGAGGGAATTTCCAATGCCTAACATTGCATACCAGGCCCTCATCCAAGGGGGCTGGCGTGATCTGCCATTCGAGCCTTTTCGCGAAGGCATCACGGTGCATTGGCTGCTCAAGGGGGGATCGACGGAACCGTCGGTCGCGATTCTCAACTACCGGGCGGGCGCCGGCGTGCCGCGTCACCGCCACGCCGGGCTGGAAACGATCATCGTGCTGGAAGGCTCGCAGAGCGACGAGAACGGCGACTATGCAGCGGGCAGTGTGATCCTGAACCCGGTTGGAACCGAGCATTCGGTGTGGACAAAAGACGGCTGCGTCGTACTCATCCAGTGGAACCTGCCGGTCGTCATTCAGGGCGAGGCCGAATGAGCGACATCCGCTTCGACATAGCGAGCCTGCACGCCGCCTATCAGGCCGGCCTCAGTATTGGCGATATGATCGATACGGTCCATGCGCGGCTCGCGGCGGCCGATGACCCGGGCATCTTCATCCATCTGGCGAGCAGGGCGGAGATGCTTGCCGAGGCGGAAAAGCTCGGCCCGTTCGATCCGTTGGCAAAGCCACTGTGGGGCGTTCCGTTCGCGGTCAAGGACAACATCGATGTTGCCGGCATGCCGACCACGGCGGCCTGCGCGGAATATGCCTACTTGCCGGCGAACGACGCCACCGTCGTCGCGCGGCTCAAGGCCGCCGGCGCGCTGGTCGTCGGCAAGACCAATCTCGACCAGTTCGCTACCGGCCTGGTCGGCGTGCGCACGCCCTATCCAATCCCGAGGAATGCGATCGACCCGACACTGGTGCCGGGCGGCTCCTCATGCGGCTCGGCCGTGGCGACGGCGCGTGGCATCGTCTCGTTCGCGCTCGGCACCGACACCGCCGGTTCGGGCCGCATACCCGCCGGCCTCAACAACATCGTCGGGCTGAAGCCGAGCGTCGGCGCGCTGTCGGCCGCCGGCGTCGTGCCGGCCTGCCGCACGCTCGACTGCGTCTCCGTCTTCGCACTCAACGTCGACGACGCCTACAGCGTGTTCGAGGTCGCGGCGGCGAAGGACGACGCCGATCCCTATTCACGTGACCTCGGCATCCAACCGCTTGCCGCGCGCCCACCGGTGCTGACGGTTGGCGTGCCGGCCAAGGCCGATCGGACGTTCTTCGGCGACCAGGCGATGCAGGCGGGCTTCGAGGCCGCTCTTGCCTCGCTGGAGACGCTGGGCTGCAGGCTGGTCGAAATCCCGTTCGGCGATTTCTACGCCACCGCCAATCTGCTTTACGAGGGCGCCTGGGTGGCCGAGCGTTACACCGCGATCAGGGACTTCATGGATGCCAACGAGGCGGCCATGCATCCGGTGACGCGGCAGATCATCGGCGGTGCGCGAAAACTTTCCGCAGCGGACGCCTTCAACGGGCTCTATGCCTTGCAGGCCTACAAGGCCAAGCTTGCGCCGGTTATCGCCTCGGTCGATCTTTTCTGTGTGCCGACCGCGCCGACGCATTACACAGTCGAAGCGGTGTTGGCTGACCCTATCGTCACCAACAGCCGGCTCGGCACCTACACCAACTTCGTCAATCTGCTCGACATGTGCGGCATCGCCGTGCCGACCGGAACCCGCAGCGACGGTTTGCCGATGAGCGTCACCTTGCTTGCCGCGGCGGGCAAGGACCATCTGACGGCGTCGCTTGCGCGCGATGTCCATGCGGCAAGCGGCCTTGCGCTGGGCGCTACCGGCTGGCCGCTGCCGCCGCGTGGCGATATCCGCGTGGACGTGGATGAAGGCACGATCGAGCTGGCCGTGGTCGGCGCGCATCTATCGGGGATGGCGCTGAACGGCCAGTTGCAGCAGCTCGGCGCGATTTTCGCCCGGGGTGCGAGAACGGCGCCGCTCTACCGGCTTTACGCACTCGCCGGCCAGTCGGTGTCGAGACCGGGGCTCGAGCGCACCTGCAATGGCAAGGGCACAGCCATCGAGGTCGAAGTCTGGCGGCTGTCGCCGCAAGCCTTCGGTCGCTTCGTCGCGGCGATCCCGCCGCCGCTCGGCATCGGGACGCTTCTGCTCGACGACGGAACTTCGCCGAAAGGCTTCCTCGTTGAAAGTGCCGGCCTTACCGATGCAGAAGAGATTTCGCATTTCGGCGGCTGGCGCAATTTCATGGCGGATCAGCAGCTGCGGAGCTGACGCCATCACTCGACCTTTTGCCGGAACTTCGAGTGGCAGCTCGAGCAATCCTGCAAGATGAGATGCAGGAGGTGCTCCGCCGGCAATTTGGCGGGATCGGCTTCCGCCGTCCCCGGTCGCTTGCCAAGCAGGCTGCCACCGCCCATCGCCGGGCCGGAACCCATTCTCATGTCGTCGGTAATGCGCGGCGGCACCCGCTCGGCGTCGGAGGCCAGGGCGCTGGCCAGCGTCCCGATGTGGCGAGCCAGCCCTTCGAACTCCGCGCGGGCAGGGTCGATATCCAGCTTGGCGCCTGAAGGCGCACCCAATGTCGCGCTGGGGAATTCGGCAATGAGGGAAGGGCCGGTGCGGGCGCGGAGGGCCTCGGCCGCCGCTTTGAAAGCCGCGGCGTCATACGCCCGCTTGCCGTCGAACATCCCGGCGATCGCCTTTGCCGCCGCAGCCATTTCCTTCATCGAGGCCTGGCGAGCCTCGATGACCGCATCACGGCTCGAATGGGCGGCAGCGAGCACGACAGAGACGCAGGCAAGCGACAGCACTGTTAGAGCGGCTGCGAGCCTCACTGGGCCACGCCTTGTCCCGCCAACTCGTCGATGATCGGGCACTCCGGCCGCTCGTCGCCGTGGCAGTGACTGACCAGATGGTGAAGCAAGCCGCGCAATCCGACCAGTTCGGCGATCTTCCTGTCGATCTCCACCAACTTGGCTTTCGCGATCGCCTTCACGTCAGCGCTGTCACGTTCCCTGTCTTGGTACAGCGAGAGCAACTGGCGGCATTCGTCGACCGAAAACCCCAGGCTTCGCGAGCGCTGCAGGAAGCGCAGCCGGTGAATATCGGCCGTCGAGTAATCGCGATAGCCATTGTCTGTCCGGGCCGGGTGCAAGAGCCCGATGTCCTCGTAGTAGCGGATCGTCTTGGCCGGTAGGCCGGATTTTTCGGATGCGACGCCGATGTTCATATCGGAAATCTCCTTTATCGGAGGAAATAGACCTTCCAGTAGATGGAAGGTCAACATGATGTGGCGATTTTGGATGCCCGACGCAACCGCCCGCCGGCTCCAACCGTTTGCCTGCCAACAGCGCATACTGAACCTTCGGGAAGAAATCAGTTTTCGGAAACGTTTATCGAACAGCGCTCAAACTCGGCGCCCGGCACCAGGTACCGATCAGCAAGGACCCTCCGGCGGCACGTTACGCCGTGCAGACGCCGAGGAGATAGAACATGCCCGTCAAGGCCTATATCAACCGGATCGCGACAGCGGTGCCGGAGCACGAGGTTCATCAATTCTACCTGCGTTTCGCGGCCTCGATGCTCGCGGCCGATCGCCGGAGGATCTTCGAACGCATGGCCGATCTTGCCGGCATCGAGCACCGCTATTCCTGCTTTGCGCCGGCGTCCGATCCCGAAGGACCATCCGCCGACCTGGCCGGGACCTTCATTCGGGGCGCGTTTCCCGGAACGGCCATGAGAATGGCGATGTTCGACGATGCCGCACCTGTTCTGGCGCAAAAGGGCATCGACGGATTGCAACTTGGCGACGACGCTTCCCGCATCACCCATCTTATCGTCACTACCTGCACCGGTTTTTCGGCGCCGGGCATCGATCTCGAGCTGGTTGCGCGTTGCGGGCTGCCGGACGGGGTCGAACGCACGATGATCGGTTTCATGGGTTGCTACGCGGCGATCAACGGCCTCAAGCTGGCGCGTCACATCGTCCGCTCCGACCCGCAGGCCAAGGTCCTGCTGGTCAATATCGAGCTCTGCACGATGCACCTGCGTCAAACCACCGAACTGGAAAAACTGCTGTCGTTCTGCCTCTGGGGCGATGGCTGTGCGGCTGCGCTCATCACTTCCGAGCCGCTCGGCATCGAGCTCGATAGCTTTCACTGTCTGGTGGCGAGGGAGCGGCGGGATCTGATGCGCTGGAATATTCGCGACCACGGATTCGAAATGGTTCTTTCCGGCCAAGTGCCGGCAGCGATTCATGAAGCGTTGCGGAGCAACCAGGCCGCCATCCTCGGTGGCCGGCCGACCGAGGCGATCGACCTTTGGGCCGTGCACCCGGGTGGGCGTTCGGTGCTTGATGCCGTCGAAAGGGCTCTGGAACTGGAGCCCACCGCGCTGGAACCATCGCGCGCGGTGTTGCGCCAATACGGGAACATGTCGTCGGCGACCGTCATGTTCGTGATGAAAGAGATGCTGAAGGCGCCTGCCGGCCTGCTCGGCTGCGGCATGTCGTTCGGACCCGGGCTGACGGCCGAAACCATGCTCTTTCGAACGGTGTCATGAGCGGCCTGGAGCATCGGCAGCTTGCGCCGGAAATCCTTGACGGCCTTGCGGCCGACGATCCGCGAGCGCTGACCGCGCGCCGCGACCTTCGGCGCATCAATATGCTGATGTTTCAGGTGCCGATCATGACGTCGTTGCTCAGGAGGTTTGTGCCAAAGCCGCCACGCCGTATTCTGGAGATCGGCGCCGGCGATGGCTCCTTCATGCTGGCGGTGGCGCGGCGCATGGCCAGGCATTGGCCTGGGGTCGAACTGATGATGCTCGACCGCGTCAGCCTCGTCACCGCGCAATTGCGCGGCGATTTTGACAGGCTGGGATGGAAGGCTGAAGGGATCACCGCCGATGTCTTCGACTGGGCAGGAAAGATCGAGGGCGCACGGTTCGACGCCGTCACGGTCAATCTGTTCCTGCATCATCTCGACGATGCGCAGCTCGTGCGTCTGTTTTCGCTGATCAGGCCGAAAGCCCCGTTGCTGCTGGCGACTGAGCCGTTGCGGGCGAAACTGGCGCTGGCCGCGACCCGTCTTCTCCCGGCAATCGGCGCCAATGACGTCACACGGAACGATGCGGCGCAAAGCGTGCGTGCCGGCTTTCGCGGCAGCGAGCTTTCCGGTCTCTGGCTTGCGGCCAACGGCAAACCGGTCGAGGAGCGGCGCGCCGGCCTCTTCTCCCACATCTTCGTCGGCGCCAGTGCCGGCAGCGACTCATGACGCGATTGTCGACTCATGACGCGATCGTCATCGGTGCCGGCCCGGCGGGGACGTCCGTCGCGCTCACGCTGGCCCGGCGCGGATGGGCCGTGGCAATTGTGGAAAAGACCGCATTTCCGCGCCGCAAGGTCTGCGGCGAATACATCTCGGCAAGCAATCTTGCGCTTTTCGACCAGCTGGAGATCGGCGATGCCTGGCGTACCGATGCCGGCCCCGAAATCCGCCGCGTCGGTTTGTTTTCCGGCGAAACCTGCGTCGAGGCGGCAATGCCACGTGCAGGAGCTGGGCCTCCTGCAAAAGACGGCTTCGGCCGGGCACTCGGCCGGGACATTCTCGACTCTCTGCTTTTGCAGACGGCGCGATCGGCGGGTGTCGAAATCTTCCAGCCCTGCCGCGCCGTCGCCATCGACCGGGACGGCGAGATGCAAAGGGTACGAATTCAAGCCGGGGACGAAACGGCGATGTTGCGCGCGCCGGTGATTGTCGCCGCACACGGCTCCTGGGAACCGGGGCCGCTGCCCAGCCAGCTCGCAAAGGCCAATCGCCCGTCGGACCTGCTCGGCTTCAAGGCGCATTTCACCGGGTCGTCGCTGGCGCCGGATTTGATGCCTCTGCTGGCCTTCCCCGGCGGCTATGGCGGCATGGTCTCGGCCGATCATGGCCGCTTGTCGATCTCGTGCTGCATTCGCCGCGATATGCTGGCGCGGTTGCGTAAACAACATGGCCCCAAACACCGGAGCCATGTGCCGGCCGCCGATGCGGTCTCCCGCCATCTCGTCGACTCATGCCGGGGCGTGCGGGACGCTCTGGAACCGGCGCTTCTCGACGGTCCGTGGCTTGCCGCAGGTCCGATCCGGCCGGGAATTCGCTCGTTCTACGAAGAGGACATCTTCCGCGTCGGCAACGCAGCCGGAGAGTCTCATCCTGTTATCGCCGAGGGTATCTCGATGGCGCTGCAGTCCGGCTGGCTGCTGGCTTGCGAACTCGCATGCGCGCCAGGTGGCCGAGCAGGGCGCGAGGCTGCCGCCAGGCGCTATGAGGCGGCCTGGAAAAGACTGTTTTCGACACGGGTCTACGCTGCCGCGGCCCTTGCCGGAATTGCCCTTCGCCCCGGCAGCGCCACCTTGATGGCGGCGATCGTCCGGAATTTCCCGCAGACACTGACACTGGGCGCGCAACTGAGCGGCAAGACCAAGCGGGTTCCCGGCTTTGCCTGACGAGTGACGCGGCGTCGTGCTGCCCTGGTCGCCTTACATGCCACCGCCACAGTTGGCAGCAGCTGGCTCCTTCTCCCCGGAATTTGTCATCGCATAGTCGTATACCTGACTGCGTCCGCGGCTTCAGGTTCGCAGGTATTTGACCAAGGCTGCAATCGCGAGCAAGAGGGCGACGAACACCAGGACCCAGACGAGCGCCATGCCGCCCATCATCCACGTACCCATTGGACCATTCATCATTGCAATCACCTTTACGGTCAGTGAAGGCCCGCCTTCGTCGGTAAGCATCGGCGACTGCGAAGGCAATTAGCTCGCCGTGGAATTCGGTCAAGACGACTAGGAAACCGATCGGCCGCCTGTCGCCTTGTCCCCCCAACCGGAAGTGTCCTGTCCTTGCCGTCTCACATACCTCCGCCGCAGCCGTCCGAGAGATCCCAGACGTCGACGACCTGCTTGCCGGTGAAACCTTGCTCGCGGATCAGGAACTTCGCCAATCCGCCATACACTTTCCAGCGCCAGCATTGGCAGCAGCAAGGGCCTTTCTCGTTGGAATTGGCCATCGCATAGTCATAGGCCTGCTGCTCGTCGCCGGAGAGTTTCACATCGTAGTAGGGCATCATCTTCTGTGCGATGCCGGCCGGAATATCGTACGGATCGTTCGGGATCATCGCGATCTCGCGGTACCTGGCCAAACCGTTCACCTGCTCGGCATAGCGCTTTGTCTCCATTGGGCTGCAGCACGAGCCCGTGATCCGCGACATCGCCGGCATGGTCGCAATCGACTCCGTGAACTTGGCCGAACACGTGCTGTTGCCGTTCTGGCTGAGATATTTGAAGCGGCGCACCAGATCGGAATCCTCCGCGGCGATCGTCAAATCCGGCCCCTTGAGCAAGCCGACGACCGCAGCGACGCCAAAGGCGCTGCCCAGAACAACCGTCCGTCGGGTTGGATGGCATATCCGGCTCATTTGCTGTTCCTCGCTTGCTCGATCAGTTTCTTCATCGTTGCGAGGTCGGTCGCGCCGGGGAAAATCTGCTCGCCAACGACGAAGCTTGGCGTTCCACTGATCTTCAGCGCCTGTGCCAGTTGCGTATTCCGGTCGATCGACGCCTGGATATCGGGCCGCTGCATGTCGGTCTTCAGCTTAGCCACATCGAGACCGACGTCGGCAGCAACCTTCAGCACGACCGCTTCGGTCACCCGCGTCTTCACCGCATACAAGGCCTTGTGGAATGCCATGTACTTGCCCTGGCGCATTGCGGCGAGAGCCGCCTTGGAAGCAAATACGGAATCCGTGCTGAGGATCGGGAATTCCTTGTAGACGATTTTGAGCTGCGGATCGTCGGCCACGGCTTGCGCCAGGATCGGCGCAACCTGGCGGCAATAGGGGCAGTTGTAGTCAAAGAACTCGACCATGATGACGTCGCCTTCGGCGTTGCCGCCGACCGGGCTCGCCGGGTCCCGGAAGATATCGTCGGCCTTGGCCGCCAGGGCAGCCTTCGCCTCTTTTGCCGCGGCCTCGCGCTGGCGGGCATCGAGGCTCTGCAGCGCCTCCATGACGACCTCGGGATGCGCGAGGATATAATCGTGGATGCGCTGGTCGAACTGGTCCTGGGACATCTCGCCCGCGGCGATCGCCTGACCGTGGATACCGAGCGCGAGCCAGGCCGTCGCACCGGCCAGGACGAAGGCACGGGCCATTTTGCCGATGGCTCCGCGCCATGAATTGGATTTGTGGATCACAGGGTTCTCCTTCCCTCTGTTTCGCCGGACCGCCGGCATGTGAATGGTGCCTCAGAACATGCCCTTGATCGTCGCCCACCATCCCGTTTCCGGCTCATGGTGCGGGCGCTCGACATTGTTGGTGAGCGCATTGACGAAGGTGACGAGATTGACCGCAGCGAAATTCAGGCCATGGAAATTCGCCCGCCAGCGGCCCTCCTTGTCGATCACATGGGTGACGGTGCCGTGCATCTGATAACCATCGTCCGTCAGTGTGAACTTGTGGCCGAAGGCCTCCGCCAGTCTGCGGGTCGCATCCTCCGGCTGATCCGCCGTCGTGGTCAGGAACAGCCAATTGACGGGATCGAGCCCGTGCGTCTGCCCGTAGCTGCGCAGCACGTCCGGCGTGTCCCTGGCGGGGTCGGTGGTGATGGTCACAAAGCTGACCTGGCCTCTCATCGGCGTGCCGTTCACCATTTTCTGGACCTCGGCGATCTTCTCGGCATGCAGGGGGCATACATCCGGGCACGATGTGTAGATGAAGTGGAGGACGACCACCTTGCCGCGCAGATCTGCCGTTCGCACGACACGCCCATCGGCGGTGCGCAGCGTGAATTCAGGCGCCGGCTTGTCGATCGTTTGGAAATATTTCTCGTCGCCCTCAAGCATGGTGTCGATTTCGTCGAGCGAGTGGGCTTGCGCCCGATACGAAAACCCCACGGTCAGCGCCGCAATGGCAATGGCGCCCAGCAGCAAACATCTCCACTCGTTCAAAGCCGATGCAAGGCAGTGAGCCTTCAACCCGGACATATCTGTTCCTTTCTCACTCGGCAGCGATGCGGCTGCCGATGAAGTCGACCATGTCGGGCGCGTCCCATTCGGCCGGCCCAATCAGCCGGCCGATCTCCTTGCCGTCGCGATTGATCAGCAGGGTTGCCGGAAGGCCGACGGAGCCGATGGCGAACATGGCCTTGCCCGAGGCATCGATGTTGAGGGCGAGGTGCTTGATGCCGATCTCGGCAAAGAACTTCTTCACAACCTCCGGACCGGCACGGTCCATGGACAGCGCGACGACCTCGAAATCCGGACCGCCCAGTTTGGCCTGCAGACGATCGAGCGTCGGCATCTCCTTGCGGCAAGGCGCGCACCATGTCGCCCAGAGATTGAGCAGCACGACCTTGCCGCGGAAATCCGCAAGCGTTTTCGGCTTGCCATTGCCATCCTCGAAGCTGATTTCCGGTACGGGGACGGGCGCCTCGTGAACGACAAAGTTCTGCGGCGGCTCGGCGGCTGATACCGGCAGCGAAAATGCCAGCAGCATGCCAATCAGGACCATGGCCAGTTTGCTCACAATAGCCTCACTCTGTCGCGTAGACGGTGGGCGCCTTGCCGTCCTTGGTGAAGGCGTAGACGACGAAGGGGCCTTGCTTCTCACCACCCATGCCTGGAGCGCCCGTCGGCATGCCGGCCAGCGTTATGCCGGTGATGGCAGGGCGTTCGGTCAAAAGCTTCTTGACGATTTCGACCGGCACCAGGCCATCGACGACATAGCCGTCGACCATCAGCGTGTGGCAGCCTTCGAGGTCGGCCGGCACGCCGGCATCGCTGCTGATCTGAGAGAGATTGTTGACCGGCTTGATGTCGACCTTGAAGCCGTTGTGCTCGAGATAGTTGGCGTAGGATTCGCAGCAGCTGCATTGCGGGTTCTTGTACATGACGGCGTTGATCGTGGCGGCAAAGGCAGGCAGCGGCGTTGCGATCAGCAGGGACAGTGCGGCTAGGCGGTAGGTCAGTTTCATTGCAGTTCTCCTTGGTTGGACAAAACTTTCAGGTCACGCGGAACACTGTCATCAGGCCGGCCATCTGGTGATCGGCGACATGGCAGTGCAGCATCCAGTCACCGGGATTGTCGGCAACGAAGGCGCATTCGATCGTGTCCTTGGGGGCGAGCAGCACCGTGTCCTGCCATTGCCGGTGCGGTACTGGCGAGCCGTTGCGCGAAAGCACCGACAGGCTGAAGCCGTGGACGTGCATGGGATGCCACCACGCGGTTTCGTTGCGCATGGTGAGACGGCAGGTGGCGCCGCGTTCCAGCGTGAACTGTGGCGCCATGCCCGCGTGGCCGTCGCCGGTCATCGACATGCCGTTGATTGCCCAGGCGGCGGCGCCGCTCATGCCGGGCATCGCCATGCCCATCATGCCGCCGACGCCGGCCAGCTTGCCGCCGCCCATCATGCCGCCCTGCAGGACGATTTCATGCCGTTCGGCCTTGGCCAGGTCGGGGGCCGGCAGCGGATTGGCCGGCAGGCGAAGCGGCGCATCGAGAGGATGGTCGCGCAGCGGCGCGCCGGCGTCGTAGGCGAGCGTGGTCAGGGAGTAGGCAAGGCCGTCGTAGAACTCATCGATCACCGCGTAGCGCTTGCCCGGGTCGCCCTGCATGTCGAGCACGACATCGATGCGCATGGCAGGCGCCAGCACCAGGCGTCCGCCCTCCGGCTCATGCGGGTCGCAGGGCTGGCCGTCGATGGCGACGATGACCGGACGGTGGACTTCGAAACGCAAAGCCATGATGCGAGCGAGTGACGCATTGGCCAGCCGCAACCTGACGCGCTCGCCGGCCTTCACGGTCAGGTCGGCCGGCGGTGCACCGTTGACGGTGACGACATTGCCGACGCGGCCCGACATCGCTGCATCCATCATGTTGCCGAAGCCGGCAGCGATTTGTCCATCCTTGGTGAGCCGCCAGTCCTGCAGCAGCCATAGAAGCTCGCGGTCGACCGCGACCGGTTCGGCTTCCTCGACGATCAGTGCGCCTGCAAGGCCACGGCCAAGCTGAACCAGGCTGTCGGCATGCGGATGGTACCAGAAGGTGCCGGCATCGGGCGGGGTGAACTCGTACACGAAATTTTCGCCCGGCCGGATCGGCGGTTGGGTCAATCCCGGCACGCCGTCCATCGCGTTCGGCAGCCGGATGCCGTGCCAGTGAACCGTGGTGTCCTCGCCCAGTCCGTTCTCAACGATGATGCGAGCGGGCCGCCCCTGGCGTAAGCGCAGTGTCGGGCCGGGGACCGTGCCATCATAGGCCCATACCGGAGTGCGCGGACCATCGGGGCCGGTGAGCCGTGCCTGGCCTGGCGCCACCCTGATCCGGTGTTCGCCGGTAGCCAGCGCCAGTGCAGGGCGGATCGGCACGGAGGCGGCAATGCTCGCTGCCGCAAACAGGAATTTGCGGCGCGTTATGAACGGACTTGAAACGGAATTCACCCTTGTGACCCCTGCGGTAACCGACGGCGAACGTCGCGACGTCGATTGGATTGCTGCCGCGCCCGCTGCGCATTGTGCGCAGCCGGACGATCAAACGCCGCCAATCAGCCGCGGAAACGGCAGAAACGGCGTCAGACGAGAGCGCTGGGTCTTGGAGGGAATGGCTCGGGCAACAGACTTCGCCCGTGCAGGAACGCGGCGGGAAGCGCCGGCGGCAGCTCTGCCCGCAGCAGTCCCGTCACGGGGAGAGCTTCCGGCAGCACCGCCAGAACCGGTGCGACGCAGGTCGGCGCACATTGCATCGGTTTGTCGTTGTCGGCCGAGCTCTTGAGGCAAGCGCTGCAGTCGCCGCCCTTGGCATCGGCCATCTTGGCCATGTCGGCGTCGGTGGTGCCGGCATCTGCGGCCATGGTCATGCGGCTGTCGATCGCCATCCTGGCCGACATGACGGCAGCCTGAGCGGCGGACAGGCTGAACCCGGCGATCACGAGGACCGCGAGCAGCATAGTCAGGAGGTGTTTTGGTGACAGACGTGCCATGTTCGGCCTAGGCTGGCCTCAAATAGCGGTTTTTGCAAGCCCCTGCGAGATCGAGACCATCGAGAGCCGGGGCGGCCGGCAATAACATCAACACCATCACATCGGGACAGACCATGCAGCAAGCCATTACGTCGGACGGCCTTCGCCGGGTGGTGCTTGTCGTCGCGCTGCTGAACCTCGGTTATTTCGGCATTGAATTCGCCGTGGCGCTGGCGATCGGCTCGGTGTCGCTGTTCGCCGACAGCGTCGATTTCCTGGAAGATGCCTCGGTCAACCTCCTGATACTGCTCGCCATGGGATGGTCGCTGCGTGCCCGCTCGCGGGTCGGCATGGCGCTGGCACTTATCCTTTTGGTGCCGGGCCTGGCGACGCTGTGGACCGCGTGGGAAAAGTTCAACATGCCGGTGCCGCCGCAGCCAACGGCCCTGACGCTGGCGGGGTTGGGCGCCTTGGCGGTCAACCTGTCATGCGCCTACATGCTGGCGCGCTACCGCCACCACAGCGGCAGTCTTACCAGGGCGGCATTCCTCTCGGCCCGCAACGACGCCGTCGCCAACATCGCGATCATACTGGCCGGACTGGTGACGGCCTTCCTATGGCGCTCGGCATGGCCGGATCTGATCGTCGGGCTGGGAATCGCGGCACTGAATGCAGACGCGGCGCGCGAGGTCTGGGAGGCTGCCCGGGAAGAGCACCGAGCCGTTTCGTGAAGCCAAACGCTCAGCGCGCTGCCGGATTGCTAATCCGCCAATGCAGGCCGCATACCGGCCGGCAGTCATCCAGAAACTTGCGTGATCTCTAATATAAACGCACACTTGCAATGCGGACCGAGAGAGAAACCGCCACGAACATCATCAAAAAGGCCCGCGTCCCGGACGAGGACGCGGGCCGGTTTTGGTTGGCATGCGCTAGGCAGGTATCAAGACGGCGATGCGGTGGATGCCGACCACCTTGCTGGTGTTGGCTGCCGCCTCGGTCTTGCCCTTGGAGCAGGTATACATGTCACCTTCCTTGAGCTTGAATTGCTTGTCGGCTTTCTTGACCGTGAATTCACCGGCGGCAATGGTGCATACCATGTCGTTGTCCATTACCATTGCGGGAGCGGCTGCTCCCGGCTGAAAGACCACATCGACAATTGAGATGCTCTTGTAGGCGGGGATATCGGAATTGCCGGTGCCGACCTCAACTACCCTGACGCCGGGGGCTATTTCCTTGCCTTCCTTCGGGCCGTATTTCTTGACCTTTGCAGCTGCCGCCAGCGTGAACAAAGGCGTTACCGCGGCCGCCGTCACGCCGAGCGCAATTGCAGACCTGCGATTTATGGTTTTCATCGCGTCCTCCCATTATGTTGGCCGCGCACCAATGTGCATGGCCACTCTATATTAGCACATTTGCAGATAACTGCAGAACGCCGTTTCGGAGGGTCCATGAGCGAACCGCCGCTCGGTCGGATGCGACCGAAAAACAGACAATTCCATGCTATGCTGACGAGCCATCAAACGGACGGCGGGGGATAGCAATGTTGGAAACGGACAAGGTGTTCGCTGGCTCGATTCCGGAAAACTACGACCGCTATATGGTGCCGTTGATTTTCGAGCCGTTCGCCGCAGATCTTGCACGACGGGCCGCGTCCTTGTCGCCCAAGGTCGTTCTGGAAACCGCCGCGGGCACCGGGGTTGTCACCCGCGCATTGGCGCCAAAACTGGCCCCCAGTGCAAGCTATGTCGTAACCGACCTCAACCAGCCGATGCTCGACTACGCCGCTTCGCGGCAAGCTCCCGACGATCGCATCGAATGGCGTCAGGCCGATGCTCTGGCGCTGCCGTTTGAAAATGCGGCCTTCGATCTCGTTTGTTGTCAGTTCGGTGCGATGTTCTTTCCCAACCGCTCATCTGCCTACCGCGAAGCCCGGCGAGTTCTGAAGCCTGGCGGACATTTCCTATTCAGCGTATGGGATCGCATCGAGGAGAATGTATTTGCTGACGATGTGACGAATGCTCTGGCGCGGATTTTTCCGAACGATCCGCCGCGCTTTCTGGCACGCACGCCGCATGGCTACCACGATACGGCACTGATCCGCCGCGAACTGGAGGACGCAGGTTTTTCCGGTGTGGTGATCGAGACGAGGGCCGAACAAAGCCGTGCCTCCTCGCCGCGCCTTCCGGCCGTTGCTTATTGCCAGGGCACTCTGCTTCGCAACGAAATCGAGGCCAGGGAGGCGGGAAAACTGGATGCTGCAACCGACTACGCCGCAGCCGCGATTGCAGACAGGCATGGCAGCGGCGAGGTTGCTGCCAAAATCCAGGCTCACATAATCATGGCTGTGGTCTGAACGGTTCATCGTTTTCCGGGCGGAAAACCGTTTCACACTTTTCCTGGAATTTGCTTGAGGTGCTGGATATTCCGTCCAGCGCTGAGCAGTAAACGTCTTGCCGCTATCCTGAATTCCCAGACGTTAATCGTTCATTCGCCCAAGTGGCAGGTCGACAAGTGGCAGGTCGATAATCGCCAGTTCGACCGATCGCCGGGGCTTGATGGCGGCGGCTGCCGGCGGCGCGATTCCGGTCGGCCTGGCTTCACTTTGGCAGCCGTCGCCGACTCCGCCCAGCAAGGTCTAGTCATTTCGCTTTCTTGACTCGGCCGACAAAAACGGGCAGCAAAGTCATCATTGGAGGGCAGATTTGCCAACTATGTAGGTTTTGGAGGGCGTTTTTCGGTGTGACCGTCGCCCAATCGGCGGTCGGTAGAGGGATTGGTTAACCAACTTTGTCCATCTTTTGAATCAATCGGCAACAGACGCGAAGTGTGCTGGGGGCACCAGGCGAACTGTGAATGTCACGGCTGCGAAATCCGCTAGCCGGCAACGGCCGATTGAGAGTGGTTGAATGGCGTTTGTAAGTGCGAAAACCCGGGGTGACAGTCCTGCAACTGGATTGACTTCGATGAGGCCCGGCGTGCGCTGGGTCGCGGTTCCGGCCGTCGGTGCAGCCATTGCTTTATGGTCGGTGGCGACCTTGGCCGGCCTTTATTCGATGGGAACCTCGCTCACCGCAGCTTCCAACGGTCTCCCGCAAAGCCTGCTCGCGCCGCGCACCATCGCGCTCGCCGATCCTCGCCGCAGCCTTGCAAAGGCGCAGGCCCCGACATGGGCCGCGGCAAACGCAGCGCTGTCGGCCCAGCTGCTGCAGCACGGGTGCGATGCCAACTGCCTGCGGTCGGCGTCGAACTTCGTTCACCAGGGAAAATCGGCGCGTCTCAAGCGCAATACCGTGCCGCTTGTCGCCGATGCATCGCGGCAATCCAGCTTCGACGACGTGGTGGCCAAAGCCGCGCTGTCGCCGCAAAAGCTTGCCGCTGCCTTTGCCCGTGCCTCCTCCGGCTCACCCGTCATGCTCGCCAGCCTGCCGGCCGATGCCCGGTTCGCCGAGCCGGTACGCATACCCGACCCGAACGGCCCGCCATCGGTGCGCTTCGGGCCGGCGGTGGCGGAGATCGAACGCTCGTCGCGCCTGGCGCTGGCGCTGGCGAATACGTTGCCGGAGCAGATGATCGACGTGCTCCCGGCAGCCGTCATGGCAAGCGAGCCCGCGGCTTCACAAGAGCCGCAAGAACCTGAGGTCCAGTTCGCCTCGCTGCCGCCGCAGGACGACATGCCCGACAGCATTCCGCTGCCGACGCTGCGTCCGCGGGCGGTCATCGATCAGCCGGCGCCCCAGACTCAAGCCTCGAAAGACCGGGCGCCGAAAGACCGGACGCCAAAGGATCAGGCAGCAAAAACGGAGCCGCCCCAGGCATCCAAGGCCCAGGCATCGAAGACCCAGGCATCGAAGACCCAGGCATCCAGGGCGAGCAAGGTCCAGACGGCCGATGCTCCGCCGGTCGAGACGCAACCCGGCAGCCTGTCGCCTCGCAATTCGTCACAAGCGGCAGTGCCGGCGGTGTCGGGCAAGCCGGGCAAACGGTCGAAGACGCAGGGCGGCGACATGCTGGCCTATGCCAAGCCCGACATGCCTTCCGGCGGACTCGGCGGGGCCTTCAGGAACCTGTTCACCACGCCTGGCATGGGCAGCGGCGTGGCCGTCTACGACATCTCGGCCAAGACCGTCTATATGCCCGACGGCTCGCGGCTGGAGGCACATTCGGGATACGGTTCGATGGTCGACCAGCCGCGCTACGTTCACAAGAAGAATGTCGGTCCGACGCCACCCGACACCTACAATCTGACGCTGCGGGAATCGCGCTTCCACGGCGTCGAGGCACTGCGTCTCACCCCTGCCAGCGGCAGCAACAAATATGGCCGCGACGGCCTGCTCGCCCACACCTACATGCTGCGCGGCGGCCGCGCCGAATCCAATGGCTGCGTCGTCTTCAAGGACTATGCCCGCTTCCTCGCCGCCTACAAGAAAGGCAAGATCAAGCGCCTTGTCGTGGTGCCGCGGCTGTCGAAGCCGCTGACACGCGTCGCCCAAGAGGGCCGCGGCGCTTAGGTTATTCGCAGGCAGCGCAAACATGTGAGATGTCGGCGGGAACAGCGCCGGCATCGTTGGTTTTGCCGCGTGGACTTTCCCGCCCGATTTCCAACAGATTGTCAGCAGCCGGCCGCGAAACGGTTTTCATTCCCGGCCGGGGATATTATGACTGACCGGTCGGGCGGCTCCAGCTTCAAACAATCAAGAGGACATCATGACAATACGCGCTGTCGTTTGGGGCGAGAATATCCATGAGCGGACCAATGAGGTGGTCGCCGGCATCTATCCCGAGGGCATGCACGCGACGATTGCCAATGCGCTGAAGCTCGACCCCGAGATTTCGGTGTCGTGGGCAACCCTGGAGCAGCCGGAGCATGGGCTGCCGGCCGACCGTCTGGCCGAGACCGATGTCTTGCTGTGGTGGGGGCACAAGGACCATGGCGCCGTCGCCGACGAAGTGGTCGAGCGCGTGGCGCGCCGTGTCTGGGAGGGCATGGGGCTGATCGTTCTCCATTCCGGCCATTTCTCGAAGATTTTCAAGAAGCTGATGGGCACGCCCTGTACGCTGAAATGGCGCGAGGCGGGCGAGCGCGAGCGGCTTTGGGTGACCACCCCCAACCACCCGATCGCAGCCGGGATCGGCGAGTATTTCGAGCTCGAGAACGAGGAGATGTATGGCGAGCAGTTCGCCGTGCCGGAGCCGCTCGAGACCGTGTTCATCTCGTGGTTCCAGGGCGGCGAAGTGTTCCGGTCGGGGCTGACCTATCGCCGCGGCGCCGGCAACATCTTCTATTTCAGGCCCGGCCACGAGACCTATCCGACCTATCACGATGCCAACGTCCACAAGGTGCTGCGCAATGCGGTGAAATGGGCGCACAACCCGCTCGGCTCCAATCCGGCCATCCTCGATGCGCCGAACGTGCCGGCGGAAAAGGCGCTCGAGCCGATCGTCGAGCGCGGCGGAAAACTTCATTCCGCCGGCGAAGCCGGCTTTCGCTAGACCACAAATCCATGGTCGAACAAGAAGATAAAGCCCTGTCCTAAGGATAAGAATCATGCGCCTCTTGATACTCGGCACCGGTTGGATGGCGGAGGAGCACGCCAGGCAGTTCGGCAAGATCGAGGGCGTCGAACTGATCGGCGCCGTCGATCTCGACCGTACGCGTGTCGACAAGTTTTCGGACATCTACGGTATCCCCAACCGGTTCGCGTCGTTGGACGAGGCGCTGGCATGGGGCAAGTTCGACGCGGTGGCGAACGTGACGCCGGATCGCATCCACCATCCGACCACCATGATGCTGATCGCGGCAGGCAAGCCGGTGCTGTGCGAGAAACCGCTGGCCGAAAATTTCGAGAAGGCCAGTGAGATGGCCAATGCCGCCGAGCGGGCCGGCATCATCAACATGGTCAACCTGACCTATCGCAACGTAGCGCCGCTGCAGAGAGCGCGCGCCATGGTGCTGGCCGGCGAGATCGGCACGGTCAGGCATGTCGAGGCGTCCTATCTGCAGAGCTGGCTGGTGTCCAAGTTCTGGGGCGACTGGCGCACCGATCCGAAATGGTTGTGGCGGCTGTCGCGCGGCCACGGCTCCAATGGCGTGCTGGGCGACGTCGGCATCCATATCCTCGATTTCGCCAGCTATGGCGCGGCGCTCGACATCGACCATGTGTTCTGCCGGCTGAGATCCTTCGACAAGGCGCCCGGCAACCGGATCGGCGAGTACGGGCTCGACGCCAATGACAGTTTCACCATGTCGCTGGATTTCAGCAATGGCGCTTTCGGCGTCGTCCATGCCAGCCGCTGGGCAACCGGCCATTTGAACGAACTCCGCCTGCGCATCTACGGCGACAAGGGCGGCATCGAAGTCGTGCACAATCTGACCGGCTCAGAGCTGAAAGCCTGCATCGGCGAAGACGTCGAGAACGCCAAATGGCAAGTTCTGGACGCCGGAACGGTGCAGACCAACTACCAGCGCTTCGTGGATGCAGTGCGCAACGGCGTCCAGGCCGAACCGTCGTTCCGGCATGCTGCCGAATTGCAGAAGGTCCTCGACCTCGCCGTCGTCTCGGATGAGAAGCGGGCTGAATTGAGCACGCACGCGGATGCGCAATAGGCCTGGGTTCCTCGCGGCGGGGCGGGGGCGGTCAGGGTCAAAACAAAACCGAGTTTGCATCTCCGCCATTCACGGCAGGAAGTCACGGCTCTGAAAGCAGAGTTCATTGTCTTGGAGAGAGGCCATCGAGCAGGAAGCCGAGGCCTTTCCGGAAAGCACCATCCCAATCGTTATCCAACAGCAGACGAGAGCGTTCGATCGTCGGATAGCGTTGGCTGAGCCCTGTAAGGCGCTGCTGCGTGTCGGCTCTGCCGTCGTCCGAGAGGTCGAAGTTCGCCCGGCTGATGGTGGCGCCCATCACATAGTTCCACAGCGACCATATCGCGACGTTCAAATCTGCGTCCGCCACACCGGCCCTGGACAAGGTCTTGCTCAGCAGTTCAAGGCGACTGAGGATGTTCGCGCCGAGCGCCCGGCGCGGCAACAGCGATGCCGACCAAGGATGGCGCAGCATGCTGGCGCGCCAGTCTTCGAGCATATGGACGACTTCTCCGCGCCAGTCTCGAGGTTCAACCAGTTGCGGCGGTCCGCCATATTCGAGCACCGAATCGAGCGCCAGATCAAAGACATCCTCTTTGTTGTCGACGTGCCAATATAGGCTCATCACGCCCGAGCCGAGGCGATCGGCCAGCCGACGCATCGTCAATCCGTCGACCCCTTGAGCGTCCAGCAGTTCTACCGCGGTCGCCACGATACGTTCCCGCGAGAGAGGCGGTTCACTGCGCGGCTCCTGCACGGGCTGGAGCGACCCGCTTGTCCGCTGAGACCGCGTGCTCCGGGCGCCGCTACGTTTGGCTGCCATCCGTCTTCCTCGCTGTTCGGGCCGTCGATTTTGACCGGCAACGCGACGAATGTCGATCCTGAACGATTGACTCGTACGACGTACCATGCGACTGGCTCGTGCGGCGTACGAGTCGATCGCCGATATCAATCATGCCGGCCGCGAGGGTGTGTTGCTCGCAGTCGGCAGAGCCAAGAGAAAATCATGCCACGCGCCAAGCGCCTGCTTATCGGAGGGTTAATCGTGATGACCATGGGCGTTTCCACTGCCACAGCGAATGATCTCAAGCTGACCATCGTCAATCCACAAAACCTCTATGACCCATCGCCGAATGGCTACAGCACGGCGGTGATCACGCCCCGCGGAGCCCGGCTGGCCTACATCTCCGGACAGGGCGGCCAGGACAGCACGGGAGCCTTGTCGCCCGACTTCGCTGTCCAGGTTGCGCAGGCCTACGCAAATTTGCGCACCGCCCTCGATGCGCTCGGTGCCAGGCCGGATCAGGTCGCCAAGCTCACGGTCTTTGTGGTCGATCACGATATGTCCAAGCTTGGGGTCTTGACCAGGAACGTCAAGGAGATGTTCGGCGAGGCGCTGCCGGCGCAGACTCTAATTCCCGTTCCCAAGCTTGCAATCGACCCGATGCTCTTCGAGGTGGAGGCCGTGGTCGTGCTTGACTAGGGGCGCGGCTATAGCTCCGATCGCCCAAATCGAGTGGGTCGAGCGCGCCGCTAGCCGCGCGCTCGCCATCACGAAGGCCGAGCAACAGGGCTTCGCTTGTTGCGTCTGCGGCGACAAGGGTGGCATCGAAGTCGTGCACAATCGGGTCGCACCACGCATTCGTCATCCCAGGGTCTGCGCCGCGTCGCTTCGCTCCTTGCTCCACCCCCGGGACGAAGTCATCATGGCTGAGGCCATTGCGGATGTCGGAGATCGGCGGAGCGTTTCCTGCTCCCACCCAACATAGCCTCACCTGGAGATGAAATGATGGAAACCAGCGTAAGGAAGCTATTCGAGAGATATGAGCGCTTTTTCAACCAGTCCCTCGGCGGCGACATGGACATGGATGAAGTCGCATCGCTGTATGCTTCGGACTTCATAGCGGCTTCGCCCGCCGGGGTCATGACTGGAAAGAACGATGGGCAACTCAAGCAGGTCATGGCGCAAGGCTATGCGCACTATCGCGCGATAGGTACGAAGGAAATGCGGATACGCAACCTCAGGCTCTCGCCGATAGACGAACATCATTGCGTGGCCCATGTCGCCTGGACGGCAACCTATGCCCGCAGGGATCAATCGAAGGTGGCGATAGATTTTGACGTCCACTACCTCGTGCAGAAATTGGACGCGGAGCCGAAGGTTTTCGGCTGGATATCAGACGACGAGCAGGCGCTGTTGGGAAAGCACGGCATCGTCTGAGGTCCGCTTTGTCCTAATGCCCTCCTAATGCCGCAGGATCTTGCTCAGGAAAGAGCGGCTGCGGTCGGTCTTCGGGTTGGAGAAGAACTCGTCCGGGGTGCCGCTCTCGACGATGGCGCCGGCGTCCATGAACACGACGCGCTGGGCGACCTTGCGGGCAAAGCCCATCCCGTGCGTCACCACCATCATGGTCATGCCTTCCTCGGCGAAGACGTCGAGAACGCTAAATGGCAAGTTCTGGACGCCGGAACGGTGCCCACCAACTACCAGCGCTTCATCGATGCAGTCCGCAACGGCGTCCAGGCCGAACCGTCGTTCCGGCATGCTGCCGAATTGCAGAAGGTCCTCGACCTCGCCGTCGTCTCGGATGAGAAGAGGGCCGAATTGAGCACCCACGCCGATATGCAATAGGTTTGGCTTCCTCGCCCCCGCCAAGCGGGGGGAGATGTGGCCGCAAAGCGGCCGGAGAGGGGTCTTTGGCAGCGAGGGCCTTCGCAAGAACGAAATGTCTTTAATGTCGGGACAAGGTCGCACGCAATGACATGGTCAGCGCAATTTCCCCTCTCCGTCTCGGCGACCCGAGTGGTTTGTGAAACTCGCTAGCCGCGAGCGAGACTGAACTAACTCGGAAGGTCAGTTGACTCTTCGCCGCAACGGCCCATCGTTGATTGTTGGCCTGCCTTTCCGACCAACTTTTGAACAGGGAGGAAACAATGGAAGCCGTCAATCGTAGATCCACACTTGCACTCGGTCTTACACTGGCCGCAACGCCTCTGATCGCTTGGGGGACACCAGCAGCCGCCCAGACTTACGGCCCCGATGAGGGCAAAGAGGTCTCACCCGGCGTCAGAGTTGTAGCGCTTGGCGAGCGCAAGTCGGTCATACCAGCCTATGCAACGGTGAAGCTGCGCGATGTTGTCATTCAGCCCGGAGCGAAGACGGCTGACAACATGATGAAGAACGACATGCTCTGCCACATGACTGAGGGAGAACTTTCGGTCGTTCACAACAAACAAAAGTTCACAGTCAAGAAGGGCGATGTTTGGGCCTGCGCTAATGGCGCTACGACAGAAGGCACCCAGAACACGAGCAGTGCGGTCGCGATCATGCGGGTCATCGATTTGATGCCCGCATAAGGGAAGCGGCTGGTGGAAGTGCGGCAATGGCCGCCCTAAGAGGAAGCCCGGCGCGCATCTGTCGTATTAGGGAACGTCCAGCGAAGGGCCGCTTTCCATCCATCTCGGCCATCGACGACAGCCAACTGAGTTGAGTTTGAACCCTAATGCCGCAGGATCTTGCTCAGGAAGGCGCGGCTGCGGTCGGTCTTTGGGTTGGAGAAGAACTCGTCCGGGGTGCCGCTCTCGACAATGGCGCCGGCGTCCATGAACACGACGCGCTGGGCGACCTTGCGGGCAAAGCCCATCTCGTGCGTCACCACCATCATCGTCATGCCTTCCTCGGCGACCGCAACCATGACGTCGAGCACTTCTGAGATCATCTCGGGATCGAGCGCCGAGGTCGGCTCGTCGAACAGCATGATCTTGGGGCGCATGCCGAGGCAGCGCGCGATCGCCACGCGCTGCTGCTGGCCGCCTGAGAGCTGCGCCGGATAGGCATCGACCTTGTCGGCGAGGCCGACCTTGGCGAGCAGCTCGCGCCCGGCCTTCTCGGCCTCAGTCCGCGGGATCTTGCGGACATGGATCGGCGCCAGGGTGACGTTCTCGAGCGCCGTCTTGTGCGGATAGAGGTTGAACGACTGGAAGACGAAGCCGATCTCGGTACGCAGTCGCGTCATGTTGGTGGCGGGGTCGCCGAGGCGCTGGCCGTCGACCGTCAGGTCGCCGTCGCGGATCGTCTCCAGCCCGTTGATGCAGCGGATCAAGGTGCTCTTGCCCGAGCCGCTCGGGCCGCAGACGACGACCACTTCGCGCGGCTCGACGCTCAGCGTAATATCCCTGAGCACGTTGAGCTGGCCGAACCATTTGTTGACGCCGCGAAATTCGATCATGCCGGCACCATTCTTGCTGCTGAGGTTCGTCATAGCTGCACCTCGCCATGGGCTGCGCCCATGCGCTGTTCCAGCCGTCGGGCCAGCATGATCAGGGGGTAGCAGACGATGAAATAACCGACGCCGACGAGGAAGAAGACGAGCAGGCCGTTCGGCACACGCTGCACCACCAGCCACCCGACGCGGGTGAGATCGGTGAGCCCGATGGCCGAAACGACCGAGGAATCCTTGATCAGCAGCACATATTGCCCGACCAGCGGCGGCAGCACGATGCGCATCGCTTGCGGCAGCACCACCTGGCGCATGCGCTGCCAGCGCGACAGGCCGGACGCCAGCGCCGCCTCGACCTGGCCGGTCGGCACCGAGCGGATGCCGGCGACGACGATCTCGCAGATGAAGCAGGCGGCCAGATTGGTCAGCGCGATGATGCCGGCGGTGAAGGCGTCGAGCTCGATGCCGAGTTCCGGCAGGATGAAGAAGATCAGGAAAATCTGCACCAGGAACGGAGTGCCGCGGATCAGGTCGACCCAGCCGCCGATCGCGCTGCTGATCAGCCGGTTGCCGCCTGTGCGCAGGATGCCGAGGCCGAAGCCGAGCAAGGTGCCCAGCACCAGGCTGATCAACGACAGCACCACGGTCATGCCGAGGCCGCGCAAGGCGAGGGGATAGCTGCCGGCGATGCTTTGCAGTTGCTGCCAGATCATGTCCGTGCCCCCGCCAGGCCGAGCCAGCGCCCGGAGAGTGCCGCCAGTCCCTTCAGCCCGTAATAGAGCAGCAGGTAGAAGGCGGCGATGGTGATAAAACCTTCGGCCGGCATGAAGCGGTCGGAAGCGAGCAATTGTCCGGCGCGCGTCAGTTCGGCGACCGAGATCAGCGACAACAGCGCGGAATCCTTGACCAGCACGATCGCCTGGCCGAGCAGCGGCGGGATCGTCACCTTAAACGCCTGCGGCAGGATGACGAGGCGCATGCGCTGGACATAGGTCATGCCCGAAGCGACGCCGGCCTCCACCTGGCCGCGCGGGATCGACAGGATGCCGGCGCGGATGATCTCGGCGACATAGGCGCCGCTGTTCAGCGACAGGGCCAGGATGCCGACGACGAGCTCGGGCAGGACGAAGCCGAGCCGCGGCAGGCCGAAATAGAGGAAATAAAGCTGCGCCAGCAGCGGCGTGGCGCGCACTGCATCGATATAGGCCTTGGCCGGGGCGCGGAACAGCCGGCCGCGCTGCAGGTTCATCGCGGCGAGTACGATGCCGACGGCGAGCGCGCCGGCAAAGGAGAGGACAGACAGCCACACGGTCGTGACGAGGCCCTGCCCGAACAGGGGCAGATATTCGACGATGGTGCGGAAGCTGAAGTTTTCGAGCATGGTGAGGCGGTGACTGGTGACTGGTGAATGGCGAGTAGCGAGTAGCGAGTAGCGAGTAGCGAGTAGCGAGTAGCGAGTAGCGAGTAGCGAGTAGCGAGTAGCGAGTAGCGTTCCCTACTCCCTACTCCCTACTCCCTACTCCCTCTACTCAGTGATCCTTCTTCCAGGCGTCGGAATTGACCCAGTAATCGAGGTTCTTCTGCAGGCGGCCGTCGAGGCTGACCTGGTCGAGGAACAGGTTCATCCAGGTCAGCAGGTCCTGCTCGTCATAGCGCGTGGCGAAGGCCAGTGGCTCCTTCGACAGCATGTCCGGCATGATGATGAAGCTGCCGGCCGGATAAGCGGTTGACTGGCCCTTGACCGCCGAGACGTCGTTGACGCCGCAATCGGCCTGGCCGTTGTTGACGGCGTCGAGCAGCAGCGGGCCGCCGCCCTTGTAGCTCTTGATGTCGGCATCGGGGAAGGCGGCCTTGGCTTCCTTCTCGCCGGTGGCGCCGAGCAGCACCGCGATCTTGGTGCCCTTGGCCTTGCAGTCCTCGGTGGACTTGAAGGCGGTCCCAGCCTTGGTGAAGACGGTGCTGCCCGTGTACATGTAAGGCTTGGTGAAGGCGACCTTCATGCCACGCGCCAGTGTCGGCGTCATGTCGGCAACCAGAAGATCGGCCTTGCCCGACAGCAGCGCCGGGATCAGGCCGTCCCAGTCGAAGTCGAGGAAGGTGATCTTGACGCCCATTTCCTTGGCCATCAGTTCGGCGAGTTCGACCGAACTGCCGGTGCGTTCGCCGGCGGCGCCGACCAGCGAGAAGGGCGGTCCCTGCGTCTGCACGGCGACGCGCAACTCACCGCGCTTGGTAATCTCGTCGAGCGTTCCGGCACTGGCGGCAGCGGTGAGGCCGGCGAGCGCAAGTCCGGCGATGAAAAGCTTGGCAATCTTCATTTGGGCATTCCTCCTTGTTGTCGTTTGTTGTTCCACTTGTTGTTTCACCCCATCGGGGCGCCTTTTGAGCGGCGGCGCCGTTGCCGGCGGCAACCACCGTTCGAAAATCTTCAATCCCAGCTCACCGTTTCGGCGACCTTGATGCCGCGCCTGGCCAGCTCGTCGAAGAAGCGGCCATCGGGCACATGCAGCAGCGGGTTGAGCAGGCCGGGCGTGGCGATCTCGCGCCGTGCCAGCATCTGCGCCACGATACTGGCGGGATAGCCGACGCCAAGGCTCATGCCGAACAGGCCGGAGGCGAGGTCGCGTTCGATGACCAGCTCCGAGGTCACCGTCTTGCGGCGGCCGCCTTCGCTGCCGACAAAGACGTTGCGCATCACGCAAAGGTCCTTTTCGTCGGCGCCATATTGCAGTTGCGGACCGAGCAGCCGGCCGAGGAATTCGCGTGGGCTGATGCCGGTGCCGGGCACCTTGTCCTCGGAGAGGAAGCCGAGCTGCTTCAGCGGCGCCCAGAACGCCGACCAGCCGGGCCAGCGCAGCGAGTAGCGGCCGGAGCGCTGCAGCCCCTTGGCGGCGGCGAGCATGCCGGCATAATGCGGCGCGTCGCCATTGGGGAAGGCCTCGAGCCTGCCCAGCCCGGCGATCTCGATGTCGTGGATGAAACGATTGTCGTGCTGGCGGGCGGCCGGCACATCGACCCGGTTGCCGTCGTCGACCAGCACGCTGTCGCGGTTCTGGCTGACCAGAACCATGTCGAAATTCCAGCTCACCTTGTAGCGCAGCGGCTCGACCACCGCTTTCAGCTCGGGAATACCGCCGCAATAGGAATCGATCGCGGTGATGGTGTCGAACTGGCTTGCGGCGCGCGCGTAGAGCACAAGGTCGATGCCGGGGTCGAGCCCGCATTCGGTGACGATCGAGACGCCGGCCTTTTCGGCCTCGGGCGCGAGATCGGCGATGGCCTTGCCGTAATTGGTGGTGACCAGCGGCGTGCGCGTCGCGATCGCCGCCTGCACCGCCTCGCGCATCAGCGGCTGCGGCAACAGGTCGATGACCGCGTCGACGTCCTTCATCACATCGGCCAGCACCGGTCCGATCGCGCCCTCCGGCACGACAAAACGCACCCGGGCAAGGTCGGTCAGGCCGCCAAGCCGCGCCGCGCCGTCGGTTGCGGTGTCGAGGCAGACCACTTGCTCAACGCCGGCGCTGGCGACGAGATCGGCGATCGCCGCCCGGCCTTGCAGGCCGAGGCCGCCGAGAACCGCGATCTTCATGCCATTTCCTTTCGCGTCTCGTCCGACCAGCAGCCTTCCGGCAGGCTGACCCATTTGTTGCAGGACGCCATGACGACGAAGGTTTCGCTGCGCACGACTTCGCCCGGCTCGCCGGCGCCAGGGATCAGCTCGCTGGTCACGCGGTAGAGATCGGCGACATCGCCGGCCACCGTTACGTCGACGATGATGTCGAAGCGTCCGGTGACGACGGCGGCCGAGTTCACGAAAGGCAGTTCGGAGATGCGCTGCGCCAGTTCACGCGCCCGGCCGCGCCCTTGCGCGTTGATGCCGACGATGGCCGAGATCAGCTCGGGGCGTTCGGTCAGGTTGAGCAGTCCGACGATCTTGAGCAGGTTGCGGTCGAGCAGGTTGCGCAGCCGCATGCGCACCGTCGGCACCGAGATCGCCATCTTCTCCGCGAGGCGGTTGACGCCAAGCTGCGCATCCTGCGACAGCAGCTTGACCAGTCGCCGGTCGGTCTGATCGAGATGTTCCCGCAAACGCTCAGGCTTTCATAAAAGGAAATAAACGGTCGGTTTTTCTTTCTGATATGAAAATACCTTATGAGAGATTTTTAACAACGGCAAGAGCCACGTCATCCGCGGTGCCCCTGTGCCTGTCGGCAGTTTCGTCGCAGATGCCACATTTTGTTCTTGCTTTGTGCCGGCAGCTATGCTACTAATTTGGGTATGGTGCTAATCGCGCCGCCGACCCGCCCTCCCGAGGCGGGTTTTTTGTTTTCCGGATCCCTTTGAAGGTTCAGCGCCGCCGGCTTGAGTTGGCGGTACAGCGCCGTTCGGGACGCGCTGTGTTCGAGGGTGAAAGAAGCAAGTGGCGCAAGAGGTGCCTGGAATCCATAGCTTAGAAAGGAACGGTAGATCGACATGAAGAAGATTTCTCATCTGTTGGTGCTGACGGCAATCTGCACCATTACCGCCGCCATGGCGCCAGCTGGCGCCGCATATGCCCAGAATGCGCCCTACTGGCGAGCGGACTGGGAGGAGGGGCCTTGCACCGGAGCCTCGTGCTATACCGACTGGTCTTTCGTCCAGGCGGAGAATCCGGCGGAAGCCGATCCCGCCTTGAACGCAATTGTCAGCGGCCTGGTCTCGACCGGCGCAGGGAATGTATCCTCGCACGGCGGCAACAGCTTCGGAAAGTTCGAAACGACGCTGGCTGCCATCAATGCCGGGAAGCCCCACTCCAAAGTCTACAAGGAGTGGCTCTTTGCAGGCGGCCTGGCCAAGAACGACGCTTTCGGACGTCCACTCCAGGCGGTGCCGCCGTCGGGGATCGATGGAACCTATGTCGCGTGGTTTTTCATTCCCTCCGATTACCAATACGCGGGAAACGGCTGGACGAATATCTTCCAGTTCAAGGTGACCGAGCAATCGCCCTTCAAGCAGGACCCAACGTGGTGGGTCAACCTGACCGACAATCCGACTGACGATGTGGTGATGCTGCATGTGGAAAATGCGGCGGCCGGAGTACACAATCCGGCTAACGATGTTCCCGCCCCGAAGGGCCGCTGGTTTCAGCTGCGCGCGGATCTCTATGAAGGGGTAGGCATCGATTGGTATCTGGACGGGGTGTTTTGGCAATCGTCGTCGAACGCAACCTGGCCGGTTGGGCGAGATTCCGACGGATCAGGTACACCTCAGTCATTCGTGTTTGGCGTGGGTCACTATGGTGGAGTTGGCAAACTCTACACTGATGATGCCTACATGATTGCAAAGTAGCCACTGACACATTGCCGAAGTGCATAAAATAACAAGCTGCTTCGGGTCCGACCGGGCGGCTATTTTTGTACCTAGAGCGCGTCGCATTGAACGGATCCTGCGACGCGCTTTAAGTTTTTTGTTTTATGCATGTCGTTGTCGCAAAATCGTTGCGAGGCGCAACCGCAACTTATTGTGCCTTCACCTGATAGGCGGAGAGGCTCATCCGAGATATCGCCAAAAGCGGCTTCTCAATAAAACTATAGCTGGCCAGGGAGACGGCAATGCAGGCGGTGACAATAACCATGCCTGCGAGCCATGGTGATACATTGGCGCTTGCAACGACAGGAGCGGTCGCAAGCAGCACGATAGGATGTGTCAGATAGAGAGAGTAGGAAGCATCACCCAACCTTGCCAGCACGCGAGGAGCAAGAAGCCGGAAGTAGCTTTCCAGGCTTATGCAAGCCGCGACAAGGATCAACGCCGGGATTCCCTGAGCAAGGGTTCGCGGCAAGTTGAAGCCAAGGCCCATCACCAGCATGGACACGATGGCGAACACGAGTGCCGAGACACCCAGGACGGCAGGCGAACGCGCCAGCCTGCCGACCAGGTGGCCGAGAGCCATGCCGGCAAGGAACTCAAACAGGATTGGCGTGGTATAGAAAAACAGCACAGTATCGGCGGCGGGTTTGAAGATGATGCGCGCCGCTACGGCGATTGCAAAGACAACGCCGACCATGGCCATTTGCGTCAAGGTGCCAAGACCCATAGTTGCCGCGAACAGAATGTAAAACAGGATTTCCAGATTGAGCGTCCAACCCACGCCAAGCACTGGTTGGACATAACCTGTAACAGTGTCGAGATAGGGAATGAAAAGCAGGCTATTGGTGAGCTGCTCAAGAGACACTGCACGACCGGCAAACAACCAAAGTGCGGCGACCATGACGAAGGTCATAACCCAATAGAACGGAACGACGCGCGTGAAGCGCTGCATCAAAAAAGCACGATGGTCGCGACGTCTGTTCTCCGTCGAGAGAACCATGACAAAACCGCTGATGACGAAAAACAGATCGACACCACTGTTTAGGATGGGAATACCCAGATCGAGCATGCCCAGTGCGGCCGGAAGATGATAGATAACAACCATGAGGGCTGCTAGCCCCCGCAGGATCTGTACCGATGTATACTGTTGAACCCGGCGCGGCGCAGCGTGATCATTCTCTGGAATGATGTTCATCGAAAAATGGTCCCCTGTGCGGGGAGCATTAACACACGGGGTCGTTGATGTGCTGATTAATTGCTGGTTTAATTAATGCGTAAAGTTTTAGATAAGTTTTACTGACACCAGCACGCGGCTATACTTTAGACCCGCCCGACTTTGGCCTGCCTCTCTGTCAAAACCTGGCATCTCCCCAGTGAAGAGGAGATTGGCCGTTTCCCCGCCCTAACGGCTGGTCTCGAAGATAGCGACGGCTGCCGCTGTCAGTGCGGCGTTACCGGGTGCTACTGTTCCATCAGGAAGCTCCTTGCCGTCTTCCAGTCCGATGCGCGTCGACCAACGGCGTTCCGCCGCCCGGTGCACGAAAGGCCAGACCGTGGCGTCGGCGCCGTGCAGCAGGATCGCCCGGCGCATCCCGGCGCCGTCGAGCACGGCGGCGATATCGTCACTGACCTCCAGCGCCGCGTCCAGGGGCTGCTCGGAGATTTCGATCAGGATGCGCAGCACCCGTTTGCCATGGTCGAGGCTCACCAGGCGTTCGGCGTCGGCGACGGAGGCAAGCCCCGCCTCGATGCCGATGCCGCGCTGGCGCAGACTCTCCATGACGGCGGGCGCGGCGTCTTCGCTCAGATTGACCGAGGCATAGTCGGGCAGCTCGCTCCAACCGGCGATCGCGGCCAGCGTCCGCTCGTCGTCGTTTTCGATCCAGGCGCCGGTCGACACGCCGATCAGCGTTCCCGGACAGGCACGGCGGAGCGCCATCACAGTCCGGTCCATAGCCGCAGACGCGATGCTTTCGCGGCCGTCGAGTCCGCGCGCATGGACATGCAGCTCGGCCGCACCGGCGGCAATCGAGGCCGCACCGTCGCCCGCCATGGCCTCCGCGTCGAGCGGCAGTCGCGGGTGGAAATCGGCGCTGCGCGCGCCATTGATGCAGGTCTGGACAATCATTGAGATGGCGGTCCCGTTGAAGTGGAACAAGTTTAGCGCACGACAACGAAATCGGAAATCGGATGATATCCATCCCGCGAAGCTCACCCGGCAAGAAACGGGTGGTCTGCGCGCGCTGTCTCACCCATCTCTGGTCGTAGAGAAGGAGGCGAAGCCATGACCATCCATTCGATAGGCGCGAAAGCGGCGATCAAATCGGCGGAGGCGCGCGTCGCCGCCTATGATTGGCCGAAACTCGCCGGCGAGCTGAGCGGCTATGGCTGCGCGGTGATGGAAAAGCTGCTGACGCCGCAGGAGTGCCGGCAGATCGCCGGGCTCTATCCGGACGAGAGCCATTTCCGCAGCCATGTCCACATGGCGCGGCACGGCTTCGGCAAGGGCGAGTACCGCTATTTCCGCTATCCCTTACCCGACTTGATCGGCGGCTTGCGCACCGCGCTCTTTCCGCGCCTGGCCGCGGTCGCCAACGACTGGAACGCGCGCATGGGTATCGCCCAGCGCTATCCCGACGAACACGCCGCATTCCTCGAGCAATGCCACGAGCAGGGCCAAACGCGGCCGACGCCGCTCCTGCTGCAATATGTCCCCGGCGATTTCAACTGCCTGCACCAGGATCTCTACGGCGATCTGGCGTTCCCGCTGCAGGTGGCGATCCTGTTGTCCGAGCCCGGCAAGGATTTCACCGGCGGCGAGTTCGTGCTGACCGAGCAGCGTCCGCGCATGCAAAGCCGCGTCGAGGTGGTGCCGCTGCGCCAGGGCGACGCGGTCGCCTTCGCGGTCCACAATCGTCCGGTCCAGGGCACGCGGGGCAATTACCGGGTCAATCTCAGGCACGGCGTCAGCCGGCTTCGCTCCGGCATGCGCCACACCGTCGGTATCATCTTCCACGACGCCAAGTAGCCGAGCCTCTCGGCCCGGCGGCGATTACCTGGAAAAATCGCTGCGCACGATGCCGTGGCGCTGGAGCTTGTCGTAGAAGGTCTTGCGCGGAATCCCCAGCGCTTCGATCGTGCGCCTGACATCGCCCTCGTTGCGGCCAAGCGCCTCGCGGATGATGTCGGCCTCGTAGCGCTCCAGCCGCTCCGGCAGCTTCATGGCGGCGTTCGATTCAGTTGGGGCAGGGGGTTGTGCTTCGGCGCCTTCCTCCAATCCAAGCACGAACCGCTCGGCGAAATGCGCCAGTTCGCGCACATTGCCCGGCCAGTCATGGTCGCTCAGATGGCGATGTACCGTCGCCGGCACTGCCGGCACCGGACGATGGAAGCGGGCGGCGGCGCGCTCGGCGAAATAGAAGAACAGCAGGGCGACGTCGTCGCGGCGCTCGCGCAGCGGCGGAATGGAGATCGTCACCACGTTGAGCCGATAGTAGAGATCCTCGCGGAAAGCGCCGCGCTGGCGCGGATCACCGAGATCGACCTTGGCGGCGGCGACGACGCGCAGATCCACCGGCCGCACCTCGTTGGTGCCGAGCGGGGTGACCTCGCGCATTTCCAGCACGCGCAGCATCTGCACCTGTGTCGAGACCGGCATGCTTTCGATCTCGTCGAGGAACAGCGTGCCGCCGCTGGCGTGCTCGATGCGGCCGATCCGTTTCTTCTGAGCGCCGGTGAAGGCGCCGGCCTCATGGCCGAACAATTCGCTTTCGATAACGGTCTCCGGCAGCGTGCCGCAATTCAGCGCAACGAAGTTGCCCTTGGCGCGGCGGCTCCAGCGATGCAGAAGGCTTGCCACCACCTCCTTGCCGGAGCCGGTCTCGCCGGTCACCAGCACGTCGACGTCGGTGTCGGCGATCTGGCGTAGCGTGCGGCGCAGCCTGTCCATCGCCGGCGTCTGGCCGATCAGCGGCAGGCCGTCCTGCGCCTCTCCGGCCGCCTCGCGCAAGGCCCGGTTCTCCATCACCAGGCGGCGCTTTTCCGCTGCGCGGCGCACGCTCTGTACCAGCCGGTCGGCGGCGAAGGGCTTTGTGATGAAGTCGTAGGCGCCGTCCTTGATCGCCTTGACGGCCATGGCGATGTCGCCATGGCCGGTGACGAGGATGACGGGAATGTCGGCATCCAGCCGCAGGATGCGGTTGAAAAGCTGCAAGCCGTCGATCTGAGGCATGCGGATGTCCGACACCACGACACCGGTAAAACCGGCGTCGAGCCCGGCCAGCGCCTCAGCCGCCACCGCAAAGGCCGAGACCGAGAAGCCGGCAAGCTCCAGCGTCTGCGCGGTGGCCTTGAGGAGATCGCGGTCGTCGTCGATCAGGATCACCGGCGCGGCATTGTCGTTCGTCATGATGGCTTACGCTGCTTTCATGAGATGGATGGTGAAGCGGGTGCCGCTGTCGTTGCTTGAAACCTCGATGCGGCCGCCATAATCGGCGACGATGTCCTTCGAGATGACGAGGCCAAGGCCGAGGCCTTTTTCCTTGGAGGTGTTGAACGGCGTGAACAGCGACTTGAGAATCCCGGGCGGAATGCCAGGTCCGTTATCGGACACGCCGACCGTCACGCCGTCCGCGGTCTCCTCGACCGATACCTGCACATAAGCGTCGTCGCGGCCGTCGAGTGCTTCGAGCGCGTTCTGGAAGAGGTTGATCAGCACCTGTTCGAGCCGGACCCGATTGCCCATGACTTTGAGGCTCGGCGGCGGCAGGTCGATGGCCAATGCGTCGAGCCGACCGGCAAAGCGGCTTCTCAACAGCATGACCGCGCCCTCGACAACACCACGTAATTCAACAGGCTCGGCGGCGGTGCGGCCCTTGCGGGCAAATGCCTTCAACTCCTCGGTGATTGAGCCGATGCGTTCGGTAAGTGCTGCAATGGCGCCGAGGTTTTCCTCGGCCGGCCCGGTCTGCTTGCGGTCGAGGAAGGTGCGGGCATTGTCGGCATAGGCGCGGATGGTGGCGACCGGCTGGTTGATCTCATGGGCGACACCGGCGGCGACCTGGCCGAGGATGGCGAGGCGGTTGGCCTGGACCAGATCCTGCTGCACGATTTGGAGCTTGGCTTCGGTGCTGCGGTGGCCTGCTATCTCGGCCTGCAGCCGGTCGCGGGCTTGGCTCAGATCCTCGGTGCGTTCGACGACGCGGCGTTCGAGTTCGGTGCGCGCCGCCTGTTCGGCGGCAATCCGCATCTGCGCCGACTGCCGCCGCCACAACAGATACGCGGCCAGGCCGAGCAGCGGGACGACGGCACCCAGTGCCAGAAGCCGCATTTCGCGGACGGCAGCGGCGATCGGCGCTTCGGCCGGGATCAGATAGTCGAGCTGCCATGGGGTCGAAGGGACCGGCGTGGAAAGGCTGAGATACTCCGCCTCACTGCCGCCGGGCGTCACCGCGTGGACGATCGACACATCCGGGCTGAGCGCCTGCCGGTGCATGATCGGCAGCGGAACCAGCGGCGCGTCGCCGAACTGTTGGCTGTCGCGGATCGCGGCTTGCTCAGGTCCGGCCAGCGGCGCGGTTGTCATGAAGCGCCAGGACGGCACGCTGGTGATCAGCACGACGCCGTTCTCGTCGCTGACATAGGCCGGGCGGTTGGCCTCGCGCCAGTCGGCTTCGAGCTGGTCGAACTCCATCTTGACGACGACGACGCCGAGCGGTGCGGCGGCATCGCCGACGCGTCGCGAAATGTAGAGGCCGGGACGCTTGCTGACATTGCCGAGCGCAAAGTACTCGGCGGTTCCGGCCTGCATTGCGCCGGAGAAATAATCGCGAAAACGGTAGTCATTGCCGACGAAGCTGATCGGCTCGCGCCAGTTGCTGGAGGCGATCGCCAGTCCGTCGGTGCCGACGACATAGAGCACCGACGCCTTGGTGCCGGAGACCAGCCCCTCGAGCTTGCGGTTCAGAACATCGATTGCCGCGGCATTTTTCTGCGACAGCGCGTCACGCACTTGCTGGTCCGCGGACAGAAGCAGCGGCAGGGCGCGCGGGCTTTCGAGCACGGCGCGCAGCAGCGCGACCTTCAGATTGGCGTCGGTACGCCCCTGCGCCGCCAGGGTCCCGACCTCGGCGGTGCGGCCGTAGAGGCCGGCACCGTAGAGCGCTGCCGTGACGATCAGCAGGGCGACGGCCGCAAACAGCAGCCAGGCTCGGCGCGCCCGCCTGGCGAGTTGCTCGGGCGTCGAAGACAAGGCACCGGCGGGGCGTTGCAGCATCGCCCATTTGTGCATGAACTCGCACAAAACACAATTCGACCTATGCGGAGATTCGCACTTGTCTGTGTGTCCAGCAGTGCGGACATTTGTGAATGCTCAACAAAATCAATGATGAAAGGCCCTTCTGCGTATCTGGCACGGCTGTTGCAAACACGAATTCAGCAGTCGCGAGGCTGCTGGTCAAAACAACTGCCCCGGGGAGTCGAGCTTTCGATCGGGGCGCCATGGAGGACGTCATGCAGACAGCAATCGCTGCCGCCGAGCCGCGCGGCAAACTTCCCTTATACCGGCATCTTTATGTGCAGGTGCTGGCGGCGATCGCCGCCGGTGTGCTGCTCGGCCACTTCTATCCGGAAACCGGCGAGGCGATGAAGCCGTTCGGCGATGCCTTCATCAAGCTGGTGAAGATGGTGATCGCGCCGGTGATCTTCCTGACGGTGGCGACCGGCATCGCCGGTGTTTCCGACCTGCAGAAGGTCGGCCGCGTCGCCGGCAAGGCGATGATCTATTTCCTGGTGTTCTCGACGCTGGCGCTTGTCGTCGGCCTGGTCGTCTCCAATGTCGTCCAGCCCGGCGCCGGCATGCACATCAATCCGGCCACGCTCGATACCACCAAGGTGACGGCCTATGCCGAGAAGGCGCACGACACAACCATCGTCGGCTTCCTGATGAACATTATCCCCGACACCATCACCGGCGCCTTCGCGCAGGGCGACATCCTGCAGGTGTTGTTCTTCTCGGTGCTGTTCGGTGTCGCCCTGGCACTGGTCGGCGATCGCGGCCGTCCGGTCGTCGATTTCCTGCAGGCACTGACCACGCCGATCTTCCGCCTCGTCGCCATCCTGATGAAGGCCGCACCGATCGGCGCCTTCGGCGCCATGGCCTTCACAATCGGCAAATACGGCATCGGCTCGATCGCCAACCTCGCCATGCTGATCGGCACATTCTACCTGACCGCGCTGCTGTTCGTGCTGGTGGTGCTCGGCGCGGTTGCCCGCTACAATGGCTTCTCGATCCTGGCGCTGATCCGCTACATCAAGGAAGAGCTGCTGCTGGTGCTCGGCACCTCGTCCTCGGAAGCGGCATTGCCGGGCCTCATGGCCAAGATGGAGCGCGCCGGCTGCAACCGCTCGGTGGTCGGCCTGGTCATCCCGACCGGCTATTCCTTCAATCTGGACGGCACCAACATCTACATGACGCTGGCGGCGCTGTTCATCGCGCAGGCGACCGACACGCCACTCACCTACGGCGACCAGATCCTGCTGCTCGCCGTCGCCATGCTGAGCTCCAAGGGTGCCGCCGGCATCACCGGCGCCGGCTTCATCACGCTGGCGGCAACGCTTTCGGTCGTCCCCACCGTGCCGGTCGCCGGCATGGCGCTGATCCTCGGCGTCGACCGCTTTATGTCGGAGTGCCGGGCGCTGACCAACTTCATCGGCAATGCGGTGGCGACAGTGGTGGTGGCACGCTGGGAGGGAGAACTCGACCAGACGAAGTTTGCCGCGGCCATGGCCGGCGACTTGCCCGAGGAAGTCGACCTGTCGCTGCCAGGGTTGCAGGCCGCCTGACTGTCTAGGCCACATGACTATAAGCCCCGGAGGCGGTTCGCCGGCTCCGGGGCAAAGCACCGGCGGTCGCGGCATGCCGCCTGAACGCAACCTGAAGTGGCCCTGTTTTCGACGCGGGGCTTGTTCCAGCCGCATTTGAAGGCCAGTATCCGCCATGCCTTCAGGGCACCCGTCCGCTTCGCTCCCGACCTGATCGCGAGGCGAGACATTTCCGTCGGGCTCGGTTGCGACATCACCTTGGCCGAACCGTCTGGGCTTTTGCTGCCGCCGACCCCTGACCATGGCAGCAGCCCTCGAAGGCAATGGCGGCCTCAGTACGAAGTCGCAAAGCGAAACGTGACCCGTCTCCTGATAGAAAGCGCAGGCTTTCTCCCAGGGAACTCGTTGCGCGCCAAGAGGGCGCTTGAAGAGGGGGGCAGGCCCATGAGCGGGCCTTTGCCGAACCAAAGCAAGATGCGAGGTCAAACGCGATGCAGACTGTCCCGAGAATTCCGGTATCCATCATCATCCCGAACTACAACTACGCGCGGTTCCTCAAACGCAGCATCGACAGCGCCCTCGAGCAGGACTACGCGGATGTCGAAGTCATCGTCGTCGACGATGCATCGCAGGACAATTCCACGACAATCATGGAATCGTATCGCGACGAGATCCTCGCATGTCCGCGAGCGCAAAATGGCGGACACGCCGCGGCATTCAACACTGGCTTTGCAGCGAGCTCGGGCAAGATCGTCCTGTTCCTCGACGCCGACGATTATCTTTATCCGACCGCCGTCTCCACCATCGTCGACACCTGGGACGAGGCAACCGCCCAGGTCCAGTCCAGACTGCATATCGTCGACGAAGGGCAACGCATCAAGGATGTCTTTCCGCCGCCCGAACTGCCTTTCGACAGCGGCGATGTCATGCCGAAACTCCTGCACAAGGGCCGCTACCAGACCACCGTGACCAGCGGGCTGGCCTTTGACCGCGCAACGCTGGAGTCGATCATGCCCATACCGGAGCCGGAGTTCCGCCAGGGCGCTGACGGCTATCTTGCCACGCTGGCGCCGATGTATGGGCACGTCCAATCCATCGACGAATGCCTCGGCGCCTACCGGATCCACGGCGCCAACCATTCGGTCTTCGGCGAAAAGCTCGCCGAGCGGGCACGCTGGCGGGTAACCCACGATTTCCGCCGCATGCAGGCACTGTCGGACCAGGCCTCCGGGATCGGCCTGACCATCGTGCCGTCGGATGCCGTCCGCCACGATCCGGTCCACCTGGAAGAGCGGCTGGCGTCGCTCTGCGCCGACAGAGACCGACACCCCGTGGCCGACGATTCCCGGCTGGCGCTCGGGGCGGCCGGCGCCGTCGCCAGCCTCGAAATGACCGCATCCCTGCGGCGGCGCGCAATCCTTGCCGCCTGGTTCCTGTCGGTCGGGGTGTTGCCGCGGAAAATGGCAACGGCGGTGCTGTCGTGGAAGCTTGATGCGTCGTCGAGGCCGGCATTTTTGAGCCGCCTGTCGAAGAGAATCCGCCACGCCATGGGATAGCGGATGATGCCGTGACATGGGTCCGCCAGGTATTCGGTTGGCCCGGCCCAGCCCAGCGGGCGTAGTTATTGCCTCCGATGGGCTCGGACCATTCTGTAAATCATTTGCTTACACCTGCTTGACCCGAGTAAGCAATATGCTTACATGTTGCATGATCAAGTCGTTCAAGCACAAGGCGCTGGCGGACCTCTTCCAAACCGGAAAGACCGGAAAGATCGACGCCAAGATGCATAAGCGCATCCTTGTCCGGCTTGACCGCTTGGAAGTCTCGGAAAGGCCTGATGACATGGACCTGCCCGGCTTCGACTTCCACGCTTTGAAGGGCTTTAACCCGACCCGCTACACAGTGCATGTCAACGGGCCGTGGTGCATCACATTCGAATTCGACGCCAATGATGCTGCCCGCGTCGATTTCGAACAGTACCATTGAGACGGCTTAGATTGGAGAAATCGATTATGAGCGTGTATGAGCCGATGCGTCCGATGGAGCGCTGCCCATCCCACCCTGGGGCGCTGCTCGACGACATTATCCCGGCAACCGGAAAGACCAAGGTGGAAATCGCCAATCTGCTCGGAATCTCGCGCCAGCAGCTTTACGACATCATCCGCGAAAAGAAGCCGGTCTCGCCGGCCGTCGCGGCGCGCCTTGGAAAGATGTTCGGCGACGGCGCCGCGATCTGGCTCAGGATGCAGGCCGCTTACGATGCGTGGCACGCGGAGCGCGAGGTTGACGTCAGTGCCATTCCAAGGCTGCATGCTGCCTGAGATGCAATAGATCGGCCGAACCACCGAGGCTCACAAATCGATCACGGTCCCGCCTGCCTGGACCGGTCCTGCGGTTCAACGGCTCGCTCGACCAGGACATGCGCTTCCCGCGCGGCCTCGATGAACGCGTCCCTGGCGGCTTCGGTCCAGCGGTCGTCGCTCATAGCGCGGCGGCATGTGCGCCGTGCCAAGCCGTGTTTGGCGCTGCCAGCGTCGCGCCAGTGGGCTTCCAGCAATTCGACAGCCTGCCGTGCGTTGGAAATGTTGCGGATATCTCCCACGATGCCGACCGCAACCGCAACCGGCTTGGAAAACCATCCTTGATTCATGGCGAAGCCTTCGACGTGTTGAACTACCTATAACGAAAATCGTGGCGCAAGGTTTCATTCGCGCCAGTCACCGCGGCAGTGAGGCGGCCCTCACTGCGCCGCGCGCAGCCTGACCACGACGCTGCGCGCCACAAGCACCAGCACCGTGATGACGATCAGGATCACCGAGAGTGCGGCGATCGCCGGGTCGATGTTGTCGCGCAGGCCCATCCACATCAAGCGCGGCAGCGTGATGGCGTTGACCGAGGTGATGAACAGGGTGACGCCGATCTCTTCCCAGGACAGCACGAAGGACAACAACGCCGCGGTGACGATGCCGAACTTGATGTTGGGCATGATGATGCGGGTGGCGCGCTCCCACACGGTGGCGCCGAGGCCGCGCGCGGCAAGATCGATGCGGCGGTCGAGCTGGCTGAGCGACACCAGGATCAGCACCGTGGCGAAGGGCACCGTCATCACCGCATGCGCCATGGCGACACCCAGCCAGGTGTCATAGCCGAAGAACGACGAGAAACCCGAGATCGAGGTCAGCAGGAAATAGAGCGTGATTGCCGAGACCACCGGCGGTACCACCATCGGCAGCAGCACGAAGCCGACCAATGCTGCGGTGAAGCGCGGCTGGAACATCCAGACGCCGAGGCCGAAGCACAGCGCGAGCACGGTGGAAAAGGCGCTGCTGACGACGCCGATCCTGATCGAGAGCAGGATCGAGTTGATCCAGCGCGGATCCTCGATCAACGCCCGGTAATGGCGCAGCGACAATTCGCCCGACGGCATCGCCAGCATGCGGCTCGGCGTCAGCGACACCGGAATGACGGCGAGCAGCGGCAACAGCAGAAACAGCGCGACCAGGGCGGCGAGGACCAGCGAGACGGGACCGGGGCGATAGGTCGGCATCGCGCTACACCAACTGCTTTGGTCTGATATAGCGGAACAGCAGCGCCATCAGCGCGCCGACGAACAGCACCAGCACCACGCTGATCGCAGCGCCCAGGCCCCAGTCCGGGCTCTGGAAGATACGGAGGTAGATCAACTCGGCGATCATCACGCTGCGGCCGCCGCCGAGGATCGCCGGCGTCACGAAGAAGCCGAGCGAAAAGACGAAGACGATCAGCGCCGAGCCGATGATGCCGGAGCGGGTCATCGGCACGAACACCGACCAGAAGGTGCGCATGCGGCTGGAGCCGAGGCCGCGCGCCGCCAGCAGCACGCGGTCGTCGAGACTGCGCATCGAAGAGGCCAGCGGAAACACGGCGAAGGGGATGAGGAAATGCGTCATGCCGACGATGACGCCGAACTCGTTGCGCACCAGCGCCAGCGGCTCCGAGATGAAGCCGACCGCCTGCAGCCAGGTGTTGATCAGGCCGCGATTGGACAAAAGCGCCACCCAGCCGAAGGCGCGGGTCAGCACCGAGATCCAGAACGGCACCAGGATGCAGAATTCGGCCACGACGCGCTGCACCGGCGTGCCGCGCACCCAGACGACGGTGATGGCGTAGGCGGCGGCAACCGAAACGATCGTCACGATCGCGGCGATGCGCAGCGTGCGGATGAAGACCGACTGCACCAACTGATCCGTGAGCAGTGCATTGTACTGCCCCAGCCCCGGCGTGGGCAGCGTAAAACTCCATTTGACCACGCCAAGGAATGGCCAGGCGTAGGCCAGCACAAGAAAGAGGAGCAGCGGCGCCATCAACAGCGCCGCGCCCATCCTGTCGGAGAGGTATGCTCTCATCCGGTTATCCCGGCTTGTCAGGCGGAGATGATCTTCGTGTATTCGTCGAGTGCTGCCCCATAGTTCTTGGCGTACCAATCCATGTCGAGCGGGATCTGCTTTTTCATGTTCTCGGGATCGACCGGGTTGATGCGCTTCTTGTCGGCGGGGATCAGCGCATCGGTGGCCGGATTGGCCGGACCCTGGCCGAGCTTGTCGAACATGATGAGTTCCTTCTCCGGGTCCTGGGTGCTGGCGATGAACTTCATCGCCGCGTCCTTGCCGCCGGGATTGCCCTTGAGCACGGCGAGCGCGCCGGGCGAGATCAGGCCCTGGTCCCAGATGAACTTGATCTTGCCGCCGGAATCCTGCTCGATGAGCGAAGCCCGGGTCGACCAGACGATCGCCATCGAGGCCTCGCCATTGAGCAGCACGCTCTGGCTTTCGGCGCCGCCACCCCAATAGGCGACGACGTTTTCCTTGAAGGCAGCGATCTTGTCATGCGCGCGCTTGAGGTCGAGCGGATAGAGCGAGGCCGGCGCGATGCCGTCGGCAAGCAGGACCGCTTCCCAGCTCGACACGCCCCATTTGTAGAGCGAGCGCTTGCCGGGGAATTTTGCCACGTCGAAGAAGTCGGCCATGCCGGTCGGTGCCTGGCTGCCGTATTTCTCGGCATCGTAGGCGATGACGTAGGAGAAGAAATAGGTCGAGGCGGCGTGTTCCCAACCGAACCCCTCGCGCATCTTCTTCTTGTCGACGATCGTATAGTCGATCGGCTCGAGCATGCCCTGCGCGCCGAGCGTGATGGCCGAGAACGGATCGACGTCGACCAGGTCCCAGGTCGGGGCGCCGCTCTTGAACTGCGCCGCGATTGCGCCTTCGGTCGGGCCGGAGCCATCCATCTTAACGACGATGCCGGTCTCCTTGGTGAAGGCCTGGCCGTAAGCCGCGTCATAGGCGGTGATGGCGTCGCCGCCCCAGTTGACCAGCACCAGTTCCTTCGCCGCGGCAAAGGCGCCGGTCGAGCGCAGCAGCATCGGCGTGCCGGCCAGCACCAGCGCGGCCAGCTGCGTGAACTGCCGGCGCGAGATCTCTCCGCGCACGGCCCTGGCGGACAGCGCCTCGATGGAATGTTTCTTGGTTTGGTTTGTCATGTCAGTTCCCCTTTTTTGTCGTTGGTATTTCCTGAAAGTCAGCTTGGCGAATTCGCCACGCCGATCGTCATTGTCCTCCATCCGGAAGGAGGAAACCTTTCTCCGCCGGCCAGGTCAGCCAGACGGAATTGCCTTGGCTGAGCGCGGAAGCGGCAACCTCGTTCGGCACCGAGACCGTCATCTTGGCGCCTTGGCGCGTCGTCAGATCGAGCCGCGTTGCAGCGCCGAGATAGGTCGAGGCGACGGCAGTCGCGGCAATGCCGTTCTCGCCTGCGGCGGCTTCGCGGGCGATCGACATGTATTCGGGCCGGATCGCCAGGATGGCGTCGCCCCGGACCTTCTCGGCCTTGCAGCGCATGCTGATCGCGCGGTCTTCGCAGAGGCCCGTCGAGCCATTGTCGGCCGGGCGCACGCCCTTCAGCGGCAGCATGTTGATCTCGCCCAGGAACTCGGCGACGAAGCGGTTGTCCGGCCGATCATAGACCTCGTCCGGCGCGCCGACCTGCAGCAGTTTGCCATGGTTGAAGATGGCGACGCGAGACGACAACGCCAGCGCCTCGCTCTGATCATGGGTGACGAAGACGAAGGTGGTGCCGGTCTCCTGGTGCAACCGCTTCATCTCGGCCTGCATCTGGCCGCGCAGGCCCTTGTCGAGTGCCGAAAACGGCTCATCGAGCAAAAGTACGCCCGGCTCGAACACCAGCGCCCGCGCCAACGCCACGCGCTGCTGCTGGCCGCCGGACAATTGCGACGGCAGTTTCTTCTCGTGGCCCTTGAGCCCGACGCGCTCGATCATTTCGCCGACGCGGCGTTTGATCTCGGCCGCCGGTTTCTTGCGCACCTTGAGCGGGAAGGCGATGTTGGCCTCGACGCTCATATGCGGGAACAATGCGTAGCCCTGGAAAACCATGCCGGCGGCACGCTGCTCGGCCGGCCGCTCGGTGATGTCGACGCCGTCGCTGTAAAGGCGGCCGTCGGTCGGCTGAATGAAGCCGGCAAGGATCATCAGGAAGGTGGTCTTGCCGGAACCGGAGGGGCCGAGCAGGGTGAGGAACTCGCCACGGCCGATATCGAGCGTCAGATCATCCAGCGCACGGAACGAGCCGAAGCTCTTGCCGATCCCGATTGCCTTGATCTCTGCGGCCCGGCCGGGTTGCTGCATCCTGCCCTTTCCTTAGCGTAGGCGAAATCGTAGGCAGGGCGGCGGCTCACCGCAACCGAATAGTTTTCGCCTGATCGGCAAATTTGATTCATCTATGCGCCAATCTCCTCCTCAAGGGGGAGATTAGCGCTCCTTGTTCTCCGACAGCTTCGACCTCAGCCATCGCCCAAACGCCTCCAGCACCGGATGCGCTGCCTTGGCGTGCTCGGAAACCAGAAAATACGAGCGCGGCGAATTGATCGCGATGTCGAAGGGACGCACCAGCCGGCCTTCGCTCAGCGCCCGCCGGCTGGTCAGTTCGTCGCCCATGGCGATGCCCTGGCCGGCGATCGCCGCCGAAAAGACCAGGTTCATGTCGGAAAAGAAGATGCCGCCTTCCGGGTCGGGGTTCTCGACCTTGGACAGCGCCAGCCAGCGCGCCCAGTCCTCGGTATCGCCGAGATGCAGGAGATTAGCGCGCAGCACGTCTGCCGGCTTGGAGAAGCCGCCGATCTTGTTGAGCAGGGTGGGGCTACACAGCGGCGTGAAGGAGATTTCGCACAGCATCTCGACCGCGCGATTCGGCCAGTTGCCGACGCCGAAGGCGATGAAGGCGTCGGCCTCGGCATTGCTGACGTCATCGAGACGGCGCGGCGTCAGGATGCGCAGTGCGACATCGGGGTACATCTGCCGGAACTCGCCGATATGGGTGCACAGGAACAGTGAGGCGAAACCCGGCGTACAACTTACACTGAACGAGCCGCCGATGCCGGTGCCGGCATGGCGTGTCACCGCGTCGCCCAGCACCGTCAGCGCCTTGCGCACGTCGCTGGCATAGCGTTGGCCGCGTGGCGTCAGCGCCACGCCCTTCCCGATGCGCTTGAGCAGGTCGAAGCCGAGATCGCGTTCGAGCAGGCGCAATTGATGACTGACCGCACTGCGGGTCAGATGCAGTTCGTCGGCGGCGCGCCAGACGCTGCCGTGGCGGGCAAAACTGTCGAGGGCGCGCAGCGCCTGCGTCGAGGGAATTCTCAAGAGGTGAACCGAATTTGCACGAGCCGGGAAAACATATCACTTTTTGGCGAGGCGCTTCACTGCTTTCTTTCCGCCATGGAGAAACCGGTGACCTCGGCGCAAGCGACCGCGCTTGCCTGTCTGGACGACATCCAGCCGTCGCTGTCGGCGTGGACGCGGACCATCTTCGACTTCGGCGAGACCGCCTGGCGCGAATACCAGTCGGCCGCCTGGTATGTCGAGCGCCTGAAGCACGAAGGCTTTACCGTTGAAGAGGGCTCAGGCGGCATGCCGACCGCCTTCTGCGCCCACTGGACCAACGGGACCGGCCCGACGATCGGCCTATATGCCGAGTACGACGCGGTGCCTGGCAATTGCCAGGATGCGGCGACGGTGAAGCGACCGCGTCCGGGCCTCGGCGAACAGGCCGGCGGCCACACCGATCCGCATTCCGGGCTCGGCATTGCCAGCCTCGGCGGGCTGCTGGCGACCAAGGCGGCGATGCAGCGCCACGGCATATCGGGCACGCTGCGCTTCACCGGAGAGCCGGCGGAGAAGGTGAGGGGATCGAAGCCGATCCATGCCGCGAAGGGCTATTATGATGGGCTGGCGGGCATGATCTCCTTCCATCCTTTTTACATGCTGCCGCTGTGCAACACGGCGCGCTGGGACACGCATTGCGGTGCGGCCTATGCGATGATCTACCGCTTCATCTGCGACGAGCCGGAACATTGGACGAGGGCGGCAGGCAACGCGGCGCCGATCCCGCAGGCGCATTCGGCGGTCCGGGCGCCGGGCGCCAACGACGCGCTCATGATGATGTACATGGCCTCCAAGGCGCTACGCGATTCCATGCTGCCACATCAGGGCGGCTGGTCGATCAGCGAGGCGATCCTGACGGCGGGGCAGGCGACCGCCGACAATTTGCCGGCGGGGCTGGCCGAGATCCAGTACATGATCCGCGTGCCGACGCTGGCGATGGCCGACCAGGTCACCGCCATGCTCGACCGCAATGCCGAAGCCGCCGCCAAAATGAGCGGCTGCCGCCATGAGCGGCACTGGGTGTCGAAGTCGCGGCCGGGGCTCGCCAACCACGCAATGGCTGATATTGCCTATGAGGCGCTGACGGCGGTCGGGCCGCCGCGCTGGGACGAGACGGCCAAGGCGATCGCCCGCGAAATCCAGATCAATGCCGGCGGGGTGGCGAGCGAGGAACCATTCATCGACGAATTGGAGCGGCTGATTGCACCACAGGCGGCCGAGGCGATCCTGCGCCGCGACCTGGCGCCGTCGCAGGTGAATTCGACGTCCGACGACTACACCGACATGTCATGGCATACGCCGACGGCGCGGTTCTATGTCGCTCGCCCGGCATTGCGCTCGGAGAACGGTCACGCCTTTCCGTCCTGGGCGATGAATGCGCTGGGCGGCATTTCTGCCACCATCGACCCGATGGTCATCTGCGCCGCAAAGACGGTCGCGCTGGCAGCACTTCGCCTGTTGGAAGACGAGGCCGCGCGCGACGCGGCGATGGACGAATTCGTCGCCCGCACCGGTGGCGGCATCGGCGGCTCGAACTGGATCGCGCCGCTCTGCGACTACGAGCCGCCAATTGGATTTCGCTGGCCGGAATACATCACCACCCCGCGCGGACGGGACTGGTGGATACCGAGCAACCAAGCCGCATGACTCAACCAAGCCGCCCCTTCACGAGGAGAACCCATGACCGTCCATGACCGCATCGTCACCGAGCCGTTTTCGCTGCAGCGCCGCAACCCGGCCGGCGGCACCAAGAAGCTGACCGCCTGGGGCTTCGCCAACGAGACCGACGTGCTGACCGACGTGCTGCTCGGCTCGCCCAATTTCCTGCGCCATCTCTCGACCAGCTCGCTATCGCGAAAACATCTGCGCGAGGCGCCTTGCAATGTCCAGATCGCGCAGGCGCAGCACAAGGACCTTGTCGCCGCCTATGAGCATTTCGGCGTCAACATCCACTGGCATGAGCCGACGCCGGAACTGCCGATGCAGGTCTATTCACGCGATTCCAGCGTGATGACGCCATATGGCGTCATCATCACCGCGATGGCCAACTGGTGGCGGCGCGGCGAGAACTACGCGGCGATCCGCACCTATGAGAAGCTCGGCATCCCGATCTATGACATGGTCACCGCCGGCACATTCGAAGGCGGCGACTTCAACGTCATCGAGGACGGCGTGGTGCTGATCGGGTGCGGCGGCGCCCGCACGCAGGAGGAGGGCGCCCGCCAGGTCCAGGCCTGGTTCGACAAGGAGGGCTGGGAGACCCGCATCGCGTTCATCGACGAATATTACGTCCATATCGACCTGATGGTGGTGCCGATCGCCGAGAAGCTGACCGCCGTCTGCCTCGCCTGCACGGAGCCGGGCATCGTCGACTGGCTGAAGGGCAAGGGCCACGAGATCATCGACGTGCCGTTCCAGGACACGATGGCGCTCGGCTGCAACTTCATGTCGCTGGGCAAGGACAGGGTGATCGCGCCGACGTCCAGCCAGGCGCTGATCGGCCAGCTCAAGGCACGCGGCTTCGAGGTCGCGGCCATCGATATGAGCGAGATCTCGAAGACCGGCGGCGGCATCCACTGCATGGCACAGGCGCTGAAGCGCGAGCCGGCCTGAGGGGCCGGCCTTTAGCCCCAACGCTCCCACGAAAGCGCCATTGTCAGCAACGTCGAACCCGCCTGGCTCGCGGCACGCGCCTACAGCACGATGAGCTTTCCCTTGCGCAGACGCTTGGCGCAACGATAGGCGAGGTCGGCGGCGACCATGTCTTCCATCGCAATGCCCATCGCCTTGTAGGTGGTGATCTGTTGATTCGAAACGCGACCCGGCGCGCGGTCGAGCAGCATGGCGCCAAGCTCGGTGCCGAAATCCGGGTCGAAGCCGGCAAGCTCGCAAGAACCGACCGGGGTCGGTTTGAACGCATCCTTGGTTTCGACAAAAAGACTGGATTTGCCGATGAGCTCGATCGGCATTTCTCCGCCGGGCGGCGCCACCCCGACCGACGAGACATGCGTGCCCGGCTGGACCCAGCCTGCGTCGATCACCGGCTGGTAGGAGTGGGTCGCCAGGCACACCACGTCCGAACTGCGCACTGCCGCCTCGAGGTCGGCGACCGCCACCACCGACGGATGCAGCCGGGCAAGCGCTGCCGCATCGTCGAAGCTCTTCGAAGCGACCCGGATTTCGGCAAAGTCGCGCACCAGCGGCAACAGATGCAGGTGCTGGTTGGCCTGCACGCCGGCGCCGATCACTGTCGCTATCCTGGCATCCCGGCGGGCAAGCGCGCGCACCGACAGCACGGCGGAGCCGGAGGTTCGCACCGCGGTTATGAAGGTGCCGTCCATGATGCAGACCGGCAGGCCGGACAGCGGATCGAACAGGCTGATGGTGGCGAGATGGCTGGGCAGGTTCTTGGCCAGGTTGCCTTCGAAGACATTGACGATCTTGACGGTCAGGTTCATGTCCTCCATCCAGGCCGGCATGGCGAGGCTGTAGCCGGCTCCGGGGATGTCGAGCTGTGGTCGGGGTGGATTGACGACCTTACCTTGTGACAGCGCCTTGAAGCCGTCTTCCAGAACGTCGAGAAGCTGGCTGAGGTCGATGCACGCCATCACGTCGGCTTCGCTCAGCACCAGGATCTCGGTCGCTCCCTTGCTGATTTCCGCCGCACTCTTGCCGGCTGGGCTGCACGCTTCCTTGGTCATCCTGCACTCCTGTGTTCGTCGAAATCGGCTCACCACATCTGCTTTGAGTGGGTGAGGGAAGCGCAGGCTATTGCGAGGTTTTATGTGATGAAATACGTTGATTTTGGCATCTGTGCGTGAATTAAGCACACAAATCCCTGAGATAGAGTGGATTGTGAATGGACGATCTCGACCAGATAGACCGCAGCCTGCTCCGGCTGCTGCAGGAGGATGGGCGCCGGACGACGCTTGATCTTGCCGGGCGTGTCGGGCTGTCGCCGACCGGAACCAGCCAGCGGGTGAAGCGCCTGTTCCGCGACGGGTTCATCACCGCGGTCAGGGCTATGCTCGATCCGCGCAAGGTCGGCAGGGGAACGCTGGTGTTCATCGAGGTCAGGCTTGACCACACGGCGCCGCATGTCTTTGACCGCTTCGCCGAAGCCGTGGCGAAAGCTCCGGAGGTTCTGGAGTGCCATATGGTGGTTGGCGGTTTCGATTATCTGGTCAAGGCGCGGATCGCTGAAATGGCGGTGTTCCAGGATTTCCTGCAGCGGGTCATCCTGCCTCTGCCCGGCGTGCGCGAAACGCACACTTTCGCCTCCATCGCCGATGTCAAGCCGAACGCCCTCTTGCCGGTGTAATCAGATGGAGGAGGGGAATGCTGTTCAGGGCGACGTTGAACGCATCTTCGCCACCTTGTCGCTCCCCCTAGCGCGCCTCCTGGTGCAGAGATGCCGGAGACCGCTCTAGCCTTGCAGGGTCAGCAGGTTAGCGTCGCGCGCGAGCCGCCACTCACCATCTGGCTCCTTACGCAGGAGCGTCAGCGCATATCCCGATCGATGGACCGGCTCGCCATTCGGCGGGGTCGCGGTCATGTCGATGCGGCTGCGGATGAAGGCCCAATTGCCGAGAAGCTGTAGTTCCACGATATCGCTCGTGCCGTCGATATGAACGCCGGCCGTCTCCTGCGCGGCCGCCGCGAAGATCTCCTTGTCGAAGGGTTCCCGGCCGGGAACCATGAAGATCGCATCGTCCGTCATCAAGCTGAGGACAGTCGCGATGTCTCCACGCTTACTCGCATCCATCCACGTCTCGACCAGCTTTCGGATTGCTGTTTCGTCGCCCGTCATCCGTTACCTCCCTGGCATCTCGCCGTCATCGATAGCGCACGGCGCTTCCCCCTCGCTGAAACATAGGGCTTAGATCGCTGTCGTCATCGATTGCGGTGGTCCTCGACGTCGCGCGGCGTGGGGCATGGTCCGTGAAACGGCAGGTCCGCGCCCTCCATGCCTATCGCCAGCCGCCCGAGGCGGTGATGCGCTCGCCGGTCAGCCATGACGCCTCGTCGGAGGCGAGGAACACCGCGACGCGGGCGACGTCATCGGGCAGGCCGAAGCGACCGAGCGGGGTCATGGCGATAATCTGCTTCTCGAATTCGCTGCCGACGATGCCGATGCGCGCGAGGCCTTCGGTATCGATGCCGCCGGGCGCGATCGCGTTGACGCGGATGTTGCGTGCGCCGAGCTCCCGCGACATCGACAGCGTGATCGTGTCCACCGCTCCCTTGGTGGCGGCGTAGACGAGCGAGTTCGGCTGCGGATTGCGGCTGGCAACCGAGCTTATGTTGATGATGCTGCCGCCGCCCGGGCCAAAATGGCTCACTGCTGCTTGCGTGGTCAGAATGATGCCCAACACATTGGTGTCGAACTCACGGTGGAACTCGGCCTCGGTAACCGCTTCCAGCGGCTCGAACGCGAAGACGCCGGCATTGTTGACCAGGATGTCGAGCCCGCCAAACTCCGATTTCGCCGCCTCGAACAGGCGGCGCACGTCGGCCGCTTGCGACACGTCGCCCTGGACGGTGACGGCGCGGCCGCCACGGTCCTCGATCTCGGCGACGACGCGGTCGGCGCCTTCCTGTGACGAGGCGTAGTTGACGACCACCGCGGCGCCGGCCGTGGCAAGACCCCTGGCGATGGCAGCGCCGATACCCTTGGAGGCGCCGGTGACGATGGCGACCTTGCCGTTCAGCTTGCTCATCAAATCTCTCCTTTGTCGATGATGAGCGGTATTTAATGATGATCAGAAATCGTATTAGGATCATCATGATCCATTCTTTCGTGCCTGGAATTCCGGAATGACCACCATCCTCGAAAAGACCGCCGGTCTCGTCGCCTTCGTCCGCACGGTCGATGCCGGCTCGTTCCATGCCGCCAGCCGGCTGGTCGGCTCCAGCCCATCGGCGGTGTCGAAAAGCGTGGCGCGGCTCGAGCGGCGGCTGGGCGTCAGGCTGATCAAGCGCTCGACGCGCCGGCTCGGGCTGACCAGTGAAGGCATCGCTTATTACGAGCGCGTGGCGCCGCTGCTCAGGGCGCTGGACGATGCCGAAGACATCGTCCAGCTGGCCGATACAGCGCGCGGCCTGCTGCGCGTCACAGCGCCGGTCGAACTCGGCCGCGGCCTGATCGCGGCATGGGCGCAGGCGTTCCTTTCGCGGCATGGCGCAGTCAAACTAGAGCTCAGCGTCACCGACCGCCACGCCGACCTGATCCGCGAAGGCTATGACGTTGCGGTGCGCATGGGGCAGCTCTCGGACACCGGGCTCATCGCGCGCAAGATCGCCAATCTGCCGATCGTGCTGGTGGCCTCACCGGCCTATGTCGAGCGGCGCGGCCGTCCGGCATCGGTCGAGGATTTACCGAACCACGAATTCGTCCGCTACCAGATGGCCGGCCGGCCCTATCCCGTCACTTTTGCCGACGGTACGATGATCGTGCCGGATGGGCGGCTCGATACCGATGATGGTGGTGCCATCCGCAATGCGGCACTTGCCGGCGCCGGCATCGCGCATCTGATGCGGTTTGCCGTGCAGGACGATCTCGACACGGGCCGCCTGGTCCGCATCCTGCCCGAGGTGGCGATGCCGACCATGCCGGTGTACATCGTCCATGCGTATGGGCGACAGCTACCCGTCCGGGCGCGGCTGTTCGTCGACTTCCTGGCGGGCCAGATGGCGGCGCTGATGCGATAGCGCAGCGCGGAATGACCTCCGCAGCCGATCCGACGCCGTCGCAAGCAAGATTCTTGCCCCATCACCCGATCTTCAGAACGCAATCTTCACTGACTCGGCGCTGCGGTTGGCCGGGCCGTGGTGGACGGCCTCGATATTGTTGCCGTCGGGATCGAGCAGGAAGGCGGCGTAGTAGCCGGGATGGTAGTGCTGCCGCTCGCCCGGTGCGCCATTGTCCGTGCCGCCGCCATCGAGGCCGGCCCTGTAGAAGGCGTCGACCATGGCGCGGTCCTTTGCCTGGAAGGCAAGGTGGTGGCGCCCCGTCAGCTTTCCCTGGGCTGCCGGGCTGTCGGGGCTCGAGATGAACAGCTCGTCGGCCCAGAAATAATCCTCGGCGCTGCCGCCGATCGGAATATCGAGCACCTTGAAAACCGCCTCGTAGAAGCGGCGGCTGGCCTTGAGATCCCTGACCACCAGCTGGACGTGGTCGATGAGACGGCCGCGATGAAGTTCCATGCCTGTCAGCTCCTGATCGCCAGGCTGGAAATCTAGCTCAGCACGGTGCACCGTCAATGCAATGGAGCAATTGAGCGGCGCAATTTCCTGACTGGATAAAAAATGCAACCGGATTGTCGGATTCAAAACATCTCCAACGTCCTTCGGACGCAAGCGGCTCGGCGAAGCTCGAAAAGGTCGTGCCGTATCAACGCTTCCGGCATGGGAGAAAAGTGAAATGAGCCTTTCCTATCGTTGGGTTATCGTCGCGGCTGGCGCGCTGATGACCTGTGTCGCCCTCGGGGCGATGTTCTCGCTGGCAATCTTCCTCGAACCGATGGCGCTCGACACACAATGGTCGCGCGCCGGCATATCGAGTGCGATGACGCTGAACTTCCTGGTAATGGGCCTCGGCGGCTTCGCCTGGGGCGCCATTTACGACCGCTTCGGCGCTCGCATCGTCGTCATGACGGGCGCCGTGCTGCTCGGCCTGGCGCTGGTTCTGGCCAGCCGCACCGGCTCGCTGCTCGTTTTCCAGCTGACCTATGGCGTGCTCGTCGGCCTCGCGGCAAGCGCCTTCTTCGCGCCGATGATCGCGCTGACTTCCGCCTGGTTCGACACGAACCGCAGCCTTGCGGTCTCGCTGGTCTCGGCCGGCATGGGCGTGGCGCCAATGACCATCTCGCCCTTCGCGCGCTGGCTGATTTCGGCCTATGACTGGCGCACCGCGATGTTCGACATCGGCATAATCGCGTGGGTGCTACTACTGCCGGCCGCCTTGCTGGTGCGCCAGCCGCCCAAGCCCGCTGCCGACGGTGCTACGCCAAGCGTTGCAGCCGAGGGTGTCGGCATGACGGTTCCGCAGGCGCTGCGCTCGCCGCAGTTCATCGTGTTGGGACTGACCTTCTTTGCCTGCTGCGCGGCGCATTCGGGGCCGATCTTCCATATGGTGAGCTATGCGATGCTGTGCGGCATAGCGCCGATGGCGGCGGTCAGCATCTACAGCATCGAGGGCCTGGCAGGGCTGGGTGGCCGGCTGCTTTACGGCGTGCTTGCCGATCGGCTGGGCGTCAAGCCGGTGCTGATCACCGGGCTGGCCATACAGGCCGTGGTCATCGCCGCCTATCTCGCGGTTAGTGAGCTTGGTCAATTCTACACGCTCGCCGTCATTTTCGGCGCCACCTATGGCGGCGTCATGCCGCTCTATGCGGTGCTGGCGCGCGAATATTTCGGCCAGCGCATCCTCGGCACGGTGTTCGGTGCCGTAACCATGCTGTCCAGCCTCGGCATGGCTTTCGGCCCGCTCGCCGGCGGCATGGTGTTCGATGCCTATGCCAGCTATTCCTGGCTGTTCATCGGCTCGGCCCTTGTCGGGCTTGGCGCGATGGCGATTGCGATCGCCTTTCCGCCGCTGCCGCGCCGGGAGTTGCAGCCGGCTTAAAGCACGATCGGCGGAAAAGGGCGGCCGCTTGGATGGCAAGCGGCCGCGTTCCAAAATAGCTGGCAGTGGTTGTTCGGCATTATGAAAAGCGAATTGCTATGGCCGCAGAGGCACCACTTCGGCGCCATCAAGCGTGTAGCGCGCATAGCGGAAATCGCGAATTCTCGCCAATCTGTCGCCCGCCCATTCCAGCAGGATAAAGTATCTTGGCCCTCCGGCCGAGTCGTCCGGATCGATCACCAGAATGGCTGGGTGCCGATCCACCAGGCCCGGAAGCAGCCGCCAGTCGTGGATACCCGCGTAATTGTGGAAGTACCGGCCCACTTTCGTGCGGCCGCTCGCCCGGAGCCGGTTGACGAGGTCAAGCCGCACGTCCTCGGCCAGCATGTCGCGGATCGCATCGAAGTCGCGGGCATTGAACCGCTCTACATAGGCTGCCAGACGCGCCCGCTCGGGCTCGGCCAACACCGGCACAGGCCGATCGTCAGGCTCGCCGGCGACTTCGCGCAGGCGCAGACGGCCGCGATGCAGTGCGGCTTTCACCGCCGGAACACTGCTGTCGATAATGTTGCCGATCTCTTCGATCGTATAGCCGAGCACATCCATGAGAATGACGCTGCTACGCTGCGCCGCGGGCAGGCGCATGAAGGTCTGCAGGCTTGCGGCCGCAGTGTGCCGGCCCTCGGCCGACATGCCGGGGTCAGGTATCATATCGATATCCTCGACGACATGCGCGGCATCCAACCTGGTACGGCGGCGTAGGTGGTCGAGTGCTGCATTATGCGCGATGCGGAACAGCCAGCCCTCGACATTGGCTATCGGCCCGGTCCCGGGGAACGCCTCGAGCGCCTTCACCGTAGCTTCCTGGACGACATCCTCGGCATCGATCACCGAACCGGTCATGCGGGCACAATAGCGATGCAGTTTCGGCCGCAATTCGCCGAGCAGCCGGTCAAATGGCTCCCGTCCTTCTGGCGCACCGGATGCGGATCCGGTCATCGCACAAGGATCGATTTCATTGCGTATCTCCCAGGGCAGGCGCGCCCGCCATCAGGCGCAGCGTCTTATAGACGCTCGACGATGGCAAAAGGATTCGGTCGAAAAAAACTTTCTTTAGCTGGAATCCTTTGGTGGTGCCTCCGCGTCTCTGGATCATGGGACCGCGAGACTGGTGGGCCATCTGTTCAAGCCGGAGGCGCCATAATCATGAGCAAGCAAAGTGCGGGATCAACGAAGGTCTGGGTTCTCGCCCTCACGTCGATAGGCTCCTTGATGGTCGTTCTCGATGCGATGGTCGTGGCGACCGCATTGAGCACGATGCGGGTCGAACTCGATGCCTCGCTGGAGACGCTGCAATGGACGATGAACGCCTATAATTTGAGCTTTGCCGTCCTGCTCATGACCGGGGCTGCGCTCGGTGACCGGTTCGGCCGCCGCCGTACGCTCGTTGCCGGATTGGCGTTGTTCATCGCAGCGTCGGTTGCCTGCGCGCTCGCTGGAAATGCCGGATTGCTGATTGCGGCCCGTGCGGTTCAGGGCGCGGGTGCCGCAATGGTCATGCCGCTGGCCATGGCGCTGCTGAGCGTCGCTTTTCCCCCGGAGGAACGAGGCAAGGCGCTGGGCATCTTTAGCAGCATCACCGGCCTGGCCCTGATCATCGGTCCGATGGCGGGCGGGGCGATCTCCGAAGGCCTCTCCTGGCACTGGATCTTCTGGCTCAATGTTCCGGTCGGCATCGTTCTCATCCCGCTGGTGATGCGTCGGATTCCGGAGAGTCACGGGCCGGGTACGGCAATCGATGTCCTCGGCGTCGCCCTGGTGACTGCGGCGGCATTTGGAGTGGTCTGGGGTCTGATGCGCGGCAACATCGTGGGCTGGAGCAGCTCTGAAGTGCTGTCGGCGCTGACGGCCGGGCTGCTTCTGGCCATCGCATTCGTCCTTTGGCAGCTGCGTACCCGTGAGCCCATGCTGCCTTTGCGGTTCTTTCAGGCGCGCGCATTCTCCTCGGGCGTCGGCGCGAATTTCCTGCTTTGCGCCGCCATGTACGGCCTCGTATTCCTGCTGCCGCAGTTTCTGCAGTTTGCCCAGAGCCGTGGGCCGCTCGGCGCCGGCATGGGTTTGCTGCCCTGGACCGCCACGCTTTTCGTGGTCGCACCGATCGCCGGCAGCCTGATCAACCGCGTCGGCGAGCGCTGGCTTGTCGTGGCCGGATTGATCCTGCAAGCGGCTGGAATGGCCTGGCTGGCGCAGATCGCAGCACCTGATCTGCCCTACATCCAGCTAGTCGCGCCCCTGATCATTACCGGTGCCGGCGTGTCGATGGCCATGCCTGCCGCGCAGAATGCGGTCCTCAATGCGGTCGCGCGGCCGGAGGTCGGCAAGGCTGCCGGCACGTTCAATACATTCCGCTTTCTGGGCGGCGTATCCGGGATCGCGATCGCCGGTGCGGTGTTCGCCGGCACTGGAAGCTTCTCGTCCACCGACGCGTTCAGCGATGGCTTCACCGCGGCAATCGACGTCTCCGCGCTGCTCTCGCTCGCCGGCGCGCTCGTCGGAATGGGGCTTCCGGAGCGTCGCACAGTGGCGCTCGCGAATGCCGGCAAGGAGGCGTAATTGTCGCTCGGAGGCGGGAAGCTCGCGCGAAGCGGGTCCCCGCTTCAAAACGCCTTCTACTGCCCGGCGGATGCGAGGGTGCCGCTCGCCATGAGGCCCCACAACTGGTCGGCGCTCAAGTGCCTGGCGGATCCGTCATAGGCCACGCGTCCGAGGCTGAGAACCACGATCCTGTCGGCCAGCGCCCGCACCGCGGCGAGATCGTGTGTGACGAGGCTGACGCCAGTGCCGCTGGCGGCGATCGAACGGATCAGCTTCACGCGTTCCGTGATGGCGGCGAACATGCTGCATCGCAGCACCCTGCCGCCGATATCGGCGGGCCAAGGCAGCGCGCGAAAATCGTCAAAAATGGACAATTCGGGCTGGTTCCCGCTGTTTTTTGGCTTTTATTAGCCGCGCCTCACGTTCCTGTTTCAAATATGTCAACTTTTTGTGTTGCGTTGCACAATGGTGGCGCCTTATCCTGCGTGAGGGGGGCGCTTCCGATTGGAAATGCGCCGTGAACGACGCCGCTATGTTGACCGATTGGCAGTTTCGCCGTCCCGCCGGCGCACGCCGCTAATGGGAAATGCGCGCGACACCCAATTGGACGCGCTGAGGGCCATCGCCGTGACGATGGTGCTGTACGCACACTTCTTCGCGGCCGGAGGATCCTCGTTCTGGGGCCATATCGGCGTACGTCTGTTCTTCGTGCTGAGCGGCTTTCTGATTACCCGCCTGCTGCTCGAAGCCCGCTCGGCCGCCGAATTCGAAACCGGACCGGCGCTGAGATCCTTCTATATCAGGCGGGCGCTGCGGATATTCCCGCCCTATTTCGCCGTGCTGGGTTTCGTCTGGCTTACGGACATGGAGCAGTCGAGAGGATCGCTGGCCTGGCACGCGCTCTATCTGTCGAATTTCTGGTACGCAGCGCAGAATGAATGGACGCCCTGGCTGCTCTGCCATTTCTGGAGCCTGAGCATCGAGGAGCAGTTCTATATCGCCTGGCCGTTGATCGTGCTGCTGGCGCCGCGCCGGCGCCTCGAAGCGATCTGTATCGCCGTTATCGGGCTGTCGCTGGCCTACCGGTTTTATTGGCCGATCGCGGGAACACCCGGTTTGTCGCGCGACCTGCTGCCGCCGGCGTCGATGGACGCGCTGGCGTCAGGGGCGCTGCTTGCCGCTTACCGGTCAAGATCCGCTGGCCTGCCGCAATGGCTTCGAGCTGGCTGGCCGTGGCTCGCCGCGGCGTTTTTCGTTCTGCAGTGGTTTGCGCCGGCGCCGGCAAATCCGCTGCAGGAATGGGGCCTCTGGCTGCTGTTGCAGATCCTGCCTCTCGTGCCGCTGGTGGTCATCGTTGCAAGCTGTTCGACAGGCGTTGGTGGCTATATCGGAAAAGGTCTCGAACTGCCGCCGCTGCTTGGCCTTGGCCGCATCAGCTACGGCGTTTATCTCTACCATCCGATAGTGCTGTCGCTCGTCGTCAAATCGCAGCCCTGGATTCCGCTCAACGTCTCGGAACAAGGGCCGGGACGGTTCCTGGTGGCGGGAACGGTGACGCTCATGCTGGCGTCGGTTTCATGGCTGCTTTTCGAGAAGCCGCTCAACAGCCTAAAGCGCCACTTCCCCTATGTTGCCCGGAGAGGCCGAGCCGGCTTCCCGACAGGCATCGATACGACCAACAGCGGTTGGCTCGCGGCAGGAGCATATCCGAGCAGGCCGCTTGATGGCGCATCGCGCTTGCCACGCAAGTTGCAACGAAGCGGTCGGGGCTGACCAATGGCTGCTCCCTTAGTCTCCGTTCTGCTGCCGACCTACAATGCGGGACCTTATCTTGCCGCTGCGCTGGGTAGCATCCTGCGCCAGGATTACGATCGTCTGGAGGTCATCGCCATCGATGATGGCTCGACCGACAACTCACTGCAGATCCTACAGAAATACCGCCAGGCCGACAATCGCATCTCGATCATCTCACGCGAAAACCGTGGCCTGATTGCAACTTTGAACGAAGGCCTGGCCATGGCCCGCGGCGATCTGGTCGCCAGGATGGACGCCGACGATGTCGCCTATCCCCGGCGCCTGTCGCGACAGGTCGCGCTGTTCAACCAGCAGCCTGACCTCGCGCTGTGCGGCGCGGGTTTCGACACCTTGCTCGGCAACCGCATCGTCAGGGGTTCGCCCGATCCGATATTCCAGGACAATAGCCTGCGCATCTTGTCGATGTTCTTCACGATCTGCATGCATTCCACGGTCGTCTACAACAGGAAGGTCATCGAAGAGAGCGTTCTATTTTATAACGAAAGGTACAAGCACGCCGAAGACTTCGACCTGTTCAGGCGGCTGACCGACCGCTACCCGGCGGCCATGATCCCCGAAAGCCTGATCGCCTATCGTATCCATGACGACAGCGTGACCAACAGGCACAAGCGCGAAATGCGCAGGACGCATTTGAAGATCGTCGCCGAGAACCTCGAGCGCGAGGGGCTCGCGGAAGAGACGCAAGACCTCCGCGACATCGGTGAGGTCCTGTCGATGGGCACGGTTCGCCGTGCCGCCGAGTGGATCCTTGCGCTGGAAGAAAGGATTGCCGCGCTGCCGGCCGAGGCGAGGCCGAGCTACCAGGCCGGCACGCTGAACCTGTTCTACTTCCTCTATCAGCTCATATCGGGAGAAAGACAGCCGTTGCTGATGCACGAATTCCTGACGCGGACCGCGAAATGGAAGCTCATCCGGCGCCGCGAGCAGTACGTGTTTCGCACCGGTGCCTTCGCGCCGCGCTTCAGTCTCGCCTCGATGTCGGTCACCAGGCAGGTGGATGCCCTGTCGCGGTATCTGCAATCCGTGCCGGCCGCGGCGGTTTTGCCTTCGAACCAGTTGAGCTAGCAACGCATGTTCGTCAAATCGCACCAGCTCCAGCAGCGCGGCCACTCGACGGTGCCGGCGGCCATGTCGCCGCGGCCGCAGCATGGACCGGCGCCGGCGGTCAGCTTCATCGTCTGCACACGCGACCGCGTCGCCGTGCTCGAGCCCTGTATCAGGTCGATCCAGGCCGCGTGTCGTGCCCATGCCGACTTTGCCGCCGAGCTGGTGGTTGTCGACAACGGCTCGACCGACAGCACCGCCAAACGGCTGGCCAGCATCGCCGAACTGTCGGACATCCCGTTCACCGCTATTCGCGAACCACGACCTGGACTGGCGGCCGCGCGCAACGCCGGGCTGGAGCGGGCGCGGGGCCGCGTGCTCGTCTTCGTCGACGACGATTGCGCAGTCCACAAGGATTATCTGCACGATCTGCAACGGCACTATTCGGCCGGCGAACGGGTCATCCGTGGTGGCCGCGTCGAGATCGGCGATCCCCGCGACCTGCCGTTCACCATCAAGCGGTCGCCGGTGCGCGCGCGGCTTACGCCGGATGTCCATCCCGGTGGCTTCGTGCTTGGCTGCAACATGACGATGCACCGTGATGTTGCAGCCCGCATCGGCCGTTTCGACGAACGCTTCGGCGCCGGCGGCCCGCTGCGCTCGGCCGAGGATACGGACTATCTCGTGCGGGCGGTGCTGCTTGGGATTCCGGTCGAATATGTGCCCGACATGACGATTTACCACCATCATGGTCGGCGCGATCGCAAGGCCATAGAAAAGCTGCACCGCGACTACAGCATGGGCAATGGCGGGCTTTGCCTGAAACATATCCGGCACGCGCCGTGGCTGCTTCGCCATTTCTACTGGTCCATGAGGGCGGCCTTGCGCGAACTGAGGAAAGGCCCTCTGTTCGACCGTGAACTCAAGCTGTCGCACTGGCCGATCATCGGCATGAACTTGCTCGGCGCGGCCAAGTTCGCGGTGCTTTCGCTGGTGAAATCGCCGCAGCCGGCGCAAATGCGACAGGAGCAACAGGCAAATGCCGAGGCGAGGTGATCCGCAATCATGCGATTGATGCCGCCCAGCCTGCCGATGCTGCGCCGCGCGCTCGGGCAAAAGCAGTTGCGCCTGCTTCCGGCCGTGGTGGTGCTCGGGCTGCTCAGTGCGGCGCTTGAGGGGTTCGGCATCGGCCTGATCATCCCGTTGCTGAACATAATCATGGGGCAGGGGCAGACCGGCATGGCTGGCTTTTCCGCCGTCTTCCAGCATGTCGGATCCAGCCTGAGCGAGCGCGACCGGCTGATCGTCATATCCGTCGCCATCCTCGGCTCGATCGTGCTCAAGAACCTGTTCGCCTACGTCAATACGCTGCTGACCACCTTCATCTACGGCAAGGCAAGCCATTCGATCCGCAGCGCGCTGTCGGAGCAGCTGCTGCGGGTGGGCTACCCGTTCTTCCTGCAGCAAAGCCCTGGACGGCTGCTCAACATCATCTCCAACGAATCCTGGCGGGCCTCGGATGCCATCCAGATCACGCTGGGGGCAATCGTCAACGCATCGGCCGCGATCATCCTGCTGACCTTCCTGCTGCTCCTGTCGTGGCAGATGACGCTGCTGGTCACGCTGGGCCTGGCGCTGGTGCAGGTCGCGCACGCCATGCTGTCGGCCAATCTGAAGGCGCCGAGCCGCAGCGTCGCCTCCCGCAACAGCCAGCTCGCATCACAGATGCTGCATCTGGTGCATGCCGGACGGCTGATCCGCATCTTCGGCCAGGAGCAACGCGAGAAGGCGGCATTCGACCAGGCATCGGATGCAGTGCGCCGGGCGGCGTTCGTGCTTTTGACGCGTCAGGGAGCGTTGCCGCCGCTGACCGAGGTTCTGCACGCCATGCTGTTCCTGGCGGTGGTGATCGGCGCCTGGTTCGCCAATGTCAGCTTCCCGCTGATCGTCGCCTTCGTCATCCTGCTCTACAGGCTGCAGCCCTACATGCGGTCGCTGCAAATGGCCTGGAGCCAGTTGCAGGGCCTGAGCGGATCGCTTGAAGAGGTGACGTGGATGCTGGACCCATCCGGTAAGCCCGAGCCGCCGCAAGGTGACGCGGCGTTCCCCGGGCTCAGCCAAGGCATCAAGTTCGAGGACGTCACCTTTACCTATTCTGGTTCGGAACAGCGCGCGGTGGTGCTGCATGCGGCGAATTTCGACATCCGCAGCGGCCGCTCGACCGCGCTGATCGGCCGCTCTGGCGCCGGCAAGACGACGATCGTCAATCTCCTGTGCCGCTTCGTCGAACCGGATAGCGGCAGGATCCTCGTCGATGGATCGCCTCTGGACCGCATCGACCCCAGCCAATGGCGAAAGCACATCGCGCTCGCCAGCCAGGAGCTGGAGCTGGTCGACGGCACGATTTTCGACAACATTATCTACGGCCAGGACGCGGCCTCGACCGATGACGCCGAGCGCGCGGCAAAACTGGCCGAAGCGCATGGCTTCATCGAGCAACTGCCGCAAGGCTACAGGACCGTCGTCGGCTACCGCGGCGTCAACCTCTCGGCGGGACAGCGGCAGCGGATCGCGCTGGCCAGAGCCCTGGTGCGCGATCCCGATATCCTCATCCTCGACGAAGCCACCAATGCGGTGGACGGGCTGTCGGAAGCGGCGATCGTCGAGACACTGAAGTCGCGCGCCGGCCGCCGCACCACCATCGTCATCAGCCACCATCGCAGCACCATCTCGTTCTGCGACGACGTGGTGATCCTGAGCCACGGCCGCGTGAAAAAGCAGGCGCCCTTCGCGGCGCTCGCGACGCTCAGCATGGACGAGCTTTACCAGCACGAGGCGCTGGAGGGCTGAGGGCGCCCCCCGCTGCGTGCGCGCGCTGGGAGGTCGTCTCGGATGTCAAGCCAGGTCAAGCATCTCAGGGCGAGGAGCCCTCCGCCATGCCTCTCTGCAGGATTTCTGGGATGATGAGTGATCCCGAGCTTACCCGCTTTCGATCTGGAGCGTACAGAACCAAGGGTCCGCCTGCCAAATCCATCAATGGCAGGCGGACCCTAATCAGCGCTGAAGGGACTGATTCTGCGCCGATCTCTCCTCGAGGAGGTGACGCCATCAACTGAAGACGGGCGCAGTTGTTCCCGGCGCCGGCCGTACACGAGACCATTGCGCAGGCAGGTCAGACTTAGGTCCTATAAACGGGCATCGCTGGCTGGAGTGAACATCGGGTCTGCTCGGTGGTAGCGAAACTTCGGCCGGAGGTCGACGCAGCCATTGGGTTCCGGGGCATGGCTCGGCGCTGATCATAGGCGGCGATCGATCCCCGCACGCCTGATGGAGGGGCGCTTGCATTCCTGCGGAATGCCCATCCACCGGCGCCAAGTGAAGTTCTCCAAGCGGTACGGGCTCAGCGGTCGTCAAGCTGTTGCTAATATGCAGCACAGGCAGCGCTCTATGAACAGCGTCGCTTGGAACCGCTACCTCCGACCAACCGTTAGTGTCACAATGACGAACCAAAAAGTGAGGCTGACGATGGACCCGCTGCAAAACAACACGTTGGAGATCTGGTGTCTTGCGGCTGTTCCGCTGTCACTGCTCCTTACGGTGTTATTAGCCGGATTTATTCTTTAGCTGACCCAACGAGGCCGGCTTTGCGGACCGGGCCAGGAAGATGAAAATGACGGCCATTAGGCACGGTAGGGTCGCGGACACCCCGTGGCACCAGGCCGTGGCTGCCTTTTCCAACGTGCCCCCATAAATCGGCTCTTTCGAGCGGTCCGGCTCGCGGCGATTGCTCGCGGCGCCGTGGCGAGGGCGAGCATCCGAGCTCGTACGTTTTTTACACAATCTCTGATTGGTGGACTCGCCCGACGCCATCGACGTTAATTTTGCGTTAGCGACAGGAGGGGGAAGATCGCTAACGGGAGGAAGAAAATGAAAGAAAACTACGATCTGACGATCGACTACGACGACGTGCCTTACGACAACAAGCCTTACGATCTAGCCACATTCGCAAGGAAGCACGGGCTCAACATTCGAGCCGCCGAGCTTCTTCTTTTCGCCAAGGGCCCGTCTCGAGCGGCCTGCGATGCCGCGGCGAGGGCTTTTCTGGCGGCAGTCGCCGCACAAGCTATGAGACAATCGGCGCGGTAGGTCTCACAAAGCCATTGCTGACACGGCCTGCCGTGTCAGCAACCTAACGGACAGCGCTGGAAATTCCGGGCCGTTTCCAACAAGATGCCTAAGCATCCGGGAACGGCCTGAAATGTGCAATCTTTACAATATCACGACCAGCCAGGAGGCCATTCGCCAGTGGACCCGCGCCTTGCGGGATATCCTCGGCAATCTCGAACCCTCCATCGACATCTATCCCAACCAGCCAGGCCCTGTGGTGCGCAACACGCCGGACGGCGAACGCGAATTCAATTCGCCCGTGACATTTTTGTTCCCGTTTTGTTCAATTTGACCAGAAACTAGTGGAGGCATCGCCCACATTGCAAGCGAACGCTTCGTCACTGAAAGGTTTATGCCGCTTGCGCGAGGTGCATCAGGTACGGTTCTGAACAATTTGCATACCGTGCTAAAATCCGCGGGCGACCGCGATGGGCGTCGTTACCTGCTTCTGGACGCACCATGTTCTCGTAAACTGTCCGGCGCAGAGATGCGTGGCCGCCGTCTTCGCAGGCTCAGGTTCCGTCAGGCATCCGGCGCGGCTGCCTGGCAAGCGACAACACGCCCAACGCCGCCTCAATGCTTCTTGAAATACTGCACCTCACGTTCGTGCTTCTCCGCAGCCTCGCGGCTGTCAAACGTCCCGAGATTGCGGCGCTTGCCGGTCTTTTCGTCCTTCTTGCGCGAATAGAGGCGGTATTTTCCGTCTTTGAGTTTTCTGATCATCTGTCACTCCCCGAGCCGCTGCTTCCCCTTGAGGTTGCGCGCGGCTTGTTCGATCGCCGCCCGGTCGTTGCCCAGCCTGTCGATCAGCTCCTGTGCCTGTTCGCCCGATATGCCGGTGCGCACCGCCAGGGCCTCCACCGTCAAGACGTCGGAACTCGCGAACTCGCGGGTTTCCGGCAGGGCATCGCCTGCCGTCAGCGGCAGGGCTGCCTCCCTGTCGATCTCGGCCTCAGCCCGGTGCCAGTGCCGCTCGGGATCGCCATGGATCCCGCCTTCGCGTTCCCAGATCTGGTATGCGCGCTCACGAATCTTGTCGTCCCGTTCGTCGCCCATCTTAATTCCTCCTTTGCCTGTCGGATGAACGCCGCGCCGATCCGAACGATCCAAAAAAATTTGCGTGATCGTTGGTTAGCCGCTCGAGGGTGGGATCGCACAAGACACCATGCCCTTCGGTCCGCTAGCCCGCCATCCGGCGCGCCAGCCTACTCGCACTGCCGACGTGGCCCGCCGGAATACGGTTGATAGCTGTTGTCCTCCGGCCGGTACGAGCGGTAGCGGCTGAAGCAGTATTGGACGTGGTCGGATGAGAACTCGGCGCCGCCGGGTTCATCCGGTGGCGGGTAGCCCTCCACTGACGACGTATCGCTCGCCTCGACGTAGCTGCCGTCATCGGCGGCGTCGAGATAGGGCGATATGCAGGGGCGCTGTTGGCCGCTGTAGGATGTGTAGCGGTTGTCGCCTGGCCTGTAGGAGCGGTAGCGGCTGGCGCACCATTCGACATGGGCGGCGGGCAGCGTCTGCTGCTCTTCCACCGCCGGCTTGATGGAGCCGGTGGTGTCGGGTGTCGAAGCTGCGGCGGTGTCGGCGGGTTTCGAGCTGCGATCAACTTCCGAGGTGCGAACGGGAACCGGGCGGGCCGGGAGGCGCTCGAGGCGCTGCGAGGCCGGGTTTACCGGGCGCGGATCCTTGGCCCACAGTTCGGCGACGCTGGAGACCGGGGCGGGCGGCCGCACCGGCTTGGCTATCAATAGCCAGGTGGCGAATGCGAGGCCGCTGGCGAATACGGCGAGCGTCAGGACGAAGCCGCCAAAGATTGCGAACAAAGCTTTCATGCCGCGCTCCTTCGCCTCCCGGTTAAGGAAATGCGGGGGCGGGGAATCCGGTTCCAGGAAAGAGCGCGGGGGGAGAGGATTTCAAAAAAGGAAGACCCCTCTCCGTCTCGGCATCGCCGAGCCACCTCTCCCCGCTTTGCGGGGCGAGGAACCCAAGATCGCGTAGGGGGCCTTTCAGTGCAGGCCGAATTCGCGCAGCAGTTCTTCGCGGTAGCGTACGAAGCGGCTTTCGCTGCGCTCGCGCGGGCGGGGCAGGTCGATGTCGATCAGCCGCGCCGCGCCGCCTTTCTCCTTGGGCAGGATCAGCACCCTGTCGGCCAGGTAGATCGCTTCCTCGAGGTCGTGCGTCACCATCACCATGGTGACGTTCTCCTCGCTCCAAATGCGCGCCAGTTCCTCCTGCATGCCGATCTTGGTCATCGCGTCAAGCGCGCCCAGCGGCTCGTCGAGCAGCAGGATTTCGGGCTGCACGGTCAAGGCGCGGGCGATGCCGACGCGCTGCGCCATGCCGCCCGACAGCTGCCTCGGGAATGCATCGCCGAATTCGGCGAGGCCGACGAGCGCGATATAGAAGCGCGCCCGTTCCTCGGCCTCGGCCTTCGGCACGCCGCGCACTTCGAGGCCGAAGGCGACATTGCCGAGCACGGTCAGCCAGGGCAGCAGGCGCGGTTCCTGGAAGATCACCGCGCGCTCGGCGCCGACGCCGTGCACCGGCTTGCCGTCGATGGCGACGCCGCCGCTGTCGGCGGCCTCCAGCCCGGCAAGAATGCGCAGCAGCGTGGTCTTGCCAGATCCGCTGGCGCCGACGATGACCAGGCATTCGCCCGAGCGGATGTCGAGGTTGAGGGTCCTCAGCACGGCAAGCGAGCGCCCGCCGATGCTGAACGATTTGGACAGGTCGCGTATGCTGACCTCACCGCCGCTTGTGCTGCTCATCGCGCTCGTCTCCCAGCTGCCGGTTGGCCTTGTCAGTTGGTCTTGGTTTCGCGGGGCCGGTAGAGGATGTCTGTTGCCTTCAGCTTACCCTTTGGCAGGCGACCGTCGCGCTCGAGCACGCTGACCCAGAAGTCGATGTCGCGGTCCGTCGCCTTGGCCCCCTGGCGCAGCCCGAAGCCGGTCCAGTAGCGCGCCAGCTCGCCGTTTTCGCCGCGCTTGTCGAGGATTGTCGCGAGCACCTTGCGCGCTTCGTCGGGGTTCTGCAGCGACCAGTCGGAGGCGCGCGCCGATTGCTCGACGAAATTGCGGGCGGCGTCGGGATGCGCGGCGATGAAGTCGCGCCTGAGCACGACGAAGCCGCCGGCCAGTTCGCCCAGCACGTCGGTGTCGTTGAACACGCCACGCACGCCGCCATTGTCGACCAGCGCGCCGGCAAAGGTCGCCTGCCAGTAGCCGAGCGCCGCGATGTCGACCTGGCGGGAGCGCAAGGTCTGTTCGAGTTGCGGTCCGGGCACGACGACGAGATTGGCGGCGTCCGGCGACAGGCCGACGCTGTGCAGCGCCTCGCGCACGGTGTAGTCGAGATGGGCGCCGAGCGTGTTGACGGCGATTGTCTTGCCGGCAATGTCGGCGATCGATTTGATCGGGCTGTCGTCGAGCACGTAGAAGACGCTTCGCACCTTGCCGTTGATGCCGTTGCTCGGATAGGCGGCGACGAAGTCGTTGCCGCCGGAGATCGAATTGATCACGGCGGCGGTTGCGGCCGATCCGATATCGACGCTGCCGGAGGCGAGCGCAAACAATGATTCCGGGCCGCCGCCGGAATAGCCGACATTCTCGACCTCGATACCGAGGCCTTTGAAATAGCCGAGCTCGCCGGCCAGTTCATGCGGAGAGATGCTGCCGCGGCTGGCGAGGGAGCGGAACTTGACGGGTGCGGCTTCGGCAAAGGCGAAGCGCGGCAGGCCGGCGGCGAGAAGGCCGGCGGCGAAGGGTGCGCCGGCAAGCAGGGAACGGCGGGTGACTTTCATGGTGGTCTTTCCTGGTTGGCTTGGCTTGGGTCTGGTCGATGGCGAAAGGGGAGGTCAGTCGACGGCATTGTTCCAGCGGCAGAGCCGCCGCTGCAGGCTGACCAGCGCCTGGTTGGCGATCAGGCCGAGGCCGGCGAGGATGACGATTGCCGCAAACATCAGCGGGATCTGGAAGTTGTACTGCGCGTTCATCACCTGAAAGCCGATGCCCTTGTTGGCGCCGATCATTTCGGAGGCGATCAACAGCAGCAGCGCCGTGGTGGCGCTGAGCCTCAGCCCAACGAAGATCGAGGGCACGGCGCCGGGCAGCACGACGCGGCGGAAGACGGTGAGCTGCCTGGCGCCATAGACGCGGGCCATCTCCAGCAGTTTCGGATCGACCTGCTTGACGCCGCCGATGGTGTTGAGCAGCAGCGGGAACAGCGTCGCCCAGAAGATGACGAACACCTTGGAGGCTTCGCCGAGCCCAAGCAGCAGGATGAATACGGGATAGAGCGCCAGCGCCGAGGTCTGGCGGAAGACCTGCAGGATGGGATCGAGCGCGGTCTCGACCGCGCGCACCTGGCCCATGAACAGGCCAAGCGGGATGGCGACCAGCACGGCGGCCGCGAAGGCGAGACCGGCGCGCTGCAGGCTGATGGCGATGTCACCGAGCAGAGTGCCGCCGGCCAACCCCTTCCAAAGTGCCGCGACAATCGTATCGATCGGCGGCAGCACGGCCGTGTTGACCCACCCTGCGCTACTCGACACTTGCCAGATTGCGAGGAAGGCAATGAGGGCGCCGTAGCGCGACAGGAAGCGGATGCCTGCCCGGCCGCCGAGGCGCAGGAAGTCCGTGCCCAGGCTTGTCGTGCCGTCACGCGTGCCGAGGCTGGCGGCCTGTTCGATGTGCTGCAAGGTCATCGTCTTGCCTCTCGCTTCGAGGGTAGTGGGCTTCTCGGGATTATTCGGCGGCCAGCACGGCCGAGCGGGCGGCGGTCCACGGGTTTTCAGGCCGCCTGAGGCCGAGGTTCTCGCGCAGCGTCCTGCCTTCATAGGCGGTGCGGAACAGGCCGCGGCGCTGCAGTTCGGGGATCACCAGCTCGACGAAGTCGTCGAGCCCGCCGGGCAGCCAGGGCGGCAGGATGTTGAAGCCGTCGGCGGCTTCGTTGCCGAACCATTCCTCCAACTGGTCGGCGACCTGCACTGCGCTGCCGATGACGGTGTAATGGCCGCGGGCCGTCGCCACCCATTGGTAGAGCTGGCGGATGGTGAAGTTGTGCTCGTCGGCAATCTGGCGGATCAGCGCCTGGCGGCTCTTCATGCCTTCGGTTTCCTTGCTCGGCGGCAGCGGGCCGTCGAGCGGATAGCCCCTGATGTCGAGCGTCTGGCCTGCCAGCCCGTTGAGCAGGGCGACGCCGTCTTCGGGCAGGATGAGATCGTTCAGCTGCTGGTATTTGGCGCGCGCTTCTTCTTCGGTACGGCCGACGAAGGGTGCTACGCCGGGCATGATCAGCACCTGCTCGGGATCGCGGCCGACGGCCGCCACGCGGGCCTTGATGTCGCGGTAGAATTCCTGCGCCGACGCCAGGTTCTGATGGGCGGTGAAGATGACTTCCGCCGAGTGGGCGGCGAGCTTGCGGCCGTCCTCCGATTGCCCCGCCTGCACCACCACCGGGTGCCCCTGCACAGGGCGCGGCACGTTGAGCGGACCCTTGACGCTGAAATGCGCGCCCTTGTGGTCGATGTCGTGGAGCTTGTCCTTGTCGTAGAAGCGCCCCGATTTCTGGTCGCGGATGAAGGCATCGTCCTCCCAGCTGTCCCACAGCGCCTTGACCGTCTCGACATGCTCATGCGCGCGGGTATAGCGCTCGGCGTGGGCAGGCTGGGTATCACGATTGAAATTGCGCGCGGTTTCGTCGCCGGCCGAGGTGACGACGTTCCAGCCGGCGCGGCCATTCGACAGATGATCGAGCGAGGCGAATTTGCGGGCGAGCGTGTAGGGCTCCTCGTAGGTGGTCGAGGCGGTGGCGATGAAGCCGAGATGCGTGGTGAGCGGCGCCAGCGCTGCAAACAGCGTCACTGGCTCGAAGCCGGCGATCTTGGCATTGCCGCCTTCGCGGGCGCCGAGCCCGACCGTCAGATTGTCGGCGAGGAAATAGGCGTCGAACAGGCCGCGCTCGGCGGTCAGGGCAAGCTGCTTGTGGAACTCGAAATTGGTGGCACCGTCGGCCGGCGCCTCGGGGTGACGCCAGGCGGCGATATGCTGTCCGCCGCCGGGCAGGAAAGCGCCCAGTTTGATCTGCCTGGATTTCTTGGATCTGGTCATCGCGGCGTGCTCCTGGATTGGTCGGGGAGGGGATCTCGGGTCAGTTCAGGCGGCAAGGCCGACGCGATAGGGCACTCCGGTTACCCGGCATGCCTCGGCGACCGCCTGCCGGGCGCGGGCATGGATCGCGTCCGACACCAGCACGCCATTGGCAAAGTCCTTGTCGGAGGCGTAGATCGCGGTCGGCACGGTCAGCGCCTCGAAGAAGCCGAACAGCGGCCGCAGCTGGTGCTCGACGATCAGCGAATGGCGCTCGCCGCCGCCGGTCGCGGCGAGGATGACGGGCTTGCCCCTCAGCGATGACGGATCGAGCAGGTCGAAGAAATGCTTGAAAAGCCCGGTATAGCTGCCTTTGAAAGTCGGCGAGCCGGCCACCAGGATGTCGGCGCCTAGCAGCCGTTCGACGATGTTGCGCGCCGCCGGGTCGAGGTCGCCGAGGCGCCTCGCCTGCGGCAGGGACGCGCCGAGATCCTCGATGTCGAAGACGGCCGAGGCCGCGCCAATGCTTTCGGCGGCCTGTCCGACAATGTGGCTGACGAACGCCTTGGTCTTCGATGGCCGGGTCAAATTGCCCGACAGCCCCACCACGAGCTTTTTCGACATTCCTAGCTCCCTCTCAAGCGCTCCACTTCAAGCGATCTATGTTAAGTCTAGAGAGTTTGTAGAATTAAAAGAGCCAGAAAATTTCAAAAGCAGGACGATGAGCGAACTGAGTTTGCGGCACATCGCCGGCAATTGGTTCATTCAACGCGCCGTACCGCGCTGAAAGATCGCTGCAGCGCCTGCAGCCGCGATAGCGCAGCGCGTCGGACAGAGCGCATGAACAGCTGGCCGGACATATCAGGCAAGTCGCCCTCGGGCGCTCCGGCGCGACGTCGGGGAACCATGTCCTGATGCCACGATCCTGGATGGCCTAGCGGCCCTCGGAGAGGACGCGGCGCGGGCACAGGCCAAGGTGCTGGCGTGGGGTCCGCGGCATGTGGCGAGTCAGGCCAATTTGATTCAAATCCGGCTGTGGATATTTGCTTTTGGGTAAATCGAGGCGGTCATCTTGCCGGCCGGCGGGCAACAGGGAGAAGCCTATGACAAGCGACTTTGCCGCCGCACACCTCCACCTCGAACGAGCCTGCCATTATTTGAGCGGCGAGGACGAGACGAGCCGCACGGCTCGTGCGGCTCTGGATCTCCTGATCGATGCAATTGTCGCGGCGCAATACAAGCGGCCCACGGGCGACGTTGTGGAATTTCCAAGACCGGCAAAGCTGGGACAATCCGCAAGCGGGAACGGGTAATCCAACCGGCGGCGTCGCTTTGCTTCCGCCGGATCACATGAACCAGGTTGCCACCAGGCCGATCGTCGCCGAGAAAATGGCGGAGGTCGTTGCCCAACCGAGTATGTTGGTGCTGCGGCTGTTCACCTGGTCGCCCATGATCCTGCGGTTGTTCGTCATCAGCATGATGAGCAGCAGCAAGGGTGGTGTCGAGAAGCCTTGAACGATGCCGGACCAGACCAGTGCCTTCATCGGATTGAAGCCGAGAAAGTTCAGGCCAGCGGCGATCGCGGTAAAAAATCCGATGGCGAGATAAAATTTGGGCGCCTCTCGAGCCCGGGCGTGCAGGCTATTTTTCCAGCCGATGGCTTGCGCCACATCATAGGCAGCGCCGGTGGTCATGACAGGAACCGCGAGGAAACCGACGCCGATCACGCCTGCGGCGAACAGAACGCTTGCGGCCTGGCCGGCGAGCGGCCGCAACGCCTCCGCGGCTTGCGCGGCCGTGTCGATATCATGGCGGCCCGCCTTGTAGAGGGTAGCACCCGTCGACAGGATGATGAAATACATGATGAGATTTGAAAACATCATGCCGATGAGGATGTCCCGGCGAGAGCGACGGAGTTCACTGTCGGTGGCGCCCTTCCTTTCCCTGAGCGTCGTTCGCCCCTGGGCAATCTCCTCCTCGACCTCCTCATTGGATTGCCATGTGTAGAGATAGGCGGACAACGTGGTGCCGATGATGGCGACCAGGATCGACAGGAACTCACGGTTGAACTCGATCCTGGGAAGCAGTGTTCCGCGCAGCACCGCCGCGGCGTCCGGCTTGGCCAGAATGGCGGCACCGACATAGGCGAGCAGCGCCAGCGCCAGCCAGCGAAAGATGTTGCGGATCAAAGTATAGGAGCCAAAAACCTGGAGGGCGAAGATGAGGGCGGCGACGAACAGCACGATCAGCGGGATGGGAAGCGGCACGAATATGTTGATCGCGGCCGCCATTCCACCAAGATCCGCCGCTGCCTCGATGGTGTTGCCGACGAGCACACCCAAGAGCACCGACCAGAGCAGCCACCGCGGGTAGAAGTCCTTGATGACGTGGAACAATCCGCGCCCCGACACCTGGCCGAGCTTCGACGACAGGTAGACGACCGCGTACATCATCGGCAAGGTCACCGGAGCCGTCCAAAGCAGGTCGGGTCCGAAACGGGCGCCGGCGCTGGCATAGGTGCCTATTGCAGAACAATCGTCGTCGGCCGCCCCTGTTATCAGGCCGAGGCCGAGCGCTCGTCCTATGCCGCCTTTGCTCTCCTCCGGTGGGGTGGAACGATCGGAACCGGCCTGCCTCATTGCGATCGGACCGGGTGGGGAACGAAAGGCGCGGCCTGCCATGCAACAATGCTAAGGATCGGTCGGGGCGCTGGTCTCATTTTGCCTCCTTCAACAACTTGCCCAAACCCGGCGTGCCATGACTTGTTCCGCAACGACGGGGCAGGGTTTTGCCCCAGGCAAAAAAGTTCGGGTTGACCGCTTCCGAACGCGAAGCGACTATCCGGGCGAGGCGAAGATCGCAGGAGGAAGTGCAATGGACGAGCCCGATCAGTGGCGCCACATGTCGAGCGCGCCAAGGGACGGCAGCAGAATCCTTGTCACAGTTCGGCCTTCCGAACAGGGGCCGGCCGAGGTCGACATGGCCTACTGGGCCCGCGCCGATCAGTTCGGCAGCGAAGGCTGGCGCGCTTCCGATTCGTCTCCAGGACGCATCGTCGAATATGCCGAACCCGAACTGAAGTGCTGGATGCCGCTGCCGTCGGCCAATCTCAGCAAGGGATCGATGCCGAGCCCGTGGGAAGGCGAAGATGTGCCGCTGGTGGATGGCTCGGGGATATGAAAGGGCCTAATGCCCAGGACCTCTAAGAGCCGATATCCACGGCTACCCGCATTCGCCAAAAGTGCGCGCAAGCTGACCGCGGCGGCCCGGAAATCGAACCCCTGGATCATTGACGCCCGGCGGGCCCGCTGGTTCTCAAGATAGCGCGCGAGCGCAATGTCGTGGCGCAGTGGCCCGCCGCGCGGCTGCGGGTCCTGCCTTGAATCATCATGCCAGATGGGCCATTCCGTCGGGGGTAGCATAGCGTCCTCCTGAGATACCGGTCTCCCGACACTTGTCTTCCCTGCGTCGTGAGAAACGCGGTGGAGCCAGCGTGAAGGATTCGTGAAAAACACCAGGCCGGGCGAAATGACGGTTGAAATAGAGGCAAGTACAGGAAAGGATCGCAAAGAAGCTGTGGCTGTGGCGGATCCGATGGCGCACCCTCATCTCTGTCTGTTAGGCGGCTTTGACTTTGCCGGAGGAGCGGTGGCCCCGGTTTTCAGCCGCAAGGCTCGCGCCATGCTGGCTTATCTCGCCCTGCAATCCGGACACTCCCAATCGCGCGAGAAGCTCGCCGCGCTTTTGTGGGGCGGCAACAGCCAAACCCAGGCCCGAATGAACCTTCGACAGGCCCTATCCGCCATAAGGAAAGGAATGGGCGCATCCGATGGCGAAAGGTTTCTGAGCGACGGCGACAGCATTACGCTCAATCTCGACGATCTTGATTTCGACGTCGCGCGGTTCGAGTCGCTGGCCGCCGGCTCCGACCCGGAGCAACTCGAGCAGGCGCTCGTCGTCTATCGTGGCGACCTCCTGGACGGGTTCGGCCTGAAGGAGGAGCCGTTCGAAGATTGGCTCAGAGTGGAGCGCGAGCGATTGAGGGCAATCGCAACCATCGTGCTGGAGAAGCTCGTCGCGCACTATTCGGCAACGAATGATCTTCCATCATGCCTGCGGGCGGCGGTGCGCCTGCTGGCTTTGGAGCCCTTACGGGAGGATATCCACCGAGCCCTGATGCGGACCTATGCCGCCCAGGGCCGCTTTAACCTCGCGCTGAAACAGTATGAGCGCTGCCGTGATGTGCTGCAACTGCAGCTCCGCTTGCAGCCCGAGCCGGAGACCCGGCAACTCTATGATGACCTGCGGACGCGCCGCGTGACGCCGCAAGCCGCTACCCGGATAGCCGCCTCGGTGTCGCCTTCCCAGACACCGCCAACGTCGGCAGCCCGAACAGGTGAGCGGCCGGCGTCCCGGGCCGAGCCGATGCGCCCCGCGACCCACTATGTCAAATCGGCCGGAATCAACATCGCCTATCAGGTAACCGGCGACGGGCCGGTCGACCTGATCTATGTGCCTGGGTGGGTCTCCAACCTCGACCTTGCCTGGTCATCGCCGCGGCTGGCGCATATGCTCCAGCGTCTCGGTTCCTTTGCCCGCCTGATCCGTATGGACAAGCGAGGCACCGGACTGTCCGATCGCAATGTTGGTTTGCCAACGCTGGAAGAGCGGATGGAAGACATGCGAGCGGTGTTGGATGCGGTCGGATCAAAGCGAACGGTTCTGTTCGGCAGCTCCGAAGGGGGGCCTATGTGCATGCTTTTCGCGGCGACCTATCCCGAACGAACAGCGGCTCTCGTGCTCAACGGAACCTATGCCAGCGGCCGATGGTCGCCGGATTATCCATGGGCAAGGACAAGCGAGCAGGTAGAAGAAGATCTGACCGCCGTCGAGAGACAGTGGGGGGAGCCGGCGGACATGAGCAACGCCGCACCCAGCCTGATGAACGACAGTTTCGAGAGAGAATGGTTCGCCGCGTATCTTAGGAATTCAGCCTCACCTGCCGACGCGGTCGCGCTCTGGCGCTGGGGCACTGAAATCGATGTTCGCGCCCTTCTCCCAACCGTTCACGTCCCGACACTGATCGTGCAGACGGCGGGCGACCGCTGGGTAAAACCGGAAGAGGGGCGCTACCTGGCAACGCATATCGAAGGCGCCAGATACATTGAGCTTGCCGGCCGTGATCACGTAATCTGGGGGGAGAATTCCGATCGTTTGGTCGACGAGATCCAGGCTTTTGTCACCGGCTCGCTGCCGGCAACGTCGAGCGAGCGCGTGCTTGTGACGGTGCTGCACATGGAAATCGTCGGGTTGCCGCCGGCTCCCGTCAACGCTGGCGACCGGGCGCGGCGCGATCTGATGCAGCGACACGACGACGAGATACGCAACGAATTGCATCTTGCTAACGGTCAAGAAATCAGCCGCACCGGAAACGGGTTTCTCGCGGTATTTCTGCGACCAACGCGGGCGATCCAATGTGCAATCGCGGTCCGTCGTCGAATGAAGAGGTTAGACCTTCAGGTTCGCGCGGCAGTCCATATTGGCGAATGCGAAAGGCGCGGAGACGACTTCACCGGTGTTGCAATTCAACTGGCATCACATCTGCTCGACGTTGCCGGACCGGGCGAGATCATCGCGTCGCGCACGGTTCGTGATCTCGCGGCCGGTTCCGGCCTGGCTTTTGAAGAGCATGGCGAGATGGAGCTTGTAGGTGTTCCCGGCAGCCTGCAGCTTTTTTCCGTCAGTGAACCGGCTGCCTGAGGTCCCGCTGGGTTGGGATATGAGCCGGAGAGTTCAATAGGCCGGCGGGACAGCGCCCCCCCTCTGTCCTGCCGGACATCTCCCCACAAGGGGGGAGATCGGCAGCTTCACTGTCGGCCCTCAGAACAGGAATGCGGCCGTAGCGGGGTTCGGGCCGGAGCGGCCGTCGGGCGAATCCATGCCCCGAATGAGCTCGAGGTCCTTCGCTTCCAGCTCGAAATCGAAGACATCGAAATTGGCGGCGATGCGGTCCTGGTGGATCGACTTTGGAATAACGATCAGCCCTTCCTGAAGATGCCACCTGACGATCGTCTGCGCCAGCGACTTGCCGTGTTTCCTGGCAATGCTTTCAAGCGTCGGATCGTTCAACAGCCGGCCGCTGCCCAGCGGGCTCCAGCTTTCGATGCGGATGTTGTGCCTGTCATGAAATTCGCGTTTGTCACGCTGCTGGAAGCGGGGGTGGAGCTCGATCTGGTTGACGGTCGGCGTGACACCGGTCTCGCCGATGATCCGTTCGAGATGGTCCTGGTTGAAGTTCGAAACGCCGATCGACTTGATCCGGCCTGATTGCCTGAGTTCGACCAGCGTCTTCCAGGCTTCGACATATCTGTCCTGGCTGGGCACCGGCCAGTGGATCAGGAACAGGTCGATCTGCTCGATGCCGAGCTTGCTCATCGTCTCGTCGAAGGCGCGCAAGGCGGCGTCGCGCTGATGCGCGCCGTTGCGCAGTTTCGAGGTGATGAACAACTCGCTTCTCGGCACGCCGGCCGAGCGGATTGCCTGCCCGACACCTTCCTCGTTCTGATAGCCTTCGGCGGTGTCGATCAGTCTGTAGCCGGCCTCGATTCCCCAGCGCACTACCTTGGCGGTGATGGCTGGATCGACCTGCCACACGCCGAGGCCGATTTGCGGAATGGCGGAGCCGTCGTTCAATCTGGTCTGTTCAGGTCTATTCAGGGTAATCTGTTCAGGCATGTTCAGGTCCTTCTGCATCGTTCCGCCCGGCGCAGGCTCTATCTAGTCCGGATGGCCGGCAAAGCGAGTCAATATCAGGAGAATGTGAGGAAACGGACGTGAAGCGCTGATCTCGATGTCCGTTCGGGCCGACAGCGTTCCAGCTTTTGACCCATTGGACTTGAGTACAGGAGCCGCCACTATTGCCGATAATGTGGTATTCTGTCGACTATCCGAGGAGGCGACTGCGTTGACCAACAGCTTGGAAGCCGGAGGGGCAAGAGACTGGTCGCCTCTGCTGGTCGCGGCAGAAAAAGGCGATGCGGAGGCGGTTCGATCGGAATTGGCGGCTGGCGCCGATATCAATCAGCCGGACGATGGCGGCTGGTCTGCACTTCACCTTTCAGCCCTCAATGACCGCACAGCTGTGGTGGAGGCGCTGATCGAAGACCCGGAAATCGACGTGAATTCCAGAAACAAGTGGAAGAGCACGCCCTTGAGCCTTGCGTCCGCCAAGGGACATTATGCGTGTATCTCAGCCCTGGTGAGACACCCCCAAATAGAGATCAACGCGCGAGTTGACTACTACGGCAGAACCGCTCTAATCGAGGCGGCGAAGAACGGGCATCTCGAAGTCGTCAAGTTGCTCGTGGAGAATGGCGCGGAAGTAAATCTGACCGACAAGACGGGGAGAAACAACGCGCTCATCGAGACTATCAAGGGGCGGCACTACGAGATCGCGGAGTACCTGCTGGATTCTGGGAAAGTGAGCTTTATCAACAAGGAGATGAGGCTAAACGCCCTGATCTGGGCTGGCAGCTGCCACAACCCTCAGCTTATCGAAAAGCTGGAAGCCGCGATCCACAGTTTCTTCGACGGCAAATAAGGGCCTCGCCCTTCCTGTCGCGGGGCGCGTCCGTATCTCCCGTCACGTCGACGCGCTCGATGGCGCAAACAGCCCCGCAACGCTTCACATGAATTATTCAACCAAACGGTTGACTATCTCAAAGCGTGCGTCTATATTCAACTACATGGTTGAATTAGAGACATCTCAGATGGACGCGGTTTTTCACGCCCTTGGCGACGCCACCCGCCGGCACATGCTTCGCGATCTCGCCGATGGCGAGAAAACGGTAAGCCAGCTGGCGGAACCCTTCGTGATGTCGCTCGCGGCCGCCTCCAAGCACATCAAGGCGCTGGAGAACGCAGGGCTTATTCGTCGAGAGGTGAGGGGCCGCACGCATCTGTGCCGACTAGCCCCTGGACCGCTGGCCAGCGCCCATCAGTGGCTCAGCTTCTACGAGCGCTTCTGGACCGGTCGTCTCGATGTTCTCGAACGCCTTCTTCGCGAAGAGGACGCACGCAAAGCCCAGGATGAGCCCAGGAAATCGCCCAATCCGAAAGAAGGAGACGAGCAATGAACCAGATGAGAACCATCGGCGCCTATGGCGAGCTGACCGAGCCCGCCACGTTCACCATCCAGCGCCTTTTGCCCGGCCCCATCGAGCGCGTCTGGGCCTATCTCACCGAGAGTGACTTGCGACGGCAATGGATGGCCGCAGGCCAGATGGAAATGAAGGCCGGCAGCTCGTTCGAGTTCGTCTGGCGTAACGACGAGCTGACCGACCCGCCTGGCCAGCGCCCCGCGGGCTTCCCCGAAGAGCATCGGATGGAGGGCCGGATCACCGAACTCGATCCGCCGCGCAAGCTTTCCATCACCTGGGGAAATACCGGCGGCGTCTCCTTCCTGCTGGAGGCGAAGGGTAGCGATGTGCTGCTCACCGTCGTCCATCGGCGCCTGCCGGAACGTGCAATCCAGCTCAACATCACCGCCGGCTGGCACGTGCACCTCGACCTGCTGGCCGCCCGCCTGGCGGGTAAGACACCGACCTCGTTCTGGGACGGCTGGAGCCGCCTGCGGGACGAATACGACCGCCGCCTGCCGGCCTGATGTAACTCGCGGCGGCCATCCCTGAGGTCGCCGCCAGCCACACGAAGCAACGATGATCCGACGAAACGTGCTTGCATCCCGCAAGCCTGATGGAGGAAGTCATGCGTAAATTGATCACTGGAATGAAAATTTCCGTCGACGGCAAGATGGAGGGACCCGAGGGTTACGCCGATTGGGTCGATGCGTGGTCTGAGGAATACGGCCTGACGCCGCAAATCGATGCCTGCCTGCTTGGCGGCGTCATGTATGCTGGCTACGAGCGCTACTGGAGCGCCATCCAGAACGAGCCCGACAAGCCGCTGCCGATGACCGGCAAATTGCCGAAGCCGGCCGAGCTCGAATGGGCCCGCTTCGCCGCGCAGACGCCGCATTATGTGCTGTCGAACACAATGACTTCGGCGGCCTGGCCAAAGACGCGCTTCGTGCGGAATTTCGAGGATATCGCTGCGCTGAAACAGCAGCCCGGCAAGGACATCTACCTTATGGGCGGCGCCCGAATTACCGCGAGCCTTATCGATGCCGGGCTGGTGGATGAACTCAGGCTGATCGTCTATCCGCTGCTCGCCGGTGAAGGAAAGGCGCTGTTTGGAACGGCGAAGAATCGTCGTGGGCTCGAACTGCGCAAGGTTGAGCAGTTGTCGGACGGCCGCGTCGGGTTGGTCTACGGGATCGGCTAGCGCCAACGTCAGGCAACGACACCGCGGCAGGCCCAGGCGACATTGGCAAAGGACCTCGGGCCGTCGGGCCGGCCGGCCTCATAGGCGTCGCGCATGGCGGCGTCGGTGCGCGCCCGCTCTTCTGGATCGAGCGTGGCCACATACTTGCCGAGCGGCCCTTCGCCGGCGGCAATCGGCGCCCAGTAGTCGTCGAAGTTTTGGTAGTCCATGCGGATCATCAGCTGCGTTTCCGTAACGTCCCGGAGACCCTGTTCGACAAAGGTCCGTTTCATTTCACCCGGCTGCATCATCGGCTGCGTGCAATAGCGGGCACGCAGCTGGCGTCCGCCTTCGCTGAGCACCGCCACCGTGTCGATCATCATGCGCATCCCCGCCATGCCGCCGAGATGGTCCCATACCGTCGCCGCGACGACGCCGCCCGGCCGCACGACGCGGCGCATCTCAGCGACTGCCTTGCCGGCTTCGGGCACGAAATGGAGCACGAGCAGGGCTAGGGCGCGGTCGAACGCGCCATCCTCAAAGGGCAGGGCGCAGGCATCCGCCTGACGGATTTTTATCCGCGGATCGGTGTTGCGCCGGATTGCCTCCTCGACGAAAACGGCCGAAAAGTCGATCGCCGCGACCTCACCGAGGTCAGCGGCCTTGACGAGCGCGAAGGTCAGACTGCCGGTACCGCAACCGACGTCGAGGATCTTTTCGCCGTCGGCAAGCCCCACGAAGTCGATGAACAGCGGCGCGAGTCTTTGGCTCCAGCGGCCCATGAGCTGCTCATAGCCGGCAGCATGATGAACGTTGAAACTTGAAGTCATCGAAGCCTCCTCCCAAAGCCGTATGCTAGACTTCGGCAGCCGCTGACGAAAGCCACTTTTGGCGCGTGTTGGTTCGGCAGCCCGGAGCGCGCGAAGACATCGCCGGCCGGATTTGATGGCGCCGGCCAGCCAGCCTCCGTGGCCTCGACCACCTATTCGGCGGGCAACCCGCGGCGCTTCCATTCGCTGCGCGGCACCGGATTTCCAACACGAAAGGCAAACGACACGACTCTCATCGCGTCCGGATCGACCTCGCAGCGAAAGCTCAGATCGTACCACTGCCCGTTTGCAGGGAACGGCGCACTGGCGACGTTCATGACCGTGCCGGCCTTCAGCCGATACTCAAGCAGGCTGTTTGGGAAATAGGGGGGCGACGCGTGCACCAATTGCTGTGCGAGTTCCGTGTTGCAGAGCTGACCGATCCGCACGGCGCGCGGCACATTTTTCATCGCAGTTGTCGCTACCGGATCACCGCTTGCTGATTTTGAGAACAATCTCTTCGCTTCCTGAAGCTTCAAGGGCCTTTGCACTTTGGCGACATCCGCTGGCTTGGGCTTCGGCGGCGGTGATGCGCCAGGCGACGGAGCCTGGTCTTTCCCCTCAACCGCTGTCACGGCAGGTGGCTGTGCAAGATCCTGGCTACTGGGAACTTGCGGCGCTGGCGGTTGTTCCGAACCATCCTCCGCACTGTTGCCGTCCAGAGACTTGCGAGGACCGGCGTCCTTCTCACCGAATTGGAAGACAGGTCTCTGCGCGGCGACCTCACGGCTCGCCGGGGTCTCGACCTTGGCTTCCGGCTGCTTTTCCGGCTTGGGCGGTTCAGCGGGGGAAGGAGGTTTGGTTTTTTCCGGCGGTTTAGGCGGCGGCACGATATCCACTGCGATGGCCTGCTCCTTCTGCGGCTGCGGGGGCGACAGCGGCAGTGCGGACAAAAGAAGCGCGGCGGCGAGCAAATGCACGACCGCGGAGGCAGGCAAGGCCCACCCGAATACCCGGCGCTGATCCCGTATGTCGTCTCTCATTGTGACCGGTGTGTGGAATGAAATATTGGCGGCATCAAGCATCGATGCCGCCAGACGTCGAAATAACCCGTTGCGAATCGAAAGTCGGCGGCTGCAACACGGCGCGGCATCCAATCGTGTGGCGTCGGCGTCCGCGCAGGGGACCGGGCCAGCAGCGCATGCAGCAAGTCGTCATTTCAGGCGGCTAGCAGGCACGCCCTGCCGGCACGGTGTCGCCGGTTGAAATCACAGGGAAACCGATAGCCCGCCGTCAACCGCCAGCACGTGCCCGTTGACGTAAGCGGCAGCGTCGGAGGCGAGAAACACCACGGCTCCGCCGAGCTCCTCAGGCTGGGCCCAGCGGCCCGCGGGGGTTCGTGCCTCGACCCATTTGGTGAAGGCCTCGTCGCGCATAAGTGCGGTGTTGAGCTCGGTGGCGAAATAGCCGGGGGCGATCGCGTTGACGGTGATGCCGTGACGGCCCAGCTCAGCGGCAGTGGAGCGTGTCAGCCCGTGCAGGCCCGCCTTTGCCGCCACATAGGCGTGAATGGTGGGACGGCCAAGGATCGCTGCGACCGATCCGGTGTTTATTATGCGCCCGAACTTGTTTGGCAGCATCAGGCGCACCGCGTCGCGCATCATGCGGAAGCAAGCCGACAGATTGACGGCAACCACATGGTTGAAATCCTCGTCCTGCCATTCGACCAACGGTTTCCGATGCTGGATGCCGGCGTTGTTGACCAGAATATCGAGGCGGCCGTGGCGTTCGACGATTCCTTCGAGCGACGCCCTTGAGATCGCCGCGTCGGTGACATCGAACGGCAGGGCTTCTGCACCGATCCTTTCGGCGGCCGCGGAAAGGGCGGCCATGTCGCGCGCATTGACGATCACCGTCGCGCCGTTTTCCGCAAGTGCCTTGGCCATGGCAAAACCAAGACCACGCGAGGCACCCGTGACCAATGCGACACGGCCCTTGAGCGAGAACAATTCCGGCATTGAGATCCCCTGTGAAAAGGGCGGGAGTTTCCTCCCGCCCAAAAGCACTATTTGGCGACGCAAGTGTCGGCTGTCTCCGGAGTGCAGACATCGAGGCCCGTGTAGGTCGGGTCGGCCGGCGGAGCCTTGCCCTCCTTCATTTCCTTCAGCGCCATCATCGTCTTGTAGCCCATCTCGAACGGCCGCTGGCCGACCTGGCCAAGCGAGAAACCTTCCTTCATCTGGTCGATCTGTACCGGAAGCGTGTCGGCAACGACAAGGGCCAGGGCTTTCGAGGCGATCTTGTCCTTGTACGGTGCGACCGCGGCGCGGTTGGCATCGGGAATGAACTGCGGGAAGCCACCGGTTGGGACGAATGCGTCGAGGTTCGGGTTTTTCGCCATGATATCCTCGAACTGTTGCACCGAAAGCGGGAAATCATCGTTGGTGTAGAGCGGACAGCCTTCGATTTCGGTCCAGCCGTTCTGGCCCGTCAGCCGATCCCCGGGCGAGGCCGCCGATTTGGTGCCCGAAAGTGTATCGCGAATGCCCTGCATGCGCTCGTTGTGGTTGGCCGCCGCGGCGCCGCCGGACTGGATGCAGATCGTGCCGCCTTTGGGCTTGATCTGCATGACGAGCTTGGCGAGGTTCTCGCCGATCTCATAATTGTGCGTGCCGATATAGGCAACGCGCAGATCCTTGTTTTCGGGCAGGAGATCGGAGTCCCAGGTGAGGACCGGGATGCCGGCTTCCTTGGCGGCCTGCAGCGCAACCGCCATCGCCGCGGCGTTCGATGGCGACACGGCGATGCCGTCCACCTTCTTGGCCACGAGATCCTGCACGATCTGCACCTGCTCGTCGCCGCCGCCATGTTCGCCGGGGCCGATATACATGCACTCCACAGCGCCTTTGGATTCGGCTTCGGCCTTCTTGCAGCCGTCGCGTGCCTGGTCGAAGAAAGGATTGTTCATGTTCTTCGGCACGAGGGCGAAGGTGTATTTCGCCTGGGCGCCGGAAACGGCGAGCACCATTGCGCCAAGCGCGACGGCGGCCGTGAGCAGATGTTTTTTCATGTGACGTTCTCCTCCTTGGTGTGATGTCCCGCAGGCCTCCCGCCGGCGGGTTTCTAGCGGCGTTTTTTGGGCATCAAGACTGCCAGCGACGCGGCGAGAATCGATTTGCCGCCGGTTTGCATGCCCAAGAGAACCGCAAGAACGATGAAGGCGCCGACGAAGGCACCCTGCCAGTTTGAATCGATGCCGGCCATCAGCAGCGCATTCCTGATCACCTCGAGAAAGGCCGAACCGATGATTGCACCGAAGGCCGTGCCGGCGCCGCCCATGAGGCTGGCGCCGCCAATGACTGTCGCAGCGATCACCCGCAGCTCATAGCCTTGGCCCATGGCATTGATGGCCGAGCCGTTATAGCCGAGGAGCAGGAGCGAGGCGAGCGCGGCGGTGAAAGCCGAGAAGACATAGGCCTGGAATTTAATCCAGTTGACCGGAACGCCGGTGAGCCGTGCCGCCTCCTCATTGCCGCCGATGGCGAAGAGATGCCGGGCCCAGGCTGTGAAGTTGAATACGAAGCCGACAATCAGGGCCAAGATCACCATGGTCCAGAATTGCGACGACAGTTCTGGTATCCAATGCGGTGCCCAGTCGTTCGGACCATGCCGCGGCCATTTCCACTGACCGATCGCCTTCACGATCGGAGCATCGGGCCCGAACTGGTAGAGCATCTGGTTGGCCGAGAATACGACCGCCAGCGAGCGCGCGACGGACAGCATGCCGAGGGTGACCACAAAGGACGGCATCCCGACATAGGCGACAAAGAATCCGTTGACCGCGCCGCAGGCCAGACCGGAGAAAAGGCCCATGGCGAAGGCGACGTACCAGGGGTAATGCCAGGTGAGGAACAGGCCGGCGACGATGACCACGAGGCCCATGACGGAGCCGACCGACAGGTCGATACCGCCGGTTATGATGACGATCGTCATGCCGAGCGCCATGATACCGAAAGGTGCGAAGTTGCGCGTTACATTGGCGACGTTTTCAGAGGTGCCGAAGCTCGGCTCCATCGCAGTCATCAACATGACGAGCGCGATGAGCGCGATCGTCACCCAGAAGGGCTGACTTGAAATCACACGTTGGAGAACTGTTTTTTCCTTGGTCGGGACGAAATCCGATATGGCCGGCCTGCCATGTTCTTCGACTGAGCCCTGAACGCCAACTGACTCCTGAACACTATTCGCCACGGATGGCCCCCGTTATCAGTCCAGTGATTTCCTCGGGCGATGTTTTGTCGGCTGGCTTGTCGGCAACTTTCGAGCCCCGCCTGAGGACGATAATACGATCTGCCACGGCGAACACGTCAGGCATTCGGTGACTGATCAGCATGACGCCGACTCCTTGTGCTTTGAGGCGTCGGATCAGTTCGAGTACTTCCGCCACCTGACGCACTGAGATGGCGGCCGTTGGTTCGTCCATCAGCACCAGCTTGGCATTTGAAAGCCGGGTCCGCGCAATGGCGACCGCCTGGCGCTGCCCACCCGACATCTTCCTGACGAGGTCGCGCGGCCGGGTTTCCGATTTGAGTTCCTTGAACAGTGCTGCCGAGCGATCGATCATCGCCTGCTTGTCAAGAATCCTGATCGGCCAGAAGCCTTTCTTGATCTCGCGCCCCAGAAAGACGTTCTGCGCGGCCGTCAGATTATCGGCGAGCGCCAGGTCTTGATAAACGACTTCGATCCCCTTGGCGCGGGCCTGCACGGGCTGGTGGAAGTGGCACACCTCGCCTTCGACTACAATTTCGCCGTCGCTCGGAGGAAAATTCCCGGCCACGGTCTTGACTATCGTCGACTTGCCGGCGCCGTTATCCCCCATCAGACCTACGACCTCGCCTCGTTCCACCTGGAAGCTGACGTCGGTCAGGGCCTGGATGGCCCCGAAATTCTTGGAGACGTGGCGAACCTCAAGCACCGGCATCGCGGTCCTCCCGGGACAACATTTGTCTGTCTTGTCCCTGGTCTATGCACAGCAGCTAATCAGCGAAACGTATTCAACACAATCATTTATTAGGTCCGGCATTTATCAGGTCAGGCCTCCCGGCAGTGACACGCGTCGTCTTAGACCGCGACCTTGTAGCTGCTGCAGAACAGCGAGGCGCTCGGCCGGGCCTTAAGACAATCACCAGGCGATCCTCAGGCTTGCGCCGCTTCATATCCGTTTCGGGTGAAATGAGTGGGCATTTTGCGAGCGGTGCCAACGCCTCGGGTATGGAGCGCGGCAGAACACGTCATTCAAACACACGAGGACAGTGGCCAAGCCTGTCCCTAGCGTGCGTCGGCCAGAGCGCATGTCAGGAGATGAACCCGCATCCGGGGGAGGCGAGGATCAAGTGTTGAAAGTCCGCTCCTTAACGGCGCTGCACGAGAGGGATATTCAGTCATGAATTTCAAAGGTTTGATCAAGCGTGCCGAGACTGTGGAGAGGGCGTTCAAGGAGCTCGAAACCGATTTGGCGGATGCGTTTAGCGAATGTCTCAACGTGGACGATCAGTCGCCGTTGAACGACGTCACTGTCCCGGATGAGACTGTGTCGGATGGGAATCTCGCGGCAATGGATGACAGCTCGCAACTTGAGGCCAATGCGGATGCCTTCGAGACCGCGCGACGGCTGACGCCCCACACGCAAACCCGGCTCGCTGCCTTAAGTGCGGTCGATGGGCTCTTTCACGACGCGCAGGAGTATCTTGGGGAGATCCATGCGAAACTGTCGGAGATCGCGACCTCGCATCATCTGACAGGCGAATTCCTGAAACTCCTCCACGGCGACATTCTTCGCGCCAACGAATTGGAGCTGGCAAATACCAGCTTGACCGCGCAACAAAGAGCACTATCCGAACAGCTCCACGATGCAACCAGAAAGCAGCGCGAGCGCGACAGCGCTATCGAGGCGCTGCAGCAGCATGAGGCGAGCCTGGTCGAGGACAAGGAAGCACTTCGCGGCGCGCTGGCTGCAGCAAGGCTGGAGCTCGTCGTGGCAGGCAATGCGAGCGCAAAACGCGAGGCCGAGTTCGGCGAGCTTGTCAAAACGCTCTCGGCCAGAGCGGTCGAGGCCAACAGACGCTCGCGCGAGAACGAGATGCTGCGGGAGAAACATGTCAGCCTGTCGATCGACCTCGACAAGGCGCTGAAACGGGAGGCCGAGGCCCGGCACAGGCTGGACGAACTCTCGACTGTCCACGCCAATGACGCCGCACAGGTTTCGGAACTGCTGGCCGCGCTTGGCAAGAGCGAGAAAGAGGAAATGCGGCTGCAGAAATCGCTCGACATGGCGCAGGCCAAGCTGTCGGAAATGACGGAAGCGGCCCGCATCAGGGACGGGGACAGGGAAGCCGAACTTGCACGCGGTGTCGCGGAGATGACCGGCTTGCGTTCTGAGATCGAGGATCTCCGATCGCGACTGGAAGCCGCCTCGAACCACAACAGCGAAGCCGTCAGCGAGATCGCCAGGCTCAAGGCTCAAGCGAGCGACGCGGTGGCCGAAAAGCAAATCGCCGAGGAAAAATTGTCTGCTCTCATGAAGGAGAGCGAAAGCGACAAGATGAACCTTTCCGCGGTCAGCGCGAATTTTTCGCAGCTTTCCCTGCAGCAGGCATCCGAACAGATACAGTTCGACGTCCAGCGGCAGGAATGCGAGGATCTGCGTGCCGAAGTCGCGTCGCTTCAAGCCCGGGTCAAGGAACTGTTGCCCTATGAGCGGCTCCACAAGGTCACCAACGCCAGACCGCGTGAAGACGGCGTGGTCGAGATCACCGCTGCGGTGGCGGAGAAGGCCCGCGCCAGCAGGCGGCGCCTTCGCCTGCGCGCGGCATCCTAGCTCAGGCGCGGCTGTCTGAATTTCGACTGGTGCGAAACCGACATCCGTCAATGGATGGCGGGTCGAGCGTGAGGCTGGCCTTCCCTGCGTCGGCCTGCAATAGTGCACGCCGGTGAAGCGGAGGGGGCTGAGCATGCGGCTATTCATAAAGCGGAACCACCTCCGTTGGAGGATGTTGGCCTTCATCGCTATCATGGTGCTTTTGCCGAAAGCGGCGTCGGCCGATACCATCCCACCCGACAGGATCGCCGCGGCCCTTGCGAAGCTCGAACTACTTGCCGAAGGCGTCGTCGCGGATGGTAGCGTGCCCGGTCTGGCCATCGGCGTCGTGCATGGCGACGAGGTGATCTTCCTCAAGGGGTTCGGGCATCGCGAAGCCGGAAAACCGGAGACCGTCGATGCGGACACGGTCTTCCAGATCGCCTCCCTCTCCAAGCCGGTCTCCGCCACCGTCGTGGCGGCGCTGGTCAGCAACGGGGTCGCTTCCTGGGATTCGAAGATCGCCGACCTCGATCCGGCTTTCCGGCTCGCCGAGCCCTATCCGACCAGCGAACTCACGGTCCGCGACCTGTTTGCGCACCGCAGCGGGCTTCCCGGCACGGCGGGCGACGACCTCGAGGACATTGGCTATGACCGCGGGGAGATCCTGCGCCGCCTGCGGTTCGTGTCGCCGTCGTCGAGCTTTCGTGCCGGCTATTCCTACAGTAATTTCGGACTGACCGAGGGTGCCGTCGCCGCCGCGAAGCCGACGGGCAAGCCCTGGGAAGAGGTCGCCGAAGAGAAGCTCTATCGTCCGCTTGGAATGGCCTCGACCAGTTCGCGTCATTCGGACTTCATCAAGCACGCCAACCGCGCCGAACTCCACGCCAAGATCGATGGCGCCTGGGCCGCGAAGGTCCAGCGCTATCCGGATGCGCAGGCGCCAGCAGGCGGCGTCAGTTCCACCGCACGCGATCTCTCTCAATGGATGCGCCTTGTGCTCGGCAACGGGGCCTACGCCGGCAAGAGACTCATTGCCGCCGATGCGCTGGACCAGACACATATTCCCTTGATGGTTCGCGGCAAGAACCCCGTCTCCGGAGGCGAGGCCTTCTACGGCCTCGGCTGGAATGTCGAATTCGGCCGGCACGGGCTGGTCTGGGGTCATGCGGGCGCCTTCAGCACCGGCGCACGCAGTCTGGTGATGCTCTTCCCCGAGGAGAAGCTTGGCATCGTCGTCATCGCCAACGCCTTTCCGACAGGCGTGCCGGAGGGACTGTCCGACAGCTTCGCCGATCTCGTCTTCGACGGAACGCTGGGGAAAGATAAGGTAAAGGCATGGAATGATATCTATGCAGGCATGTTCGGGCCGGTGATTGCGGCGGCCAAGGCCACCTATGCCGTGCCGCCCTCTCCGGCAAGTCCGGCCGGGCCAGCCAGTGCCTATGCCGGCCGTTACTTCAACGACTTCATCGGCGATGCTATTGTGTCGGGCGAAGGAGAGGCTCTTGTCCTCAAGGTCGGGCCCGCCGGTGCGCGGTCCTATCCACTGAAGCATTTCGACCGCGACCTCTTCGTGACCTTCCCCGATGCCGAGATGCCGGACAGGCCCTCGGCCGTCAGCTTTGTCATCGACCCCGACGGCAAGGCGTCGGCCGTGACCATCGAGTTTCTCAACGACAATCATCTCGGCACGCTGCAGCGCGAGGGTGATTAGCCGTCGCGGGGCGGGCGAGCCTTTGCCGGTTCAGGATGCCGGGCCGAACTGGAGCAATTTGAAGCAATCGCCGCTGCCCGGCGTCGCTTGCGTCAGGAAGGGTTTCGACCGGTCGATCCATTCTTGGTGCGACCTGGCATCGGCTTCGATCTCATTGGCCGGTGCAAGCTTGACGAAACCGCGCCCCTTGCTGAACAGCCAGCATGCGCGGCCGAGAAACCGCCTGCTGCGCTGGCGCAGGAGGTCGGCATCATAAAAAATGTCGAGCACCTCCTGCTTGATCTTCCGCTCCTTTTCGGGATTGGCGATCGCAACCTCGATCGCCTCGCCGCCGATCGCATCCTGCAGGTCCTTGTAATCCAGGGCGATCTGAGTGGTGGCATATTTGATGTCGCTCTCGTCCCGGACGATGTTGAACCATAGCGTTGGGTTGAGCTCGTTGACGACGAACGATGCTTCGAAATCGCGTGATAAATTCAGGGTATCGAACCCCTGAACATCGACGTCGCGTTCGACCAGAAGGATCTGCGAAACCTGCTTGGCGAGCGCCGTCCCGTGGGCGCTGACCGCGGCATTGTTGCCGCCGAGTTCCGGACTGACATAGGCGCCGCCATCATCCAGCAGCGCATCGAATTCGCCAAGGGCCTCCACGACGGCGCCGCCGCGGGCAATACGCGCCGCCAGTTTGGCGAGAACCTGCTGGAGCTCCGTTTCGCGTTTACGCTGGTCCTGATAGTTCTGCTGGAAAAAGAAGATGAACAGGGACACGCCAATGCCGATCAGGATCACGCCCAGCTGCGAAAAGATGTTGCGATAATATTCCAGCAGCTTTTCACGATGGCGTACGTCGTCACGCACACTGTGCGCCACACGGAGATTGACGATCAGCGAAACGACCAGGAGCCCGGCACCGACCAGGATCAGGCCGCCGATCAGCAGGTAGCCGTAGCCAGAGTTCAAATCCATTCTTTGCCGCGCTCCCGAAACCCCAGACAGCGCAGACTAATACCGTTCGGCTTCAACACCTACGTTTTCATAGGAGCGCCGGCGAAGGATTCCCACCATTCGGCCGCTGTTCTTACAGCCAGGTCTATGCTCGCCGTCCGCCTCGTTTCGTAGCGGTCTTCTCGCAGCCGAATTCAGGCCGCGTGCTTGGAACCAATGACGGGCGAGACTGTTCAGCTATGACTTTGATACGACGCCGATGTGCCCGGTCGGCTGGGCATGCGGCGATCTTGAGGAGTTCTCATCATGAAGATTTCGTCCAGATTTCGTTCAGTCGCGGTTGCCGTCATCGCCGCCGCGGCAGTTAGCTTTGCCAGCGTCGCGCATGCCGACAGCGGTACGATCCGCTTCGCCATCTACAAGGCGGCCTTTTTCATCGGCGGCTCCGGAGGCGAGGGCACACTGACCTTCCATGGTCGCCGATATCCCATCTCGGTCGGCGGCATCTCGGGCGGCCTCGCCTTCGGCGCCTCCAAGACCTATTTCAAAGGTACCGTGCGCCACATACGCCGCGCCCGGGATGTGACGGGGGTGTACGGTGCAGCGGGCGGTGGCGGCGCGCTTGGCAAAGGAGCCCAGGTGATCGTCATGACCAATGACAAGGGTGCCCAACTCGAACTCACAGGCAGGCAGGTAGGTCTGCAAGTCAACGCCGATCTCAGCGGTATGAGCATCTCGCTGAAATAAGGGCAGTCATTGCATTCGTCATTCCCTGGATGGGCCGGATTTGGCCGCTCCAAACCGCAGCCCATCCATCAGCAGCGACACCAATCGGCGCGAGCGGTCGCGCCAGTCCTTGGTGTCCGGGGCCGAATAGATGCCGCCCAGCGCATGCAGCACGTCGGAGGCATCGACGTCGCTGCGGATCGAGCCGTTGGCGACCGCGGCATCGATCAGCCGCCGCAAAGCCAGCGTCACCCTGCCCGAAACGTCGGAGAACAGGGTGGAGTTGGTTGTGAGCAGGATGCGCAGGCTTGTCGACAGCCCGCGCTTGGTGGCGATGTAGTCGACGAAGCGCTGCATCCATTGTTCGAGCGCGACGTCGGGCACATGATCGTGGGCGAGTTCGTCGGCCGCCTGGCACAGTCCTTCCACTTCGCGCCGATAAACCACCTCGACCAGATGCTCGCGCGTTGGGAAATGCCGGTAGAGCGTGCCGATGCCGACGCCGGCCTGACGCGCAATCTCCTCCAGCGAGGCATCGACGCCATGCGCGGCAAAGGCTTTCGCCGCGACCTCGACCAGTGCGTCGCGGTTGCGCTGCGCGTCGGCGCGCAGCGGTTTTGCAGCGGCGGCTTCGGCCTTGTCTCCAGATATGACGGGCGGCTCTGCGGCCAATTTTTTCTCCAGTGTTGATCCGAATAGGGCAGGCCCCGTTTCAACAACGGAGACGCCTCCAACTTCGTTACGCCTCCGACAAATATAATCGCAAGTAAATACAATCACAGGATCGAGTCTGGGCCGGCGTTCCGCATCTTGCCTGTCCCGGTGGATGACGACGGAGGATATTTCCTGGCGCGGCCGGCACTCCTCATCTGTTCGGCCGATGCCCTGAGGCAAAAATGAGCCGACATTGAGCACGATCCCCTCAGGATCATTGGACTGTCCTGCCCCTACAGACAGTCCAGAGAGCACCACCGGCTTGGGCCGGTGGTGCTTTTTTACCACCCCCTTCGGCGCCCCAATGGTCCGCTCGTTGCTCTGTTTCGAGTGTTGCGGCTGAATCCGAGCGATTGTCGGCGCGCGAGCGGTTGCCGCGGCGGCTTCAGGCTTGGCATGACGGCTGCTGCCCTGCCAATTTTTTCAATTTCGATCGATTTCGATCCGGGGCTTGAACAGGGCAGAGCAGGTCCCTACGTAGTAAACGGAGGCGCCTCCGATTTGTGGAGCGCCTTTATCATGTAATCACGGGATCGGGTATGTCACGTCTTTCGACCTCGCAAGCTGCAGCCTTCCCAGAGGTCGCGCCAAGTCGAACCGAGCCCTTCCGCCCTGCCGGGCATCTGCCCCGCAAGGGGGAGATTAGCCTTCACCTAGCCATAAGCTGACCTTGCCGCTCGCCGGCCGGGCACCAGATCATCCCCTCCCGCGTCAAGCAACTGGAGCCAGACGCCCCATGACAAGCATAACCCGAACTCCAATCCAACTTCAAATCAATGGACATCGACGTGAACTGGAGGTCGAGCCGCGCGTTACGCTGCTCGACGTCTTGCGCGACCATCTCGGCCTGACCGGGACCAAGAAGGGATGTGACCAGGGCCAGTGTGGCGCCTGCACGGTCCATATCGACGGCCAGCGCGTGCTGGCCTGCCTGACGCTTGCCACTCAGGCTGAAGGCAGGGACATCACCACCATCGAAGGGCTTGCCGGGGAGGATGGCACGCTGCATGCGGTGCAGGCCGCCTTCCTCGAACAGGACGCCTTCCAGTGCGGCTATTGCACGCCGGGCCAGATCATGTCGGCGGTCGCCTGCATTCGCGAGGGCCATGCCGGTTCCGACGAGGAGATCCGCGAATACATGGCCGGCAATCTCTGCCGCTGCGGCGCCTATCCGCATATCATCGCCGCCGTGCGCCAGGCGGCCGTGGAGGCCGCGTCATGAGGGACTTTTCGTATCTCCGCGCCGGCTCCGTCGATGCAGCCCGTGAGGCAGCAGCACTTCCCGGCGCCATGCTTTTGGCCGGCGGCACGACGCTTGTCGATCTCGCGAAATGCGGCGTTGCCGAACCCGAGACCGTGGTCGACATCACCCATCTCAAGGGACTGGACACGATTGCCGTTGATGACCGGGGCGCCACGATCGGCGCGCTGGCCAGGATGAGCCGCGTCGCCGACCATGCCGATATCAAGAGTCGGTTCCCAGCCGTCTCGGAAGCATTGTGGCAGGCCGCATCGGCGCAGTTGCGCAACATGGCGACGATCGGCGGCAATTTGATGCAGCGTACGCGCTGCCCCTATTTCCGCGATCCGGCGAATTTCCCCGCTTGCAACAAGCGCTCGCCCGGCAGCGGCTGCTCGGCGATCGGCGGCGTCACCCGTGGTCATGCCGTGCTCGGCACCAGCGAAGCCTGCATCGCCACCTATCCCGGCGACCTGGCGGTTGCGCTCGTCGCCTTCGACGCGATCCTCCATCTCGGCGACCGTCAGGTCGCCGTCGATGATTTTTTCCTGCCGCCGGGCAGCACGGCCGAACGGGAACATGCGATCGAACCCGGCGAGATGATCACCGCGATCGGCATTCCCGCTTCGGCCGCCGCCCGCCGCTCGACCTATCTCAAGGTCCGCGACCGCCAGTCCTATGAATTCGCCGCGGCAAGTGCCGCGGTCGGTATCGAGTTCGAGGCCGACGGAAGGACGATCCGCGATCTGCGCGTCGCGCTTGGCGGCGTTGCCACCAAGCCATGGCGCGCCCGCGCCGTCGAAGAGGCGCTGAAAGGCAAGGTGCTCGAGCCGGAGGTCGTCAGGCAAGCCAGCCTGCTCGCCGTCGAGGGCGCCGTCGACCATGGCGCCAACCACTACAAGATCGAACTGGCGCCGCGCGTCGTCGCCCGCGCCATCCTCAAAATGGGAGAAACGGCATGACCGTTCACGAGTTGAGAACAAGACCTGGCGATGCCAAACGCGGCGACGCTTCGGACGGCGCCGTCCTCGCGGATCAGGTCGGCGGCCGGCTGTCGCGCGTCGACGGACCGGCCAAGATCACCGGTGCCGCCAAATACGCCGTCGAGCAGCAGCTCGAGGGGCTCACCTATGCGGTGCTGGTCGAGAGTACCATTGCCGCCGGCCGGGTGCAGTCGATCGACACGGCAGCGGCCGAAGCCGCGCCGGGCGTGCTGCTGGTGCTGACGCCCGACAATTTCCTGCCGCTGAGAACCGCCACGGACTGGCTGGGCACGCCGCCGCCGGCTGTTGCCTATTGCCCGCTGGCGCGCAGCATCACCTTCAGCGGCCAGCATATCGCGGCGGTGGTGGCCGAGAGCTTCGAACAGGCGGTCGCAGCCGCGGCGCTGGTCAAGATCGCCTATGACGAGGCGCCGGCGATCGTCGACCTCAGCGATCCGAAAGCCGGCGACGGCATTGCGGTCGATGCGATGACCAAGGAGTGGGGTGAGGCGGAGACCGCGTTCGCCTCGGCTCCGGTCAGGATCTGCAACGCCTACAACACGCCGCGCGAATACCAGGCGCCGATGGAGCCGCATGGCCTGATCGCAAAGTGGCAGGACGACCAACTCACGGTCTGGGAGCCGAGCCAGTGGCTCGACGGCATGGCGCGGACCTATGCCGAATGGTTCGGCGTGCCGTTCGAGAATGTGCGACTGGTCTCGCCCTATATTGGCGGCGGCTTCGGCTCCAAGGCGTTCGCCTATGGCTACGGCGCGGTGGCGGCAGTCGCCGCGAAAATGCTGGGACGGCCGGTGAAGCTGGCGGTCAGCAGGCCGCAGACCTTCACCGCCTATGGCGGACGGGCGGCGACGCGCCAGACCGTGGCGCTCGGCGCCAACGCAGAGGGTCAGATCCAGTCGATCGTGCATCGCGGCGTCAACGAGACCTCGGTCGACGGCATGTGGGTCGAGCCGCTCGGCTCGGTCACCTCGGTCATGTACGCGACGCCGAATTTCTCGTCGCGGCAGAACGTCGTGCGGGTCAACACGGTGGTGCCGGGGGCATTGCGCGCGCCGGGCGAGAACCCGAGCGCCTTCGGCATCGAAAGCGCGATCGACGAGCTCGCCTATGAGGTCGGTATCGACCCGCTGGAAATCCGTCTCAGGAACTATGCCGAGCAGGATCCGCATGCGAAGAAGCCGTGGTCGACACGGCAGCTGCGCGAGGCGTTCGCGGCCGGCGCTGAAGCCTTTGGCTGGTCGAAGCGGGCGCCCCAGCCGCGTTCGATGCGCGACGGCAACCAGTTGATCGGCTGGGGCGTCGCCGCCGGCACCTACCCGGTGCGGCGCGCCTATGGCGAGGCGGTCGTGCGCATTCTCGCCGACGGCTCGGTTGAGGTCGAAAGCTCGTCGATCGACATGGGGCAGGGCACCTACACGATCTTGGCGCAGACCGCCGCCGAGGTGCTGGGCGTGCCGGCGGAAAACGTCATCGTCAAGCTCGGCGATTCCCGCTATGCCCGTGCCGGCGTCACCGGCGGTTCGCGGCTGGCCGGGGTGATGACCGGCGCCGTCCACAAGGCGGCGAGTGCCGCGCTCGACCAGTTGGTCGGGCTCGCCATCAGTGATCCGGCTTCGCCGTTCCATACGCTGCAGGCCAACACGCTCGTCGTCGCCAATGGCCGCATTTCGTCGCCGCGCGGCAACGGCCCTGAAGTTTCCATCGCCGAACTGCTCAGCAGCGTCGGGCGCCAGCATATCGAGGCCAAGGGCGACACGATGCCGGCCAATTCGACGGTCGAGGACCGCTACAAGAACTACACCACCATAGCCATGGCGCTGCCGCACACCGAGGGCGACTATTCCCGCCACAGCTGGTGCGCGCATTTCATCGAAGTGCGCGTCGACGAGGACTTTGGCACGGTTCGTGTGTCGCGCGTGGTATCGGCGCTGGATTCGGGCCGGCTCTATAACCCCAAGCTCGCCGAAAGCCAGTGGAAGGGCGGCATCATCATGGGCATCGGCCAGGCGCTGCTCGAGGAAGGCATCGTCGACCGCCGCCACGGCCGCATCGTCAACAACAACCTCGCCGACTATCTCATCGCCACCAATGCCGACATTCCCGACATCGAGGTAATCTCAGTCGGTATTCCCGACCCGCATTCCTCGGTGCTTGGCGGCAAGGGGGTCGGCGAGCTAGGCATCGTCGGCGTGGCGCCGGCGATCGCCAACGCGGTATTCCACGCCACCGGGAAACGGGTGCGGGATCTGCCGATCACGCTGGAGAAGCTGATTTAGGCGGACGCGGTGGAACTGCCAATCTCCCCCTCGTGGGGGAGATGCCCGGCAGGGCAGAGGGGAGCGTGAAGGATCGCCAGCGTTCAGTTCAACTTTGATGAGCTGAGAACCTTACGTGGGTGCGCGAACTGCTTGATAGGCTGGAGGGACAGCGCCCCTCTCTGTCCTGCCGGACATCTCCCCCACGAGGGGGGAGATCGGCAGCTTGAACGCCCTGCCTTTTCAGGCTCACCACGACAGACTGAACGCAAGCTTGCCGAAATGCCGGCCGCCGGCCGCCATGTGGGCGTAGGCCTCGGTCGCCTGGTGCTGGCTGTAGATTGTGTCGATGACCGGATCGATACGGGCGGCGCCGATAGCGCGCGCAGCGTCGCGCAGGTCGGATACCGAACCGGTGTTGTTGCCCACCACCTTGAGTGCCTTGATGATGATCGGTAGCAGGTTCGTGGTGGCCTCGGCGCCGGTGACGAAGCCGATGGCGAACACCGTGCCGCCGGGCGCCGCGGCATTGATGGAGCGGGCGAAGGTGGCCGAGCCGCCGGTTTCGACGATCAGATCGGCGCCGAGGCCGTCGGTCAACTCGAGCACCTTGGCGTCCCAGTCCGGCGTCTCACGATAATTAATGAGATGATCCGCACCCAAGGCCTTGGCGCGCGCCAGCTTTTCGTCAGACGACGAGGTGATGATGACCGTGGCGCCGGCTGCCTTGGCCAGCTGCAGGGTCAGGATCGAGACACCGCCGGTACCGAGCAGGACGACGACCGACCCCGGCCCGGCATCGGCGGCGCGAAGCGCATTCCACGCGGTGGTGCCGGCGATCGGCAGCGTCGCTGCCGCTTCGAAGGACAGATGCGCCGGCATCGGCACGACGGCATTGGCCGGCAGCGCGACATATTCGGCGAGCGAGCCGGGCAGTGTCAGCCCGCGCATCTCTCTGGTCTCATAAGGCCGCGGACGGCCGCCGATCCAGCGCGGTTTTGCATGGGCGATGACGCGGTCGTTGATGGCGAGCCTCGACACGCCCTCGCCAATGCCGACGATCTCGCCGGCGCCGTCGACGACGGGAATGAGCGGAAAGCTCGGACCTGGATAGTTGCCGCTCGCTATCGCGACATCGACAAAATTGAGGCTTGCGGCGCGCAGGCGGATCAGCACTTCGCCGCGTTGCGGTTCAGGCGTGGGAACGGTGGCCGCGCGAAACGCGTCCAGTCTCGGGGCAGTCAGTTCGATCGCTTTCATGTCTCACTCCGGTTGATGGCCGATTGACGGGCCGGGATTGAGTGAAACTAGCTGCTGCGCTATTGGTATATAATCCTTGGCTTTTACATTTGAGCTCTGCACCTGATGCAGCAATCGCACGAACCGGCAGCATTGGTCGAAATGGCCGCCTTCGCGGCAATCGCTGAAGCACGCTCCTTCACCAGGGCGGCTGCTCGCATCGGCCGCGACGCGACGATCCTGTCGCGGCGCCTTGCCTCGCTGGAAGAGCGGTTGGGCGTGCGCCTGCTGCACCGGACGACACGAAGCGTATCGCTGACCGAGGCGGGTTCGGAATTTCTCATCCGGGTCCGCGCCATCCTGGCTGCGGTCGACGAGGCCGAGGCTGCCGCGTCGGCGCATGCCGGCGGCGGGCCGCGCGGCGTGCTGCGGCTGGCGCTGCCCGGCTCGTTCGGGCGCATGTGGATCGGCCCGCTGCTGCCGCAGTTTCTCGCCGAATTTCCCGATGTCCGTATCGAGGCCGAGTTCTCCAACCGCTTCGTAGATCTCGTCGCCGAGAATTTCGATGTCGCCGTGCGTCTCGGCGCGCTGGAGGATTCGCGGCTGGTGGCGCGCAAGGTCGCTACACGGCGGCGGCTGCTGTGCGCCGCGCCGTCCTACCTCGCCCGCCGGGGCACGCCGACTGAACCTGAAGCACTGCTGGAACACAGTTGCCTGGGCTTCTCAGGCTTCCAGACCTTTCCGGCCTGGGAGATGACCGACAGTTCGGGCCGTCGCGTCAGTATCGAGGTCTCCGGGCCGCTGGTCACCGATGATGCCGAGGTACTGGTCGAAGCCGCCGTGCAAGGCGTCGGACTGATGATGAGCACGGATTGGCTGGTCGGACGCGAGCTCGCCGACGGCCGTCTGGTGCCAGTGCTGGAGGACTGGACGCTTGCCGACGAGGGCGCCGTCTATGTCGTCATGCCTTCGGCCAAGGGGCAAGCCGCCAAGACACGTGCCTTCGCCGACTGGATCGGCAAACGCTTTGCGCCGGTCCCGCCGTGGCGGAGGTGAGGGTGGGTCGCGGCGCGTGGAGCGTCAGCGCCGTCTCTCGTAGAGGAAGGCGTCGGCGATCTATGTGAGACGACCCCCTCTGGCCGCTTCGCGGCCATCTCCCCCTCGAGGGGGGAGATTACGCGCTCAGCCGCCTCCGCCTCCACCACCCTGCTTGATGAAATGACCGAGCAGATCCATCGGCACCGGAAACACGACCGTCGACGAGCGTTCACCGGCGATGTCATGGAGAGCCTCGAAATAGCGTAGCTGCATGGCTGCGGTGCTTCGGCCAGCATCTTGCCGGCCTCGACGAGCTTTGCCGCCGCCTGCTGTTCGCCGTCGGCATTGATCACTTTCGCACGCCGCAGCCGTTCCGCCTCGGCCTGCTTGGCGATGGCGCGGACCATGTTCTCGTTGAGGTCGACATGCTTGATCTCGACATCGGAGACCTTGATGCCCCAGGCATCGGTGCGCTGGTCGAGAATCTCCTGGATATCGCTGTTGAGCTTGTCACGTTCGGCCAGCATTTCGTCGAGCTCATGCTTGCCGAGCACCGAGCGCAACGTGGTCTGTGCCAGCTGGTTGGTGGCGGTCATGAAGTCTTCAACCTGGATCACCGCCCGCTCGGCGTCGACGATACGAAAATACAGCACCGCGTTGACCTTCACCGAGACGTTGTCGCGCGAGATCACGTCCTGCGGCGGGACGTCCTGGACCACCACTCGCAGGTCGACCTTCACCATCTGCTGCACGAAAGGGATGAGGATGATAAGGCCGGGGCCCTTGACTCCGGTGAAGCGGCCGAGCGTGAAGACCACGCCGCGCTCATATTCCCGCAGGATGCGAATGGCCGCGGACAGGAACATGACCACGACGAGCGCTGCTGCCAGATAGGCCACATAACCGATGATCATTGCCTTGCTCCATCGCTTCTCACATTGCGGCGCCGTATCGTCAGCACGAGATCCCTGACATCGGCCACCTCGACGCTGTCGCCCACTGCAAGCGGTTCGTCGGCTTTTGCCCGCCAGCGCTCGCCCCGGGCGAGCACGTGGCCCTCGCTGCCCTGCCAGTCGAGGACCTCCGCCGGCAGCCCTTGCATGGCCTGTGCGCCAACACGCGGAACGTTCTTGCGGGCCGCCCACAGATAGCTGCCGGTCAACAGCGCCAGGCCGAGCGTCAGGACGGCGGCGGTGCCGATAACGGCCCACGACATCTCGAAGCCGGGCCCCTCGATCCTGAGCAGCATGGCTGCGCCCAGCAGAAACGCAGCCACGCCTCCCAGCCCAAGGACCACAGTCGGGTTCAAGGCTTCGACGACCAGGAAGATGATGCCAAGCAGCATCAAGGCAAGGCCGGCATAGCTGATCGGCAAGAGATTGAGCGCATAGAGCCCGAGCAGAAGGCAAATCGTGCCGATCACGCCGGGCGCGACCGCGCCCGGGCTCGTGAATTCGAAGACGAGGCCATAGACGCCGACCAGCATCAGGATGACGGCAATATTCGGGTCCGTGATGACGGCGAGAAGCCGGATGAGCCAGCCTGGCTCGAGCGTTTCGACCGGCAGCCCCTTCGTCGCCAATGCCTCTTTTTTGCCGGCGATCTCGACGGTCCGGCCGTCGGCCAGTTGAAGCAGTTCGGTGGTGTCGCGGGCGACGAAGTCGATGACATGCTGCTGCAGCGCCGCGCCGGCCGACAGGCTGGCCGCCTCGCGCACGGCCTTTTCTCCCCATTCGGCATTGCGCCCGCGCAATTCAGCCAGGCTGCGGATCAGGGCAACGGCGTCGTTCGTCGCCTTGGCGATCATCGCATCGCCCGCGGGTGCGTTCTTCTTGTCCTTGTCCGCCTCCGGGCCATCGTTCTTGCCGCCGGGAAACGATGGCAGCGGCCCGCCCATCTCGATCGGCGTTGCCGCGCCCAGATTGGTGCCGGGCGCCATCGCCGCCAGATGGGCGGCGTAGAGGATGTAGGTTCCGGCGCTCGCCGCATGCCCGCCGGCCGGCGCGACATAGCCGATGACGGGAACCGGCGAGGCGAGAATGCCGGCGATCATCTCGCGCATGCTGGTGACCAGCCCGCCGGGCGTATCCATCTGCAGGATGAGAGCCTGGGCATTTCGGTCCGCGGCCACCGCCAGCGCTTCCTCGAGCTGCCTGGCACTCGCCGGACCGATGGCGCCGTCTATCTCGACGCGCAACACAATTTTCTCCCGGCCGTCCGCCTCTCCGGTTGCTGAAGAGGGACAAACGGCCGCAACAGCCACGAAAGCCGCGGCAAGCAGGACCGCACGCGCGAGTTTCACGCTCAAAGCTCCACATCTAGGAATATGGGCTGGATTTTGCCGAAATCCATGATGCTTCGCGGCGGGTGACGCATCGCACCGTCCTGCTGGGCGTCGGCCTGCTCAGCGGCGGCTACCGCTCCGAGGAGCTCCGCCAATCGGGCGCGTTTCGCGTCTATGAAGATCCCGACGACATGCTGCGCCATGTCGACGAAGTCGGCGGCCGCACATGAAGGCGACCGGCGGGCTGTCGCCGTCATTCGATCACACCTATGTTTTGCGCATTGGAGCCATCTCTGGCGGGCTTCTATTGCGCGGCGTCCTCCTGGATTGTCTGTTCCTGGATACGGGCGGGTGCCCCGAGACACTGATCGTAGCCGATGGTGCAATTATTCAGACATTCGTTGCGCCCCTGGATGGATTTGACGCTGTTGTAGTCGATCGGCACAGCCTGGCATTTCTTCTGGCACGCCTGGTCCTTCTCGGCGCAATTTGTGCCGTGGCCCTTAGGGTACTTCTTCGTGGTCGCTTCAGCGTTCAATGGCATGACGGCCAGCAGCGCCAGCAGCGTCGGTATCAGTCGGAGCATACGCATGGATCCTCCCTTGCGCGTTAGACCCTCTACACTTGGAGGCAATGTTAGCGCGCCACTTCCGCTGGCCACATCACCCGTGCGGGGGATGGACGGCAGCGGGGCCGCCGCTAGCCCAGGCAATTTCCCCGTGGTCGGTTCTGATCGTCATCGCTCCGGCCGGCAGCCGATCACAAAACGCGACGACGTTCAGGCAGTCATATCGCGCGCTGGGCACGATCAGACCGTCATAATCGAGGAAATGCGCGGCCTCGCCGATGTCTTGCGACCTCGGATATTCGGCGTGCTTTTCCTGATACGAAAGCTGCCCGTAGCGCGCGGTGTCGAGGCCAAGGGTCTGCAAGGCCGCCAGGTCGAGCAGTCTGAGCGTCCGGTCCAAAGCAAGATCGATCTCGAAGAGATTGTATCTGACGCGCGAAGGGACCACTGGCTGCCCCCGCGTCAGGTGGAATCTCATCTCGCTCAAGGCACCTTCGCGCTCTTGCGAAGTGTAGAGCACGTCGAACGTTCCATCGTCCCAACGGCCACCGGAGCTCGAGCACTGGATCGGGCTGCGGCCCTGGCGCACCACACGCCAAACCGTCCCGGAGTATTCGACCGGAACTATTGCCTCGATAGCGTCGATGAGCCGGCTATCGCGTCGTTTCCGCCCGGCGATCGCCAACTAGAGAAAGACCTCGTTCTCAAGCCGATCGATGACTTTGAGCACGTCGAGAGCACGGTCGTCGTGAATGAGATCTATCGCCCTTTCACCGTTCAATTGCGGGTGGCGAGCGTAAAGCCAGGTGCGGATATCACTTGGCTCGTAGAACTCCTGCAGACGGCCGACGATATAGTGCAGGTCCGATAGAATGAGCTCGCTGCGCGGCTGGGGCTTGATGTCGCCGGCCTTCCACCTCGAAACCGTGGCCTTGGACACGTCGGTGATGTTTGCAATATCGGTTCCCTTGAGGCCGCCAAACGTACCCAATTCGTCCAGGAACCTGGGGACCGCCCGCAACGCCGTGCTCATGCTTTTCTCTCCGGCTGCCGAGCCACTTCGCGTCGGACCAGCCCTTCAATTGCGCTGTCGCATTTCGGTTTCATAAAAGGAAAATATGAAACAGGAATGTTAATGTCAATCACCCGTTCGGTGCGAAGGCCCCTGGAGCCAGCACTTCAGGCCTGAAGTAGCGCCAGCTCTTCCGCGCTCAGATGGCGTGCCTTGCCTTTGGCAAGCTCGCCGAGCTGCAATTGGCCGATCGCCACCCGCACCAGGCGCAGCACCTCGATATCGTAGGCGCCAAGCAGCCGGCGGATGTGGCGGTTGCGGCCCTCGTCGAGCACGATCTCCAGCCAGGCGGTGCTGGTGCCGCTTCCACTCGATCGAAAATCAATCGCCTGAATTGCTACAGCGCCCTGGTGTCGCCGGTAATGCCACGGGACAATTTGTTTTGTATAGTCCTTGATGCCACGTGGCCGACGATGGTTCGATGACTTGGGAAGGGAAGATCATGCGAAGCGCATTGGCGAAATTCGTCGTGGCGGGTTGCGTCGCCGCTCAGGTCGTCCTGCAAGCGGCGCAGCCGGCGTTTGCCGCGCCGTGCGGCTGGACGGCGAAACTGGAGGAAGAGGAGGGCGGCAAAGTGCTGATGGCGTCGGTCTGCGGCGGATCGAATGGCGGCGCCCAGCTGACGCTGGCCTGTTTCGGCAAGCCGACGCTGAGCTATGATTTGGGCGACAGCGGTCCGCAACTGGAACCCGGCATCGCTTCGTTCGCGTTCAAGGCCGGCGGCAAAGCGGTGACCAAGACGCTTCAACTCGAAGAAATGTACAACACCTTCACCGTGGAATTGAGCAGCACCGACCCGCTGTTGGCCCTGCTGCGCTCCAAGGGCGAGGTCACGGTCGCCTCGGGCAAATATGGCGAGAACAGCTTTCCGCTTGCCGGCTCATCCGCCGCCATCGGCAAGGTGCTGGCCCAGTGCGGCAAAGCCAAGGCTTCTGCCGACAATGACAACTGATGAACCCCTTACATTTCAATTTGAATCGCGCGAGACGTTGGTTGCGAAGATAGAGCGTGATCCCGCTAACCTCGATCCCTGGACAGGGCTTGTCGAACTGGAGGCCGAGGAAAGCAGCCTGGACACCGCGGTGTCGGTTCTCTTGCGGGCAATTGATGCTGTATCCGACAGGGAACAGCTTTGGCGGGCAGCTGCCTGACTGTCGAGTCGCCGCCTGCAGCTCAGGCCTGAAGCAGCGCCAGCTCTTCCGCGCTCAGATGGCGTGCCTTGCCTTTGGCAAGGTCGCCGAGCCGCAGCGAGCCGATCGCGACCCGCACCAGGCGCAGCACCTCGATATCATGGGCGGCGAGCAGCCGGCGGATATGGCGGTTGCGGCCCTCGTCGAGCACGATTTCCAGCCAGGCGGTGCTGGTGCCGCCGCGCAGCAACTCGATCGAGCGGGCCGCCAGCAATTCTCCGTCGACGGTCGCGCCGGCGCGCAACCGCGCCAGCATGGCCTCGTCGGGCAGCGCGCCGATCTGCACGTGATAGGTCTTGGCGACATGCGAGGCGGGATCGAGCAGGCGCTGCGCGAAGCGCGTGTCGTTGGTCATCAACAGCAGGCCTTCGCTGGCCTTGTCGAGGCGGCCGACGGGCGAGACGAAAGGCAGGTCGAGGCCTGCCAGGCAATCATAGACGGTGCCGCGGTCCTGCGGGTCGTCACGGGTGGTGACCAGCCCGCGCGGCTTGTTGAGCATCAGATAGACCTTGCGCTCGGCGGCGACGCGGCGGCCGTCGACCTCGATGCGATCGCGGCCTGGATCGACGCGAATCGAGCCGTTGCGCACGATCTTGCCGGCGACCCGCACGCGCCCCTCGGCAACCAGAAGCTCGGCCTGCTTGCGCGAGCACAGGCCAAGCTTCGACAGTGCACGACAGAGGCTGACGCCGGGAGGCTGGGCCCCGGGGGCAGGGCGTTGCCGGGCAATGTTCGGTCGCGGCGACATGATGTTGCCTGTGGATTCTTGTATACGAGCATCCCACTATAGCCGGCCGCCGGCTATGTCCACGGAAGGGAACTGCATATCGTTTGCGTCGTGCGCAGCGGCTGCGAGGACTTGCATGAAAACAGCCATTCGCCTTTGCCTGCTGCTCGCCTTCCTGCCGACATCGCCGGCGCATGCCGGCTGGCAGGCGGTCGAGAAGGTCGAGACCTATGCCATCTCAGGGCAATCCGGGCCGGAGCTCTACGCCTCGATCGGCGGGCGCGGGCCGCTGCTCGGCGAACGCCGCGTCATCGCGCATACCAATTTCAAGCTGACCTGGGTGAGGGACTACCAGCCGCAAGGCGACGCCTGCGTGCTGGTGTCGGCGCGGCCGAAGCTGATCATCACCTACACCTTGCCGAAGCCGGCCGCGCAGCTGCCGGGCGCAATCCAGAAGAACTGGGAGGTTTTCGCAGCCGGCCTCGCAGCTCACGAGAAGGTGCATGGCGCCAGCATCGTCGACATGGTGCACAAGATCGAGGCGGCCACGATCGGCCTGACCGTCCCCGACGACCGCGGCTGCAGCAAGATCAGGACGGAAGTGACGAGACGGCTCGCCGGAATTTCGCAGGCACAGCGGCAGGCGAGCCGCGATTTCGACCGGGTCGAATTCGGCCCGGGCGGCAAGCTGCGGCAGCTTGTGTTCACGCTGATGACCGGGGGATGATGCTGCGGGGCGGCGCAGGGCACCATATCTGTCGGCCAAGCTCATGCCTGCTCGGTCGGATAGAGCGTCAGGATGTTGACGTTGACCCGTGGCGGCTGCGTCACCGCATACTGGATGGCGGCGGCGATGTCCTCGCTTTCCAGCTGCTCCATGTCGCCAAGCCTTAGCTCGACCGCCTGGCGCACATCGGCGCGCATATTCTGGGTGAACTCGGTCTTGACGGCGCCAGGCTCGATGCAGGTCACGCGGATGCCGTCCTTGCCGATCTCGCGGCGAAGCGATTCCGCCATCGCGCTTACCGCGTGCTTGGTGCCGGAATAGACCACCGAAGGGTGGATATAACGGCCGGTGCCGGAAGAAACGACGACGATGTGGCCGGCGCCTTGCCGTTGCATCGACGGCAGCGCCGCATGGATCGGATAAAGCAGGCCCAGAATGTTGACGTCGACCATCCGGCGGTATTCTTCCGGCGTCGTATTGCGGAACGGCGCGGCGACGCCGACGCCGGCAACCGCAAGCAGAATGTCGAGCCGGCCGTACTCCTGCAGGACCCGTTCGACCATCGCCGTGGCTTGCGCTTCGTCGGTGACGTCGACGGCAATCGGCAGCGCGGTGCTGCCGGTCTCACGGATCCGCCTCGCCAGATCGTCCAGGCGCTCAGTGCGCCGCGCGGCAATCGCCAGCGTGGCGCCCTCGGCCGCCAGCGCCAAGGCGGTGGCCTCGCCGATGCCGGAGGAGGCGCCCGTCACCAAGGCGATCTTGCCGCTCAGTTTTCCTGTCTGCATCGTTTTCTCCTGACGCTTTGAACACGCCCTGAAGCTAGGGCGCAGACATTCTGGGAACAATGCTGGGAGTTCTTGGGCATGATACTCCGCAGCGCCGCATCCCGCGGAGTACCTCAAGGCATGCGGGACAGCGCCCTCCAGCAAGCCCATGTCTGCGCAATTTTCCTTGAGCGAACGAGCGGGGCTTGACGCGACTGGAGGTGTTGCGTCTTGATATGGGGCTGCGGGGCTTCGCATGAAAACAGCTGATCGACTATGTCTGCGGGTGGCTTGTTTGCATGCGACGCGCTTGCATGCAGCACCGCGATCCTCTGGCGACCGACCGGGCTGAGCGCAAGATGAAGGTCCTCGTCGTCTATTGCCATCCCTGCACCGACAGCTTCAACGGCGCCGTGCGCGATACGGTGCTGGAGACGCTTGCCGAAAGGGGGCATCAGGTCCACCTGCTCGATCTCCATGCGACCGGCTTCGATCCAGTCATGCGCACGCAGGAATGGCGCGGTTACCACGACAAGGCGGCGAACCTGCAACCGGTGCACGAACATGCGCAGGAGCTGATCTGGGCCGAGGCGGTCGTCTTCATTTACCCGACCTGGTGGTATGGCGTGCCGGCGATGCTGAAAGGCTGGCTGGAGCGTGTGCTGGTGCCGGGCTTCGCTTTCGAGATGCCGACCGCACGACGCGGTCCGCGGCCCAAATTGCGGCACATACGCCGGGTGGTGGCGATGACCACATGCGGTGCCACGCCGCTGATGTCGTGGATCATGGGACAGCCCGGCCGGCGAACCCTGCTGCGCGGCTTCCGCTCCGTCTGCCATCCGCTGTGCCGGACCAAATTCCTGGCGCTCTACCGGATGGACAGCGTCTCGGCCGCCGGACGCCAGGCGCATCTGCAGCGGGTCAGGAAAGCGGTTGCCGGTCTTGGCCGCGCTGATGCCATTGCCGCCACGGTGCCTGGCTGATTTGGTCGAGCGAGCCGCCGAGGGCTGCTGGCATCGCTTCGATGTGTCGGATACGATCAGTTGTACAAGTCGGCGCCGCCCCTCATCGCCCTGCCGGGCACTTCTCCCCGTATAGTGACGGGGAGAAGGGGCTGGCCGCAGCGTTGGCGTCGTTTCTGCACCGCCGATGTTTGGCGAAATCACCGATGACGAGGCCCCTCTCCCCGTCACTATACGGGGAGAGGATGCCGGCAGGCAGGTGAGGGGCAACGCAAACGCTTAGAGGGCGAATTCAAAACTGAGAGATTGCCTTGGGTCGCTGGCAGAGGCGCGTTGACTCTCTTCGCCATTTCTGGAATCCTGGAATTATGGACAAGACACTCGCCCTTTCGGCGCTTGCCGCGCTCGGCCAGGAAACCCGGCTGGACGTTTTTCGCCTTTTGGTGCGGGCTGGAGCCGACGGCGTGCCGGCGGGCGAGATCGCTTCGCGGCTCGCCGCGTTCCCGAATACGATGTCGGCCCATCTCAAGATCCTGTCGCATGCCGGCCTGGTGCGGACCGAACGGGAGGGCCGCAGCGTGCGCTATTTCGCCGATATGGCCGGCTTTCGCGATCTGCTGGCCTACCTGATGGAGGACTGCTGCAATGGCGCGCCGGAACTTTGCCAGCCTGTGATCCAGGCTGTGACCTGCAACTGCTAGAAGGGAGGTGCGCGATGAGCGAGCCATACAATGTTCTTTTTCTCTGCACCGGCAATTCGGCAAGGTCGATTCTCGCCGAGGCGATCCTGAACCGCGTCGGCGCAGGCAAGTTCAAGGCCTATTCGGCTGGATCGCATCCGAAGGGAGAGGTTCATCCTTACGCCCTTCAGCTTTTGAAAAGCCTCAACTACGACACGTCGTTCGCCCGTTCGAAAGACTGGCAAGAGTTTGCGGAGCCAGGTGCCCCAGAGATGAATTTCGTCTTCACGGTCTGCGACAATGCCGCCAACGAATCCTGTCCGGTCTGGCCCGGGCAACCGATGACGGCGCATTGGGGCGTACCTGACCCTGCAGCCGTCGAAGGCACCGAGGCGGAAAAGCATCTCGCCTTCGCCGAAGCCTACCGCATGCTCAACAACCGAATTTCGATCTTTGTCAGCCTGCCGATCAATGCGGTCGACAGACTTGCGCTGCAGAAGCGCCTCGACGAGATCGGCCGCAATCTGCCGAAGGCCGGCTGAGGTGGTTCAGCTTTCCCGACGCCTTGTTGCCGAGGCCCTCGGCACGGCTCTGCTGGTCGCCACTGTGGTCGGTTCCGGCATCATGGCTGACAGGCTGAGCAACGATGTCGCCGTCTCGCTGCTCGGCAACACCTTGCCGACCGGGGCGATCCTGGTCGTGCTCATCACCATATTCGGGCCGATCTCCGGAGCGCACTTCAACCCGGCGGTGACGCTGGTGTTCGCGCTTCGGCGTGAAATCGAAACGAACGCAGCGCTGGCCTACGTCGCCGCCCAGATTGCCGGCGGCATCGCTGGAACGTTCCTGGCGCATGCAATGTTCGAATTGCCGATCCTGGAAGTGTCGGCGACGGTGCGGACCGGAGGCGGCCAATGGATTGCGGAGCTGGTCGCCGCCTTCGGGCTGGTCTTCACCATTCTTGCCGGCCTGCGTTCGCGCCCGGATTCTATCCCTTGGTTGGTTGGGCTCTATATCACCGCCGCCTATTGGTTCACCGCGTCGACATCCTTTGCCAACCCGGCCGTCGCCATCGCCCGCGCGTTCTCCAACACTTTTGCCGGGATCCGTCCCACCGATCTGCCGGGCTTCATCGCCGCCGAGCTTTTGGGCGCGTTGCTCGCCATGGCATTGGCAGGGTGGCTGCTCGCCCAACCGAAACCAGTCGGACAGATGAAAGCTGCGCAATGACCGTCACCATCTACCACAACCCCGATTGCGGCACCTCGCGCAACACGCTGGCCATGATCAGGCAGTCCGGCGAGGAGCCGAAGGTGATCGAATATCTGAAAACCCCGCCGTCGCGCGAAAAGCTCGTCGAGCTGATCGCCGCAATGGGCATGACGCCGCGCCAATTGCTGCGCCAGAAGGGCACGCCCTATGCCGAACTTGGCCTGGGCGACCCGAAGTGGAGCGACGACGAGATCCTCGATTTTATGCTGGCGCATCCGATCCTGATCAACCGGCCGATCGTGGTGACGCCGCTCGGCACCATGCTCGCCCGACCCTCCGAAGCGGTGCTCGATATCCTGCCCAATCCGGATATCGGCCCCTTTACCAAGGAGGACGGCGAGGTCGTCGTCGACGCCAGCGGCAAGCGCGTCGCCTAGAGTATTTCGACATTTCTCGAAATTTGCTTTGACGCCACGACGGATCGCGCCTACCTATTTCGATGAAACTCGAAATAAGAAAGTTTTGAAGCCATGAAACCAGTCGATCACGCAGGGTCCCTGCCAAACATAGAGATATGGAGCAACTCCCGGCAATCGATGCATCTGCGCTGTTCGATGTGGCCGCGTCGGTCCATAAGCCTCGGATCTTGATGCTCTACGGCTCCTTGCGGGAGCGTTCCTATTCCCGCATGGCCACTGAGGAAGCCGCACGTATCTTGACCTGGCTTGGCGCTGAAGTCCGCATCTTCAACCCTGCCGGTTTGCCGCTGCCGGATTCGACGCCCGCCGATCACCCCAAGGTGAAAGAGCTGCGTGAGCTGTCGCTTTGGTCCGAAGGCCAGGTCTGGTGTTCGCCTGAACGTCACGGTTCGATGACCGGCATCATGAAATCGCAAATCGACTGGCTGCCATTGTCGTTGGGTTCGGTGCGGCCCACCCAGGGCCGGACGCTTGCCGTCATGCAGGTTTCCGGCGGCTCACAAAGCTTCAATGCCGTCAACCAACTGCGTATCCTGGGCCGCTGGATGCGTATGTTTACGATCCCGAACCAATCGTCGGTGGCAAAGGCATTCAACGAATTCGATGCGGCCGGGCGCATGAAGCCCTCGCCCTACTACAACCGCATAGTCGACGTGATGGAGGAGCTGATGAAATTCACGCTTCTTCTGCGCGAATCGGTCCGCCTATCTCACCAACCGCTATTCCGAACGCGTCGAAAGCGCGGAAGAGCTTGCCAGACGGGTAAACCAGCGGTCGATTTGAGGCAGACGATTGGCGCAAAGGGGGACGGCGATTGCCCGGTTATTCGATAATGTTCGAAATAAACGTTGACGCCCTGTCTTCTTGGAAGTATGGTATTTCCATGAAACTCGAAAAAGCAGCTGCGCAACTTGAAGCCCTCGGCAACCCGACGCGGTTGCAGCTCTACCGCACCCTGGTGCGGGCGGGCGATGAAGGGCTGCCGGTCGGGCGCATCCAGGACAGGCTCGGCATCGCCGCCTCGACGCTGTCGCATCACCTCAAGCGGCTGGTCGACACCGGCTTGGTGACGCAGGAGCGGCAGGCGACGACGCTGATCTGCCGGGCCAACTATTCCGCCATGAACGGGCTCATCGGATACCTCGCGGACGAATGCTGCGCCGACGCCACCTGTGCGCCGGCATCGGTGAAAGCGACGGCCAAGACGGCGGCGTAATTTTTTTGGCATTGTAATTCGAAACTACCGGAAGGATGGAAGATATGGATATGATCGAAAGGCTTCCCGTTGCGGTGATCGGCGCCGGGCCGGTCGGCCTGGCGGCAGCGGTCCACCTCATCGCGCAAGGTATTCCTGTCAAAGTCTACGAAGCCGGCAATGCGGTTGCATCCAATCTCAGGGATTGGGGCCATGTCCGGGTGTTCACGCCTTGGCGCTATTGCGTCGATCAGGCGGCTAGAAACCTGCTCGAGGTGCATGGCTGGCGGATGCCGGAGCCCGAGGCATTCCCGACGGCAAACGATCTCGTCGCGGACTATCTCGAGCCGCTTGCAAAGCTTCCGCAATTGTCACCGTCGGTCGAAACCGGCGCCCGCGTCGTCGGCATTTCGCGCTGGGGCGCCGACAAGGTGCTGAGCAAGGAACGCGAAAACCGGCCGTTCATGCTGGTGGTCGAAACCGCCAGTGGCACGCGGCGCGACAGCGCCCGCGCCGTCATCGATGCGTCGGGAACCTGGCAAATGCCGAACCCGCTCGGCGCCGGCGGAATTCATGCCGTAGGCGAAGCGCAATTTGCCGACCGCATCGCCTACGGCATTCCCGACATCCTCGGCCGCGACCGCAGCCTTTATGCCGGCAAGACGACGCTGGTCGCCGGCTCCGGCCATTCGGCCGCCAATGCCTTGCTGGATCTCGCCAGGCTGGCGGATATGGAGCCCGGCACGGCCTTCATCTGGACAACGCGCGGCACCGACCTGGTGCGCATCTATGGCGGCGGCGATGCCGACCAATTGCCGGCACGCGGCGAACTCGGCGCCGAAGTGCGCGAACTCGCCGAGAGCCGCGGCGTCAGACTGGTGACGGGCTTTGCAGCCGTTTCGATCCGCGATGCCGACGGCCGGCTGGTCGTCGAAGGCCAGACCAAGGACGGCTTGCAGCGGATTGGCCCGGTCGACCGCATCATCGCCGCGACCGGACAGCGCCCCGATCTGTCGCTGACGCGCGAGCTTCGGCTCGAACTCGATCCGTGGCTGGAAAGCGTCAAGGCGCTGGGACCGCTGATCGATCCCAACGAACATTCCTGCGGCGACGTGCCGCCGCACGGTCACCGCGAGCTCAGCCATCCCGAGCATGGGTTCTACACAGTCGGCATCAAGAGCTATGGCCGCGCGCCGACCTTCCTGCTGCTGACCGGGTATGAGCAGGTGCGCTCCGTCGCCGCGGCGATTGCCGGCGACATGGTTGCGGCCGACAATGTCCAGCTCGTGCTGCCCGAGACCGGCGTCTGCACCGTGCCGAGGATCGGCATTGTCGACAAGGGTTGCTGCGGCGGTCCGGCGCCGGCGGCTTCGGGCGCCTGCTGTGTCGCCGACGCCGAGGCGAAGGCGGTCGGCAAAAGCGGCTGCGGCTGCAGCGTCGCGGCATGAGCCTTCTGGCGCCTTCGCCCACCATCTTGCGCAGCCGCGGCGCGATCATCACCGCGCTTGGCCTGACGCAGATCATGGCGTGGGGGTCTTCCTACTATCTTCCCGCGGTCATCGCGCCGGCGGTCTCCTCCGATACCGGCTGGCCGCTGGCATGGGTTGTCGGCGGCCTGTCCCTCGGCTTGCTCACGGCAGGATTGATCTCGCCGCGCGTCGGGTCGTCGATCGAGCGGCATGGCGGCCGCAACGTTCTGGTGTTCAGCGCCGCATGCATCGGGCTCGGCCAGATCGGGCTGGCTCTAGCCCCTAATCTTGCGGCCTATATCGCAGCCTGGCTGGTCATCGGACTGGGCATGGGGGCTGGGCTCTACGATGCCGCTTTCGCGACGCTTGGGCGCCACTACGGCCACGGCGCGCGCTCCGCCATTACCACGCTGACGCTGTTCGGCGGTTTTGCCAGTACGATCTGCTGGCCGATTTCGGCCTGGCTTCTTGGGGAGGTCGGCTGGCGCGGCACCTGCCTGGCCTACGCTGTCTTTCAGCTGGTGATTGCGCTTCCGCTCTATCTCGTGATCCTGCCCCGCGAGGCGCCGCAACCGGCAGTCGGGCCAGGATTGCCGGTCGGGCCAGGATTGAAAGAGGTGACGCCGGCCGGCGAAGGCAATCCCGATCCGTCGATCATGATCGTGTTGGCCGCCACCCTTACGCTTGCGGCGGTGATCTCCTCGACGGTGTCGGTGCATCTGCTCACCATCCTGCAAGGCAGCGGCATGGCGCTGGCCGCGGCCGTCGGGCTCGGCGCGCTGGTCGGCCCGTCCCAGGTGGCGGCGCGCGCGATCGAGATGACCATCGCGCGCTACCACCATCCGATCCTGACCAAGTTCGCCTCGGTTACGTTTGTGGCGATCGGCGTTTCGGCGCTCTGGGCCGGCATGCCAATCATCCCGCTGGCGCTCGGCTTCTATGGCGCGGGCATCGGCCTGGAATCCATCGCGCGGGGGACGTTGCCGCTCGCGCTGTTCGGCTCGAACGGCTACGCGAAGCTGATGGGCCGCCTCGCCATGCCGAGCCTGATCGCCCAGGCGGCGGCACCCTCGGCCGGCGCATTGCTGCTGGAGCGCTTCGGCCCGCATGGGACGTTGGCCGCGCTTTCTGGTCTGGCGCTGGCCAACGTCATCCTCGCATGCGGCCTGGGCTGGCGGATGCTCCGCTGGCGGCAATCGCAGGTTCAAACCCGATAGGATTTCGACCCGCGTTCAGCGCCGTCAACTGGAGAGCGGGAGATCTTCCACGGGATCGACAAGGAAGGATGCGGCAATCAGATCGTCCGCATCGAGGCGCAGTGAGCCTTTGGCGCCGCCCATGATGGCGGCAACCTTTTGAAACGTCTTGATTTCGTGCTCGGTAATCTGGGCAGTTTGCATTCTGGATTTGAGGTCAGCGACGCGCAGCCCCAAACTGTGGGACATTCCGATTTTACGGTTCGACATGGTAAGATGCTCCTCCCCGGCCCATGTTTGTTTTGCCACCCGCCCTTATTCGCATATCCTCCGCCTGCCTAAATATGAGGCAGCGCGAATACAGCGCCCGAACGCCCGATGCAAGGGAAGGTTCCGGCGCGCAGCGGTCACGAAATAATAATACGAAGGAAGCACGGCCGATGGTCCGGCCGGAGGTAGGACTTAGGTAGGACGCCCCCCGGACAGAGGGCTCCGGTGGCTTAGCGGCTGGCGAGGACCATGCGGTTGCCTTCGCTGTCGCGAAACTCCGCCACCGTGCGCCCCGGCTGCCACGGCGCCTCATGCGGATCGGTGATGATTTCGACGCCGCCCGCCTTCAACGCCGCGCTCATTGCCCCGACATTTTCGTCGACCAGCACCAATACGGGCTCCGCGCCGGGGGCGTCGTCGGCGCGCCTGATGAAATGCAGGTTCGTCACGGCATGCGGAAATGCCAGCTCGATCCAGCGCCAGCCGCCATCGCCCATCTTCTGGTCGGCCAGGACCTGACAGGCGAGATGCCTGGTGTAGAACGCCTTGGCGCGGTCCTGGTCGAATACCGGAAGCTCGGCAAACTGGATATGCATGATCGTCGCTCCTGCTTGATGGCTGCCGCGCAGCCGCCCACGCGGGAAAGACGATGCGGGCAACCGAAAAGATTCTTCCACAAGGAGAATCTTTTCAGCGCAGCCGGTCGTCCTTCGTTCATACCAACCAGTCAGGAGACGACAATGGACTACGCGCTCATTCGATACGGTGTGAACCAAGCCGACCTGGAAGATAACCGCGCGCTGGTCGAAAAAGTGTTCGAAGCGCTGGGCGAGGCGGCACCGCCGACGGTGCGCTATCTCGTGCTCGAGCTGGACGACGGCTCGTTCGTCCACATCGTCGGCCAGAACGGCGATTCGTCGGCGCTGACCGGGCTTGCCGCCTTCAAGGCATTTGCGGAAAACCACGCCGAACGCCGTTCGACCCCGGCAATGCGATCGCCTGTCAAAGTCATCGGCAATTACCGTATGCTGGCGGATCAGGAAGCCGGGTAGCGCCTGCCATGCCGCTCGCGCAGAAACGGGATGCTACGCCGAAAATGAACAGGGCGACGTTGGAGGCGATGCTCGTCGGGTTGCGGCCAAGGCTGCATCGCTACTGCGCGCGCATGGCCGGCTCGGTGATCGACGGCGAGGACATCGTCCAGGAGATGCTGATCAACGCGCTGCAGGCGATCGACGGCGGTGCGATGGTCGAACGGCCGGAGCAATGGCTGTTTCGCATCGCCCACAATGCCGCGCAGGATCATCTGCGGCGGCGCAATCGGGAAAGGTCGCGCATGACCGAGGCCGACATGAGCGTCATCGAGGATCCCTCCGGCAGCGCCGACAGCCGGCTCGCCGCCCAGACCGGCCTGCGCTCCTTCATGCAGCTTTCGGTGCCGCAGCGCAGCGCCGTGATCCTGGTCGACGTGCTCGGCCTCAGCCTGCATGAGACCTGCGAGGTGACCGGCGCGACGCTCGCCGCCACCAAGGCCGCGCTGCATCGCGGGCGGGCGCAGCTCAAGCTGCTGGCGCTGCAGCCCGAGCAGGCGCTCGCGCCGAGGCTCGACGCCGATGACGAGCGCCGGCTGCGGCGCTATGTCGACCTGTTCAACGCGCGCGACTTCGACGCGGTCAGGGCACTGATCGCAGAGGACGTCCGGCTCGATGTCGTCAACCGCGTCCGCCTGCGCGGCAAGGCCCAGGCGTCGACCTATTTCGGCAATTACGATCGTATCAGCGACTGGACATTGTCGCTCGGCTTCGTCGACGGCAGGCCGGCGATCCTCATCCGCGACCCGCAAGCGGCCGACGGCGCCGTGCGCGGCTTCGTGCTGGTTGAATGGGCGGGCGAGGAGGTCATCCAGATCCGCGACTTCCGCTATGCGCCCTGGTGCCTGGTCGACGCGGAGATCAGGGCCGTGGAGAGGTGAGCAGAAGGCTGGAAATGGTGCGGAAATGGCGCGCGAAGGCGACATGGCCAAGGTTGCGCCACCGGACAAGTCTGCCATCGCCTCGATCACTAAGCTGAAGGGCTCCGCCCCCGATTTCGGGGACCGGTATCGTCGCGAAGAGGATCTACGGCCTACACCCGTCATGCTCGATACAGAGCGGTGCCAGCTTTCGGATCAGGCAGCCTCCTCCTGGGTGACCCAAACGCAAATTGTCACACGGCAGCAAGTTCTTAGACTGGTTCCGGTTCTCTGGAACCGGTAACCCGCTCTAACTATCTGTTTTGCCGCATTTATGCGGACGCCAAATGATTCCATTTGGCTGCAAAATGCGCTAGCCGATACGCACGCGGCGCGTCACCTGGCCATTGCTTTCCCAGTATGTGTGTTTCTTGGCAATCAAGGGATCGTCCATCGCCGGTTGAATTTGTCCCGTGGTGCTGACCGCGCGCGAGGTCACCGTGTGTTCTCCAGGAGAGGGATTTGCCCAATCCAGGGACCAAATTTTCCAGGCGTGTTCTGCCTCCTCACTGTGGTCAATGGTCGCTGGTGCCCAAGGCCCCTGATCGATTTGCACTTCGACCCGTTCGATCGGCGCCCCCCAGCCTGCTCCAATGATGGAGTAATCTGAATCTTTCCGGGTAACCTTCGCGGGCGCGGACTTTATCAGCGCTCGCCCGACCGAAGTCTCGGCCCATACGGTCTCGCCGTTGTGGTCCTCCTCCCGGATGGTGACATAGTCACGGGCCATCAGAAGGCTCATGAACCGCGTATCGCGAACCTCGATGCGTTTTAGCCACTTGACGTTGGCGATCCCGTACCAGCCTGGAGCAATGAGCCGTACCGGGAAGCCATTGGCCGCCGGCAAGGCGGCTCCATTCATTTCATAGCAGAGGAGATTGTCGGGGTTCATCGCGTCGGCGAGCGACATGCTACGAGCGAAGTTCTGCTTCATTTTTACGTCGCGTATCGGGATCTCGCCTGTGTCGGTACCGAAAAAGACGACCTCGATGCCCTTCTCCAGAACACCGGCTTCCTCGAGGATCGGGGCGAGCGGCGTCCCTGCCCAACGGGCATTGCCGATGCCGCCGGTGAAAAAGGGAAACCCGTGATTGCCCGAGCACTCCACTGTGAAAACGACCTCCTGCCGCGGTCGCGCCCTGATGTCGGCGAGCGTTAACTCCAAGGGCTTCTTGACCAGGCCTCCGATCTCCATCGACCATGTCTTCTCGTCGATCGTTGGTCGGTTGAAATGCGAGATGCTGAAGAACTTGTCGTTTGGCGTTATCCAGCTGTCCAAATCCTCCCAGACAAGCTGCTTCTGGATACCCACCGGATCGGGATTTTCGGCCGGCTGATCCAGCCACGGAATAACTTCCTCGCTCGGCCGTGTTGGAAAAGCGTAAGCCCGACGCGAGGTATAGAGAGCAGCAATTGCGGCAAGAGCCGCGCTTCCTTGAACAAGAAGTTCTCTGCGCTGAAAATCAGGCATGTTGTTTACCTCCCAGTTGATCCGGAACGGGCTGCAACGTGCCTTAGGCCGTAGCCTGATCACGGATAGGCGACACAATGTGAGGTCTGCCCATCCGGAAGTATCCGGATAGGTCAGACAATCACCGACGCAAGTCAGGCATGTGAAGCGTTGGACGAAACTCTGGCTCGCGTTTCGCATGCCAAGAGTGCGCCTTTGAGAAGGAAGTGTCCACAACTTGGACGGGACATGATGATGATTGCGGCATTCCATGCCGATTTCCGGTCCTGCCAAATCCTTGCTGCTCGGATCGCTGCCGAACGCCCCTTCTGGGGTCATTTCCGGACCTTGGCGGGTTGCGCTCGGAAACGCTTGTTTCGACCCACGTCTGCCGTTCCGATATCGCCCCGCCATCTCCGGGGGGTATGTTCACCCAAATTCGACAAGAAACCGCATTGGCCTGCCGCCTCTTGTCGCGATCACTCTTGGCGCCACAGGATGGCGGCACGGCCGGCGCAGGTGTATGATGATGGTCTAATACTTCGCATCAGGGAGGACAGCATGACGTCTTGGGAAATCAAGGGACGGGAACTCGTCAATTGCACCTGCGAATATGGCTGCAACTGTCAATTCAATGCGCTGCCCGACAAAGGCCATTGCCATGCGGTGGCGGGCATCCAGATTGACGAAGGTCATCATGGCGAAACCGCTCTCGACGGCCTGCGGATCGCCGCGATCTTCAAATGGCCTGGCGCGATCCACGAAGGCAATGGCGAAGCCATCGCTTTCGTCGACGAGAATGCAACCGACCGGCAGCGTCAAGCGCTGCTGCGCATCATGACCGGCCAGGACACCGACCCGTTCGCGACGATGTTCGCCGTCTACGCCTCAACCGTGACAAAAATGAATGAGCCGGTTTTCACCAAGATCGATCTCGACCTCGATATCGACGGCCGCAGGGGCCGCATCTTCGTCAAGGACTACATCGAAACGGTCGGCGAACCAATTCGCAACAAGGTGACGGGCGCGGACTCGCGCGCTCAGATCGTGTTGCCGAACGGCTTCGAATATGCGGTCGCCGAGATCGGCAGCGCTTCAAGCACAACCAGCGGGCCGGTTCAGGTGAATATGAAGGACAGTTACGGCCAGTTCGCCCGGCTGCATCTCAACAATCACGGGGTGGTGCGGGCCTGACGCGCCGCATGGACGGTGGGTCGCCACTGGAACGGCTGCTCAGACGCGACCGCGTCATCACGATTGCGGGCGTGGCGGCGCTGTGCCTGCTGGGCTGGCTTTATATCGTCGCCGGTGCAGGGCTCGGCATGAATGCGTGGGAGATGACGAGGGTCGCGCTATTCCCCCACCAGCAAACCGCCGACATGACCTCCGATATGTCTGGCATGGACATGCCCGGCATGGACATGAGCGCAATGGCCACGGCGACGGAACCGCGGGTCTGGGGGGCGGCGAACTGGGCGCTGATGATCGCCATGTGGTGGGTCATGATGATCGCCATGATGTCTCCGAGCGCGGCGCCGACTGTCCTGCTCTATGCGCGCGTGCATCGCCATGCGCTCGCACAAGGGCAGATCCAGGACAAGCTCGCGCCCACCGGCGTATTCATGGCAGGCTATCTCCTGGTCTGGCTGGGGTTCTCCGTCGCGGCAGCTGCGTTGCATTGGCTGCTCGAACGCGAGGCATTCGTTACCGCGGCGACGATGAGTTCGCAGAGCCGCTGGCTTTCAGGCATCGTCCTGATCGCCGCGGGCCTGTATCAGCTCTCGCCGCTCAAGAACGCCTGCCTGTCGCATTGCAGGAAGCCGACGGCGTTCCTTTCCCGCCACTGGCGTCCCCACACACTTGGCGCGCTGCGTTTGGGCGCGCTGCACGGGGCGTTCTGTGTCGGATGCTGCTGGATGCTGATGGCGTTATTGTTCGTGGGTGGCATCATGAACCTGGTGTGGGTTGCCGGGCTCGCCATTCTGGTGCTGGTTGAAAAGGCGTTTCCTGCCGGCCAGTGGGTCGGCCGGGCAGCCGGCATCGCCCTGATCGCCTGGGGCAGCGCAACGCTTTTGGTGTGACGGCCACGTAAAGTGCATCGCACCGCCCCAGCCAGGCCGGCTCACAACGCGTCGGGGCGGACCGGCGGTGACGTCAAGCTTACGCAGGCATTCAGGCGTCAAGGAACTTTGAATCCTGGCGTCCGTTTATCCGAATGTCGGGTATGAAGGGCTCCGCCATGAATGTCGGCGACGAAAGGACTGTATCCGTTTGGGCGAGAACCGAAGTCGCGCCTGATGCGGTTCCGCTCGAGCGGAGTGAACAGGTCGATGTCGTGGTCGTCGGATCTGGCATTGTCGGACTGTCGGTCGCCTACGAACTGGCCATCGCCGGGCAAAAGGTGGCGGTGCTCGATCGCGGCCGGATCGGAAGCGGCATGACGGCCCGCACCACCGCGCACCTGTCATCGATCTGCGATGACTATTTTTCGGAACTGATCAAATTGCGCGGCGAGGAACTGGCGCGGATTTACTATCAAAGCCAGTCGGCCGCTATTGACCGTATCCAATCGATCCTGGAGGCGGAGGGTATGGCGTGTGATTTCCGCCGCCTCGACGGTTTTCTGTTTCCGGCGTCGGGCAGGAAGGAATCCGTCATCGAGCGCGAACTGGACGCCGCTCTGAAGATCGGGGTCGACGTCGAGAAAACCGCAGGCGTGCCGTTTGCAGGCTTTTCGGATGGACCGATCCTTCGCTACGCCAATCAGGCGACATTCCACCCGCTCAAATATCTCCGCGGGCTGGCTGCCGGCATCCGCGCGCACGGCGGCGCGCTTTATGCGGAGACCATCGTCGATAAGGTCGAGGAGACCGACGGCGGCGTGCGCGTAAGCACGGTCTCGGGCTTTGCCGTGTCTGCCAGGTCGGCCGTTGTCGCCACCAACTCGCCGATCAACGATCGGGTCGCGCTCCATACCAAGCAGGCGCCGTATCGGACCTACGCCATGTCGTTCGAGATCGCGCGCGACGTTTTGCCGGATGCACTCTATTGGGACACGCTGGACCCCTATCACTACGTCCGTCTGCAGCCTGGCGAAGGCAAGACCGACTTTCTGATCGTCGGTGGTGAAGACCATAAGACAGGGCAGGCCGACGACGCCGACCACCGCTTCACGGCCCTGGCGGCCTGGATCAAAAAATTGGTGCCCGATGTCGGCGCGGAAGCCAATCGATGGTCCGGGCAGGTGATGGAGACGGTCGACTATGCCGGGTTCATCGGCCTCAATCCCGGTGATCGGCGAGTCTTCGTTGCTACCGGCGATTCCGGCCAGGGCATCACCCATGGGGTCGTGGCAGGCCTGTTGATTTCGGACCTGATTCTGAAGGGGGAAAGCCCCTGGCGGGAACTTTACGAACCCTCTCGCAAGACGGTACGGGCGATCGCCGATTATCTAGCGGAGAATGCGACAGCGATCAGGAGTTTTGCCGAGTATGTCGCGCCTGGTGAAATCGATTCCGCCGACAAGCTGCGGCCGGGGCAGGGCGCCATCGTCCGCGAAGGTCTTACCAAAGTCGCGGCCTTTCGCGACGAGGACGGCACGCTCTACAAACGCTCGGCCGCATGTACCCATGTCGGCTGCCATGTCCATTGGAACTCGCTGGAACGCTGCTGGGACTGCCCCTGCCACGGCTCGCATTTTGCCGTCGATGGCACGGCTTTGAACGGGCCGGCCGTATCGCCCCTGGCTCCTGCCGGATAATCTTTTTTCGCCCCGGCCGCGCAGCTCACAATTCCTTTTCGGCGAGCTCGCGAAACGCGTCGGGAACGGACCGCGACAGTCCGAGCGCGACCGAGGCGTAGCCGACCGCCTCCCAGCCGAAGCGGTCGCGGATCTTGTCGACGGCGCGATCTGCGGTCCAGCGCGCCGCGCCCTTCCTGGTGCCGGGGCGGCGGCGGTCGTCGGCGAGCCCGAGCGGCAGTTCCAGTTGCAGGCCGGCATGCTGCTCCAGATGCGAGACAGCGATCGCCAGCAGCGAGATTGTCTTTTCGTGCGGATGGTCGATGAGCACCTTGCGCACCAGCGCCTCGGCGATCTCGGCCAGCATGGCGGTTGCCGATATCGGCTGGTCGAGCGTGATCGAGCGCGTCACCGAGCGCAGGTCGGCAAAGCGGACGCGAACCGTCACCGTGCGGCCGGGGCGGGATTTCGCCCGCAATCTTGTGGCGACCCTATCGGCCAGATGCAGCAGCGCAGGCACGAAGACCTGCTCCTCGGCCGGTTTTCGGCCGAGCGCCGATTGCGCGCCGGCCGAGCGCGCCCGGCGCTGCGTCTCCAGCTTGCGCGGATCGCGGTTCCACGCCAGCGCGTTGAGTTTTTCTCCCGCCGCCGGCCCGAGCAGGCGCTCCAGCGCGCCATCGTTGGTCTTCGCCAGCTCGCCGATGGTGTTGACGCCGATGCCGGCCAGCCGCTCCCTGGTGACCGGGCCGACACCCCACATCAGCTCGACCGGCAGGTGGTGCAGGAACTCCAGCTCGTGGCGCGGATCGACCACCACCAGCCCGTCGGGTTTTGCGACCTGTGAGGCGATCTTGGCCAGATGCTTGGTGCGGGCTACGCCGACCGAGATCGGCAGGCCGAGCTCTGCCCGCACGCGGTGGCGGATCTTGCCGGCGATCTCGGCCGGCGAGCCGAACAGGTGGGTGCAGCCGGCGACGTCGGCAAAGGCCTCGTCGATGGAAATCCGCTCGACCACCGGCGTGAAATCGCCCAGCACCTTGATTGCCGCATCGCCCAGCCGCTGATAGTCCTTGAAATGGCCGCCGACGAAAATGAGTTGCGGGCAGAGTTCCCGCGCCCGCCGTCCCGGCATGCCGCCGCGCACGCCGAACGCCTTGGCTTCATAGGATGCGGCGAGCACTACCCCGCCGCCGACGGCAATCGGCTTGCCGCGCAAGGCCGGGTCGAGCAGTTGTTCGACCGAGGCATAGAAGGCATCCAGATCCGCGTGGAGGATGTTGGCTTCCATCCGGCCCGTTCGCCCGCGGCGGTTCAAACGCCGCCTTGTCTAGAGTTTTGATGAGAACATAAAGAGAACATTGTGGGCGGATTGTCAAGCGGCGCGGAGGGCAGGTGAAGGGCAATTGTTTCAGTTTGGCGCCCTCTGTCTGCCTGCGTTCCAGCGTTGGTGGTTGGCGAAAGTCGAAGCAACATCCAATCTCCCCCCTTGCGGGGGAGATGTCCGGCAGGACAGAGGGGGGTGGGACGGATCGCCAACTTCGACTTCAGTTGTTGCCAACTCGAATCAGCCTGAGGGTTTGGCTCCGATTGGTTGACAGGTCGGAGGGACAGCACCCCCCTCTGCCCTGCCGGGCATCTCCCCCGCAAGGGGGGAGATCGGCAGCTTCGCCGACGGCGCCTGCTGCAGCGACCTACAGCGCCATCTTGTAGCCGAGATGGCTGGCGGTGAAACCGAGGCGCTCGTAGAAGGTGTGCGCTTCCCGTCGACTGTTGTCCGTGGTGAGCTGAATGAGGCTGCAGCCGCGCGAACGGCACGCTTCAATCGCCCATTCGATCATCAGCTTGCCGACGCCGCGAGAGCGCCATTGCCGGGCGACGCGAACGCCTTCGATCTGGCCGCGCCAGGCGCCTTTCCTCGAAATGCCTGGAAGGAAGCTGAGTTGCAGCGTTCCGACCAATTGCCCGGCCTCGACGGCCACGGCCAGCAACTGGTTGGGATCGGCATCGATCGCGCTGAAGGCATCGAGATAGGATGGCGCGAGCGGCGTGGACGGGTCTTCCCGGTCTGCGCCGAGCGCATCGTCGGCAAGCATTGCAACGATCGCCGGCAGGTCGGGCGCCTGGGCACGACGGAATTCGATCTCGCTCATCGCGCGGAGACATACGGCGCAGTGTTGGCGATCGCAATATCCGTTTTGACTGCAAGGGGGGCGCGCGTCTTCAGGCGGCCTCCAACGCCCAGAGGCGATAGCCGTAGCGGCGGAAGAAGCGGGCGAAGAGGCGCTGCTGCCTGGCGCGGGCGAGGTCGGCGCTGCGCCTTTCCTGTCGCCAGTGCGGCATGTTGCGGAACATCGACAGGAAGCGGGCGGCGTCCTCGATCGCCTCCTCGGCCGACTGCGCCGGGCGGATCGCCGCCAGGAACAAAGCGCGGCTCGGCTTCATCCGGTCGATCGCCGCCTTGCGCTGGCGATGGCCCTGGCGCGCCGTGCGGATGCCGTCCTGGCGGATGGCCGCGAAGGCGGCAAGCATGGCCGGGCTGTCGCCGGCATAACCGCAGGCCTGGGCGAACTGGGCGAGGTCCATCGTCACTCCCTTGCATTCGGTGGACGGAGCGGCCGCGGCTGCGCCGATTCCAGCTTGCATGGTATAGAAGCATAACTCAAATAAATGAACAAGTGAAACTTTCACGTTGGTGTAAGCGGAACCGACTCGACTCCGCCTCGAAAACCGATAATGTGAACAAAGCAGGAACAACGATGGGGATGGCCATGGCATTAGCGGGCAAGGAAGCGACGATCGCCGATGTCGTCTCGATTGCCGTCGAGTGCATCGATTGCGGCCGCAACAGGTGGTGGAAGCCGGCCGAGCTCAAGCGGCATGGGGTGAGGCCGGAGACACCGCTATCAGCACTTTCCGGGCGCCTGATCTGCAAGGCCTGCCGGGCCGACGGCCTGCCGGGCGCCGCCGTTTCGATCCAGGCTGCCTTCATCGACGACCGGCAGCGAGCCCGCGCCGAGGCGCGCCTGCTCAACGGTCGAGAGCTGGAGCAATCGAGGCGGGCTTGAGGGGGAGGGCGTGCTGCTCTTCCCTTCTCCCCTTGTGGGCCTGTTGCGTAATTCGCTGATTGTGATTCTCTGAGGTGGACGGTCTGAGGGAATCGCGATGGCAGTGAAGCAGACGGGCCAG